>NC_019702.1:1914683-2233797 GCF_000317085.1 Synechococcus sp. PCC 7502
CAAAAGTAGAAGCAGCGATCGATAAAATTAGCTGAAACTTAGCAAACCAATCTTGACTAATAATCAGTTAGATTTATTTTGGTATTTCTTGAGCCATAATTAATCTGGGTTTGAAAGCCTTGATCAAAAAATTGTATTTCTAAACAAGAATCTGTCCTGATAATTAAAGTAAATCTTTGCTCATTAACCTATCTTTTTTATCATCAAAGCCAACGGGCATAAGTGTTTATGCTAAAAATCTCTGTAATTATTTAGGGAGATCGCTTGATTCAACTTTACTTATATCTAAGCCTGCTTTAGCATCATTTTCCCAATTATGCCTTGACTCATCAAAATATTATTTGATTCCCGACACCATGACCCCGATCCAAGGCACAAGAGGACATGCAGCCAGATTAGCTTGGACACAATGGCAATTACCAAAGATTTATCAAGAGCTTAGATCAAATCTACTTTTTTCACCTGTGGCTGAAGCTCCTATATTTACTAAATGTCGTTATGTAGTTACGATCCATGACATCATTCCTGTGAGATTTCCCCGATGGTCATCCTCTTTAACCTATTACTATCGCTTTTGGGTACCTTTAGTTTTGAATCAGGCGGAACATATTATTTGTAATTCTGAAGCTACAGCCAAGGACGTTAGCAGCTTTTTTAATATTCCATCTGCAAAAATTACGCCGATTTTACTTGCCTATGACCACCTCCATTTTTATGAACAAGATGTTGTTCTGTCACCCAAGATTCCTTACTTTCTCTATGTGGGTCGCCACGATCGCTATAAAAATCTGGAACGATTGATTGCTGCCTTTGCTTCTTTGAAAAATCATCAAGATTATCAACTGTGGATTGCGGGGGCTAGCGATCGCCGTTTTACCCCAGATTTACACACCCAAGCTCAAGCATTAGGCATATCCAGCTTAGTTAAGTTCATAGACTATGTGACCTACGCCCAATTACCAGACCTAATCCGAGGGGCGATCGCCTTAGTATTTCCGAGTTTATGGGAAGGCTTTGGATTACCAGTTTTAGAGGCTATGGCTTGTGGCACACCTGTGATTACTTCCAATTTATCTTCTTTGCCAGAAGTAGTTGGAGATGCAGGAATTTTAATTGATCCCTATAACGTGGGGGCGATCGCTGATAGCATGCAAACGATTGGAGAATCGGCTAGTTTACGTTCCCAGCTTAGAAACTTAGGATTAATTAGAGCCAAGCAATTTCGATGGGAAACCACATCTGCCCTAACTGCTGAAGTTTTGCAGCGATTTATCTAAACTTTAAATTTAGGATTTTGCCTAGATTTCCACATAAGATTGCCGCCAACCCACTTTAGAACCTTTGATTTAAGCCTAACTAGAGACCATGCAGAAACACCATCTGGATAAAACAAATTTCAGTAAAATTGATGCCCTGATCAAGCACCTAAATTTGGTGAAGCAAATTGCCGAATCTGGTTACTGGATTACTACCGATGAACTATGTAACCTCCTAAGCTTTGATAGTGCAGAGTTAGAAATACTAAATGGGCAAGAGCCCAACTATAGCTTTGCTTGGCGTAATTTTACGATCTCCCAAGTTACGCGTCAGGGTAGTACTAAACTGTGGAGGATTTTTGATCGACAAATTTCCGAGCCAACTCCCGAAATTGTTTCGATGCCTAAACAGCAACAACTTCAAGCCTCTCCATCTGTATCAGTTTTGGAAGAAGGTAAGATTATTTCCTCTGAGTATGCTTGGGTTGAAAACTTTTTAACGGCGGCACAGCATGAGAAATTACTGGCGTTTGTGCGATCGCAAGAACAGTACTTTGTCCCTTCTGCTAATTCTGCCAATGATCCAGACTATCGGCGATCACAGGTGTTGCATAATTTCCCAGAGTTTGCCGAAATTATCAAAAATCGGATTAATGCCATTTCCCCCTATATCCAGACCTATTTACGCATAGATAGTTTTACCCCAAGCCGCATTGAAATCCAGCTAACTATGCATAATCATGGCAACTATTACAAAATTCATAACGATAATGGTAGCCCTGACTGCGCCAATCGAGTTTTGACCTTTGTCTATTATTTTTATCGGGAACCCAAAGCTTTTACGGGCGGGGAGTTAGTCCTATACGACAGTCAAATTGCTAACAATAGCTACGTTGCTGCTAGTACCTATAAGACTGTTCAGCCTCAAAATAATAGTATTGTCTTTTTCCCTAGCTACTATATGCATGAGGTGCTGCCTGTAACTTGTCCTTCACAGGCTTTTCTTGATAGTCGGTTTACGATTAATGGCTGGATTCGTAACTAGCAAATTGCTGTACAGGAATTGATAAGTTTAGGAACCATAAAAATCAGAGGGATTTTATGGAATAATGCAACTTATGCGTAAAATGACCTTCCCGACCCTAGAGCAAATATCCCTAACCTCTGTACTCTATGCCTTAAGCGATCCCACCCGATTGCAAATTGTCAAAAGTCTGGCAGAAAAAGAGGAAATGACCTGTTGCTCATTTGTGTTTAAGTCGGCGATCGCTAAATCCACACTATCTCATCACTTTAAGGTACTCAGAGATGCGGGTGTAATTCTGACTCGAGCTGAGGGTACCCAAGGCATTAATTCTTTACGCAAGCAAGATTTAGACCAAAGGTTTCCGGGAATGCTAGATGCGATCCTTAGAGTTACTGATTAGGGTTTCTCTGTAACTTGGAGTAAATAGGGATAGGAAGCATTAATATCGTATGAGCCAATCCAAATTTCGTAAGTCCCCTTAAGCCATTCACCGGCGATCGCTGGGTTACGTCCATTAGTATCATCGCTACACCAACTTCCACCTGGACCTTTAATCAGTAAAACGGTATCTCCAGGGCTTAAGACCTTAAGGTTTAAAAACTTGAAGTTTCCAGTTAGAGTAAGTTTATGGTCTGGCAAGGCATCGACAAAGCCTATACATTCACCTGTTTCGGTTTTAGCTCTACCAGAAATTTTTGTGGTTGCTTCGCCACCACCGCTAATACCTTGAAGTACCTGGGGATCATGGGTGAATTTAGGAGTAAGGGTTAGGTCTTGAAATAGGACTACTGATTTTTTCGTAGGTATAGGTTGGGCATTGACCGATGGGGACAGCAGCAGTATTCCTAAAAGGCTAAATTTGAGTAGATTATAAACTTGCATACATAGCTAAATGGGGTAGTTAAATGCGTTACGGGTAGGAATCACTTGTGGAGCAGGTACTGGTTTAATATAAACTTAACTTGTATTTTCATTTATATTTTCGTTTGTAATTTTTAAGAGGTAGATAAAAATGGGTGAACTAGTAAATGCAATTGTATTGTGCATGGTTTTGATTCCCGTGGGCATTGGTTTTGGTTATTTTCTGTTGAAGCTTCAGGGTGGGGAAACAGAATAGCTTTGATTTTAGGGTAGAGATTTAGGCTTTACCAAATCGGCGATCGCGCCCTTGATAGTCCAGTAAAGCTTGATGAAATTCACTCCGATCAAAATCGGGCCATAGGGTTGGAGTAAAGTAAATCTCGGTATAGGCGATTTGCCATAGTAAAAAATTACTTAAACGCATTTCGCCGCTGGTACGAATCAAAAAATCGGGATCAATTTCTCCAGATGTATAAAGATGTTGTTGAAATAGAGCTTCATCAATTTGTTCCAGTTTAATTTCTCCAATTTGCACTGCTTGTGCTAGTTGGCGACAAACTTTGATAATTTCATGACGGCTCCCGTAATTAATGGCAACAGTGAAATGAATTGACTGATTGTTAACCGTTGCTGCCATAGACTCTTTAATCTCTGCTTGCAAAGAAGTTGGTAGCGATGCTAAATCCCCCACAAAGGTAATTCGCACACCTTCTCTGCACATTTCTGCCAGTTCTCGGCGTAAAATTCTCTCAAATAAGATCATGAGAAAATCCACTTCTTCTGTGGGTCTGCCCCAATTTTCCGTAGAAAAAGCATAGGCAGTTAAAGCTTTAATCCCCCAATCTTTACAACATCGCAGTAAATCCTTTAAGGCATCAACCCCTTGACGATGACCAATAATCCGAGGCAATCCCTTTTGCCTTGCCCAGCGTCCATTGCCATCCATAATTACTGCCACATGACGGGGTAACCTTGCTTGGTCTAAATCTGATGGTAGGGTATGCAGTAGCTTAGCGGTCATTTTTTCCTTGAAGATTTTTGATTAAATATAGATTGCCATCCCAGCATCTTACGCAGGTCGTTAAATCCAGTTTTGCCAGCGATAGTTACAGGTCGCTTCGTTGCTAATTTTACCTCTAAGACTTCCCTAAGTTTACTACTAGTAATAGGACGATCTAGGCTGCCTTGGTCTGCGATCGCAATTGATCCAGTTTCCTCGGATACGACTATACAAAAGCAGTTAGATACACGCTCGGTAATTCCCATGGCTGCTCTGTGCCTAGTCCCAATTTCCCGTGAGGCATAGCGATCAGATATGGGGAAAATAACCCCCGCCGCCAGAATCCGCTCTTCTCGAACCCACACTGCCCCATCATGGAGTAAGGTTGAGGTCTGGAAAATAGTTTGTAGAAGTTCCTTAGATAAGGTCGCATTTAAACTTACCCCCGATACTGAGAATTCATGTTCTTCGATCGGTTCACCTGTTTCAATTAAGATTAAGGCACCTGTTCGATTTTGAGATAGTTCCAGCACCGCTTCCAGTAATTTTTCAATGACACTGTCAGCTTTAATGGGACTGCGTCGAGAGGGTTTGACTAATCCCACCAAATTTCCTCGCCCTAACTGCTCTAGGAATCGCCTGAGTTCCGTTTGCAACAGTACTGCCATTGAGACCGATGCCCCAATCAAAAGCTTATCTAGGACAAAGGTAAGTAATTGTAAACCTGAACGACTACTAATAATATCGATGAATAAGATCACGATAAATCCTCTGACCATTAGCAGAGTACGGCGATCAACCGTTAGTGCCAAAATCAGATAAACAACTATCAATACAGCTAAAAGATCGATTGCCCTTAACGTTAAGACAATCGGATCGGAGACTATATTGATTAACCACTGCATCCAAATCCCTCTTCAGACAATGCTCTTAAACAATCCTAACTACCAAATTTCACTGAATTTTACTCATAAATTACTAAGTTAAATTCCTTAGCTAAATTACTAAATGTGAGTATTTACTGTAGTTTAGTTGGCAGCACATCCTGACGAATCAAATCTGCATAGGTTTCACGCTTGAGAATAAGGTTAGCAGTACCAGCATCTACTAAAACAGCAGCCAGTTTAGGGATACGGTTATAGTTGGAAGCCATACTGTAGTTGTATGCTCCGGTGGCGGGAACTACCAGAATATCTCCTGGGTTAGTTTTGGGCAGTTTAATATCTTTAATTAAAATATCCCCTGATTCACAATGTTTACCTGCGATCGTGATCACTTGATCCGCTTCAGTACTCATGTGATTAGCAACCATCGCTAAATATTTGGACTGATAGGTAATTGGTCGAGGATTATCCGACATACCACCATCAATGGTGATGTAAGTACGCCCTTGGGGGACGGTTTTATTGCTACCAATGGTATAGGCAGTAACACAGGCGGTTCCGATTAGCGATCGCCCCGGTTCGGAAATTAGTTTGGGTAAAGCTAAACCTTGAGCTTCACAGGCTGTGATCACACTATTGCTAACGGTTTTTACCCATTCGGTAATGCTAGGGGGATCATCGGATTCGGTGTAACTAATGCCCAATCCACCGCCAATATTTAACTCTGTGAGGTTTAATCCATAGTTGCTAGCGATTTTAAACCATGAAATCATCACCGCCCCTAGGTCTTGATGGGGTTGTAGTTCAAAAATTTGGGAACCAATATGGGCATGAATACCCACACATTGCAATAGGGTTTGATTGGAGAGAAATGCAAAGACTGATTCTACTTCTGTGGGGTCAAAGCCAAATTTACTGTCTAGGTGTCCTGTTTGAATATACTCGTGGGTGTGACATTCGATGCCAGGGGTAATTCGCAGCATGATCCGTGGGGACTTACCCAGACTTTGTGCCAGATTACTGGCATTTTTTAGCTCTAGCCAGTTGTCAATAATTACAGTGCAGCCAGTGGCGATCGCATATTCTAATTCCGATTCGGATTTATTATTACCATGTAAATAGATGACATCGGGCTTAACACCTGCTTGGAGTGCTGTATATAGCTCCCCCCCTGATACCACATCTATACCCAGTCCTTCGGAAGCAACGATCGCACAAATCGCCAAACAGTTCCAAGCTTTAGAGGCATAAATTACCTGAGATTCCCCATGATAATAGGATTTAAACCCATCACGATATTGCTGACAGGCGGTGCGGAGACTAAGTTCATCTAAAATATATAAAGGTGAACCATACTGTTCTACTAGTTCCACCACATCACAACCGCCTATTTCTAGGTGATCATTAGCATTAGTTTTGGCAGTTAAGGGTAAAAGTTGTTGGTTGGGCGATCGCTGATCAAAGGGAGCCATTGCTGAGATATTATTTTTATTTTTTAACTATTATGCCCTCAAAATCACTACTTTTCTGCTAATACATTATTTCTCCCATAGTTATTACGATGCTTCTTATCAACTTCAGGTAATGGGTACATACATATACAAAAAATGACGGTGGAATACAATAATCTCAGGCTAGGACTGACCAATGTTAGATTTGCCACATTAGCGATCGCCTTCGGATATTTCTGGATTTATAGCCGTAATTAGTTAATTGAAAAACCATGAGGAGCCAGACATAGTTGAAGAACCAAATAGATAATCAACCTAATTATTTGGGTATAAAATTCTTTATTTTGGGTGTTTTAACAGCGGTTGCACCTTTCGTTACAATTTTTGGATTAAAACTTGCAATCGATCATTTAATGGCAAGCGATCATATAAGCAATTATAAAGTCATCAGCACCTCAACTTCTCCCGATCATGATTTTGTAGCAACTGTATATATATCTTCAGGCGGAGGGGCAGCAGGTTGGTGTAGTACTCGCGTGAGTATCAATACTTCATTAGCAAAACTTGAGATCACTGAGAATAGTATTAAGAATCCTAAGGATATATTCTTTGTTAGCTGTAGCAGTAAAGTTGAGACAAAATGGCTTAGTAATAGAAGTATGACTATTTCATTTAAGGACTTGGAAGAATCAATAAGCATTTCTAAGATGAAGTTAGATATGAGTAGACAAGTTAAAATCAAATATCTGGAAAAAGTAAATTAAAACCTTTGACATCTGCTTCTAATATATATAGTCGAGTAAAAAATTTCTAAATCCTCTCTTTATGAGTTTTAAAGCCATTGTCAGCTTAGAGGCAAAAACCAACCTCATACACTTCAAAAGCTAGACCTTAGAGATTCATCATGAAAGCTATAATATTCAGGTAATAAACTAGCTAAGATTTATGAATTCCGTTTTGAGTGTGGCGATCGCCCTAATTTTAGTTTTAAGTCTCCCCATATCATTAACTAGTAATTTTGTAGGCAATTTAGCAAGTAATTTTTTAGATAGTTCAGCGCAAGCGGCGATTATTAA
This sequence comes from Synechococcus sp. PCC 7502, assembly GCF_000317085.1. Taxonomy (NCBI): domain Bacteria; kingdom Bacillati; phylum Cyanobacteriota; class Cyanophyceae; order Pseudanabaenales; family Pseudanabaenaceae; genus Pseudanabaenococcus; species Pseudanabaenococcus habilitatus. The sequence goes on from NC_019702.1 coordinate 1,922,239, forward strand.
TCCCCATCACCCCATAATGACATTCCCCCTCAAGCCCGAATCAAAAAATCTTAACTCCAGCCCAGTTCCTGGCGATACCCTAACCGAAGGTGTAACCAAGACCGTACTTAAAAATGGATTAACTGTATTAACCAAAGAAATTAACACTGCCCCCGTTGCCACTGTCCAAGTATGGTATCGAGTCGGTTCTCGCAATGAAAAGCCGGGAATTACAGGGATTTCTCACCAATTAGAGCATTTAATGTTTAAGGGAACCAAGGATCGTCCCATTCAGTTTGGTCGATTATTTAGTGCTTTAGGTAGCAGTTCCAATGCTTTTACTAGCTATGATATGACCGCCTATTTTGGTACGGTTAGCAGCGATAAGCTGGAATCTTTATTAGTACTAGAAGCCGATCGCATGGTTAATACCGTGGCAGGAGCCACCGAACTAAAAAGTGAACGAACTGTGGTTCTATCGGAACTAGATGGTGGTAATAATAATCCCAGCACTCGTCTATATCGGCAGGTAATGGCAGCAGCTTTTCCCAATAGTACCTATGGTGCGCCCGTAATTGGCTATAGAAGTGATGTAGAGGCATTTAGCCCCGACCAAGTGCAGAAGTATTATCAAACTTACTATCGCCCTGATAATGCCACTTTAGTGGTAGTTGGGAATTTTGAGACTAAGGCACTCCTGAAAAAAATTGAAAATATCTTTGGGAAGATTCAATCTCCCCCTGTACCTAAATTTATTGAGGCGACTGCCACCTATACTCCACCCGCATTTACGGGTAATCCCATTGTTTTGAAAGAACCGGGCAGTGTGGCATTTTTGCAGGCGGTATATCCTACCTTACCTCCCGTTGGGCATCCAGATATTGCCGCCATTGATGTGATGGATACGGTACTAACGGCGGGTAGAAATTCTCGACTTTATCAGGCTTTACAACAAACTGGTTTAGTCAGTAGCTATAGTGGTAGTGCTTCAACCATGATTGAACCCGGTTGGTACATTTTCAATGCTACGGCTGCCCAAGGTAAGTCTTTAGAATCCATTGACAAGGTCTTATTAGCAGAAATTACCAAGCTCCAAACCAAGGGGGTTTCACCTGAAGAATTAAATCGCGCCCAAACTCAACTGCAAACGGGCTATATTCTCGGTAACAGAGACGTGAGTTCCCAAGCCAGTCAATTAGGCTATAACCAAACCGTGGCATTGGACTATAGGTATAGCGATCGCTATTTAGCCGATGTCAAAAAAGTTACCACTGCTGATGTCCAAAGGGTAGCAAATCAGTACTTAAATCCTGAAAAACGCATTTTAGGATTTTTTGAACCCACAGCCATTGTTGCCACTGCCAATACGGGTAATGCTACTAGTACTTTAACTAGCTATACTTCTGGCACTCCCGTTGATCCTGAAGAAGTTGCTAAATATTTACCCTCAAGTACTGTAGCTGCTAACGAACCGAATCGTAACCCTGATAAACCTGAAAAATTTAAGTTGCCCAATGGCTTAACTATTCTTTTGCAAAGCGATCGCAGCAGTCCGACCGTGACTCTAGTGGGTGAAATTAAAGCTGGTACGGGATTTGATACGGAAGCAAAAGCAGGACTGGCGAGTTTAACTGCTCAAAACCTTTTAAATGGAACTAAGACTAAAGATGCCTTGGCGATCGCCTCAATCTTTGAAGATCGTGGAACTAGCCTCGGATTTTCTGCCAGTCGAGAAGGAGTTAATCTGTCATCGGTATTTTTAACCACGGATTTACCCGTAATTATTCAACAATTGGGTGATGTCTTACAAAATGCCACTTTCCCTGAAAATGAACTGGAACTAAGCCTCAAACGCAATTTAGTTAGTCTTAAGTCAGAATTAGATAATCCGGGTAGTTTAGCCCGACGGACTTTTCAACAAAAGCTGTTTCCTAAGGGACATCCATACTTTGCGATGAGGACTGAAGCCAGCCTTAAGTCGATCGCCCGCCAAGATGTGCTGAATTTCTATAGGTCTTACTATCGCCCTGATACTACCACTTTGACTTTATTAGGTGATTTTGATCCTAAAACGGTGAAAGAGCTATTAATTAAAGAATTTGCTAACTGGAAATCAAGTGGTAAGCCCCAGAAATTGAAATATACATCGGTGTCCCTACCCCAGCCTGAATCCGATCAACTAACCTTAAACGGGAAAACTCAAGCTGTAACCCTAATTGGTCATCCTAGTATTTCCCGAAGCGATCGCCGCTATTATGCTGCGTTGGTGTTAAATCAAGTTTTAGGTGGAGATACTTTATCTAGCAGATTAGGCACAGAACTTAGGGATCGCCAAGGACTAACCTACGGAGTTTATAGCTATTTCCAAGCGGGACAGGGAGCGGGGCAATTTGTTGTTCAAATGCAAACCAATCCTCAAGATACCCAACGGGCGATCGCCAGTGCCTTGGAAATTTTGAAATCTGTCCATGCTAAAGGGATTACATCATCGGAACTCACAGCCGCAAAAGCCAGCTTGATCAATAGTTTCCCTGTGGATATTTCCAAGCCCGAAAGTGTAGCTAGTTCAGTTTTAAGTGATGAAGTATTTGGGTTACCTGTGGGAGATTTTTATCAGTTTCCCCGTAAGGTAAAAGCTGTAAGCTTAGAAGAGGTTAATGCTGCGGCTAGGGAATTACTCCATCCTGATAATTTAGTTATAGTTACTGCTACTCCTCCCCTGAAGTAGGCACAAACTAGATAGATAATTCAAAAATCCTCTAAAGATATTCTGAAAAAATTTAGTAGGTGTCATCATAGTTGTAGTTGTGTCAAAACTACTAAGGCTTCTGGTGGCATCTTTTTCGTTTTGGTATATGTCTGGAAGTAATATAGGCATCAATAAAATATTCTGGTAGTTGTTGTTACGCTATCGTCATTAAACTGCTCTTGAATTCCTTATGCTTAGAAAATCTATTAATAGTTCTTGGTGCATTGATAACGGGATGATTGCTGCCCTTTATCTAGGCGTTTGTACCTTAGTCTTTCAATTACCCCAATCCTTACTAGGTGCGCCAGTTTTTCCTGCGGCGGGTATTGCGGTGGGGGCATTATTAGCACGGGGGCGATCACGAGCATTTGGGGTATTTTGCGGAGCAGCATTAAATAGTTTTCTGATCATTAAGGCACCGATTTTGTTTGCGCTTGTGGCGGGAATTGTGCCAGCGATCGGGGCTTTGGTATCAACAACATTAGTTTTATATTTCAATCGCACCAATTATTTTTTGGGTTATGTTAAACATTTTGTTGGATTTGTAATCGCCATTACTTGTAGTGGCACCCTAATTCAAGCATTACTAGGCACTTTGAATGTATTGCAGGCAGGATTAATTACATCGGATATTTACTGGAATGTGACATTAAGTTGGTGGGTAGGTGATGCTGTCGGGGTTTTAGTATTTGCGCCTTTAACCCTAGTATGGTGGTCTGGATTAAAACTGCGACATCAATTTGATCTCAAAGAGTTACTGGTCACGGTACTGAGCTTAATCATCATCTCCTATCTGGCACTTATAGATGGGCAGCCGATTGAATATTTATTATTGCCACCTCTATTATGGACAGCTTTGCGGTTTGGTGCCAAAGTTACAACCTGCATGGTTACGGCTACTGCTATGGTTGCAGCTATTAGTACAGCCTATCAAACTGGGATTTTTTATCAAGTATCACGCCAGAGTAATTCCCTTTTGTTACTGCAATTATTTATGGGTGTGATCTCCGTAACGACGATCGCTGTATTAACACTGGTTACTGAAAATAATAGGGCAGCAGAAAAGCTCCAAGAACAGGTGGTTCTGAAGGATCAAGCTTATCTTCAACTAGATCAAGTGAATAAAAACCTAGAGGAGATCATCGCAGCCAGAACCAGTGAATTAGTTGCAGCTAATCGGGAAATTAACTCTTTAAATCAGCAGCTAACTGCAGAAAATTCGCGCATGAGTGCTGAACTAGCGGTAACCAAACGTTTACAGGAGATGATATTACCCAAAACTAAAGAATTAAACAGTATTAAAGCACTGGATATTGTGGGATTTATGGAGCCTGCGGATGAAGTGGGTGGTGATTATTATGATGTACTGCAACAGGATGGACATATCAAAATTGGGATCGGTGATGTCACAGGACATGGCTTAGAAAGCGGTGTAATTATGTTGATGGTACAAACCGCAATCCGCACTTTACTGATTAATGGGGAAACTAATCCGATTAAATTTTTATCTACCGTTAATCAGACCATTTATGAAAATGTGCAGCGCATGAATTCCGACAAGAATTTAAGCCTGATTTTAATGGACTATCACGAGAATATTCTGCATTTAAGCGGACAACATGAAAGTGTAATCGTGGCTCGATCGGATGGTGAAATTGAGATTATTGATACCGATGCCCTAGGATTTCCCATAGGTTTAACAGAAGAGATTACAGAATTTATTTTTGAAGTCAAGATTCACTTAAATATTGGCGATGTCGTTGTTTTATATACGGATGGGGTAACTGAGGCTGCCAATGAATTTAAAGAACAGTATGGGCTGGAACGTCTAAGTCAAGTAATCCTTAGCTCCTACCACAAGCCCGTTGAAGAAATTAGAGAAGTTGTTATTGCCGATGTCAGAGAATTTATCGGTTCTAGCAAAGTCTATGATGATATTACCCTTGTGGTTATAAAGCGGAAACTTTAATATTCTCGCCCTTTTGCAGTTGGGTTAATCTTGTCATCAATCTTTACCTATTTAGCTCTCATTTCTTAACCAAGATATAAACGTAACTTTAACTTGATCTCTTAGGCTTAATTGAAGTTCTGAGGGTTAGTAGTGGAAGTTATTTTAGAATTCATTAAAGCGATCGCAACCATATTTCTTTTACTTTTGATAGGCGACTTCTTCTCAACTTTTTTCTATCATGTACCTGAGCACGTATTTGGTAAATTTCATACAATTGTGCATCATGGTAAAAACCGTAGCTTTCTGCACTATGCCGTTCTCACCAGAAATCCCTTGGTATTGTTAGATGGAATTTTAGGGGCAGTGCCATATTTTATATTTACGCCTTGGCTATGGCAGTTATCGGCGGTGGGAACAGTAATGGGCTTGCTCCTAGGTGAGTTTCATGTGGTTTGGCGACATGTCTCGATTCTGAAGTGGCAGACCCCACAACCAGTTAGAGTTTTTTGTGATTTCTTATTTATTACTACTCCTGAAAGACATTGGTTGCATCATCAAAATGCCTTTGCTGCCTATGGAGATATTTTTTCCTTTTTTGATTATCCCGCCCAAAAATGGCTAACTTCCTTACGCATGGTCAGACGCTTTTTTAACAGTAAATATAAGCAATTACATCAAGTTAAGACGGTTCAGTAAGTTATTCTGCTTTTTTTATGGTCACAGATTCTATTTCATAAAAGAGCATTGATCTTGGTTGCCAACTCAATATCTAAGCTAGTAATTCCCCCCGCATCATGGGTGGTTAAATCAATAGATACAGAGTTATAAATATTTAGCCATTCAGGATGATGCTCTAGTTTTTCCGCAGCGATCCCCACTTTAGTCATAAACCCAAAAGCTTGAACAAAATCTTTAAACTTAAATTCCCTACTCAGTTTTTTGCCCGCAATTACCTGCCAACCTTGGGGAACTATCTGTGCTAGTTGCTGTGGATTAAGCTTACCATTGTTAGCATTAGCTCCGTTGGCTGTTGCTCCCATAAGTCCAGTAACTGCTAATCCAGATAGTAAGATTCTACGGCGCATAGATGTTCTCGATTTTTAAATAACAACTTTTACTCATAAATTATCTATTTTGCTTGTCTAGTTCTAGGCTTTCTCGATTTCTTGGTTTTCTTAGTTCGATAATATGTCGATCCACTCCAAACCAATTAGCAGCCTCGGTCATTTTTAATTGTAGTAATTCTTCTTGATTTGATGATAGAACTTGTTGGGGTTTAACAGGTTGAATATTTAAGACTTTAATCAATTCAGAAGCTACCACCTTTGCTAATAGTGGAGGTACAGAGTTACCAACTTGTTGGAAACCATGCCATTTTGTGCCATGAAAGCGAAACCAGTCTGGATAGGAATGTAGTCTTGCCGCTTCCCGTACTGTAATACATCTGGGTAAGTAGGGATGAATAGGACGAGGAGAAGTAAAAGCTCCCCGATTACTGGGAGTTCCTGCACGGAGAGTATTACAAATACCATTGGGATCAAGTTTATGAAAGTGACTAATTGGTTCAGTTTTGCCATAGTCAGTTGCTTCAAACCGTTCCATAGATTGTAATGAATGAATAGTTCTGATACTAGAGGTTAAAAGCTGGGGATTCCATACACGCAGATAGGAATAATCATCACTGCTGTTTATAAGCCCTTTCATTAATCGAGCATAGTCACTAATACATTCGCCATATTCAGCAATGCAAAAATCTCGAGACATTAATTCAGGATAGTTTTCAATCTTTGGGAGGTCAGCGATCGCATCCCAAACCGTTGGGCAGTTGGGAAGACTTACGAATTCCTGTGGTGGATTTTTCCCTAACTTGGGAGGTTTAGTAATCGGTAATGGATAGTTTGGCAACTTTAATCCCTGACGACAACCAATGAGAAATAAGCGATCGCGACTTTGCGGTACTCCATAATGGGAAGCATTCAGAACTCTATAATCTCTTAGCACCTCATAGTTATGGGATTCAAATTCTGCAATTACTTCAGCTAAAAACTGGCGATGTTTACCAATAGTTAGCCCTTTCACATTTTCTAAGACAAAATATTTGGGATTCAATTCTGTAACTAACCGCAGGAAATGAGAGACTAAAGCATTTCGGGGATCATCTAAAGCCCGCTTCCCAATTAGGGAAAACCCCTGACAGGGCGAACCACCAAACACCACGTCAATCTCGGCATTATTAATTGTTGATTTAGTCCTAATCTCATCCCCAGATATATCGGTGACACTTTGGCAAATAACTGACCAATGGGGAAAGTTAAATTTGTGAATAGCACAATGAACTGGATTAATTTCCACAGAGGCAAGTACATCAAATCCCGCCTGTTCAAAGCCAAGGGTCATACCTCCCGCTCCAGCAAACAAATCTACAGCAATGGGACGGCGTTTGGGAAACATTTAATGAAGATAGGAGCAAGAATGGCTTAGCTATTATAATCAGTTATCCACAATTGAGATATTTATTCTGTTTTTAGTAATTCCAGTAGAGATTTGGGGCGATTAAGTTTAATAGTTGGGTAGCGATCGGGATAATTAAGCAACATATATCGTTCATACTCATACCAGTGCATTTCTGCTTTTTCTTGATTACAACTTTGACAGATCACCCATAGATTCATAAATTCCATAGATAGCCAAGGATACTGCGATCGCGGCAACTTGTGATCAATAGTCTTACCGCCTTTTTGTGTATAGTTCTCTTTGCAAACTGGGCAAGAGCGATGAGAGTGAGTATTAACCCAATCTCGACTTTCTGGGGTTGTTCCACATTCATAATCCCCATTTATATATCGCCAAAAATCAAACTTTCGATAATCATCAAAGTCTTGTTCAGTTAATTTGTGATAGCGTTTCTTGCCAATTTTATCTACTAATGCAAATAGCTGTTTGAGGTCTTGATCTTGAGGATTCATAATCGGTGGCTATGGTTTCCTAAAATCAATAATCTTAATTTCGATATCGGGGAAGTAGTGATCAATTTGAACTTCTATATCATTAAGTACCTCAGCTAGCTCCTGATTTGTCTGATTAATTTCACCAACAGTAAGGTACTTATTGCCAATCCGATCTGCTTCTAAAAATAAATCTTCGAGGCTAACTTCACATAACAATTCTTCAATCTTCTCATAGAGTTTAATTACCTGCTCCCATCCGATATTTTTATAGCCATGATTTTTTAGAAACTTACGACTTTCTTGATCTAGCTCTTTATAGTTGCTGGTATTAGCGGCTTGAACTTCTCTATAGCCCATACTTTTGAAACGCTGCGCTTTTGTAATCTTAGTCATAGTGTTTACCTAGCCTTGGCTACTTTTAAACCATTTACTCAATGCCTTGCGAATTTCGCTATCCTCGTACTGCATTAATTTACGCACATCAATAGCTATTTGTAGCTTGATCCGATCAACTAAGTTTTTTAAATCTTTGTTATCCTTTTTTAATTCTTCATTAACTTTAACCAACTGTGCCTTTTCAGAACTAAGGTTGAGAGTCTGTATGTATAATTGCTGGGTTTCAGCATTTTTTAGATCAATTTCCTTGTTTTTCTTAGTGACTTGACCTTTTTGTGCTGCTTGTAGTCTTTGGCGATTACTTAATTCAGTCCCAGCAAATTCTGAGATTACGCGCCGAATCGTTAGTTCATCAGGATTTTGAGCAAAATCTACTTTTTCCAAGGCTCGTTTAGCATCTGCTTCTGTCCATTTTTCATCTTTAAGCAGTCTGATAGCTTCGGTTCTATTCATTGCTGTCGGCTTAACCTGTTGATTTAAGATTGAGGTGCAATCATTATAATGATCTCAATTACCAGAATAAAGGTATTAAAAATGTGGCAATAGATTTAGGTACTGTATATTTTGCGATCGCCCAAAATACCAAATCCAGAAAACAGAACTACAGATGATCTAATACAAGATTTGATGGTTATATACTCTTTGAAGTATCTATAGCTAAATCTTAAGGAATTGGGATAAAAGATCAGGCATTGGGTGTAGTCGCCCCTTTACCCCATTTAATTAGGACTATGTTTATATTAGAAAGGGAGTAACCTAATCGCTCCTAGGACGAAATATATGACTGTGACTAGATTTATATAACTGCGATCGCTGAGAATTTAAGCTAGATTTATTTTTCAAACTATTTTTTATAGCAGTTCTCAAAGCGGGGCTAATTAAATAAAGTGTGGTTCGGATTAAGTTCTCAGACTCTGTTACCGCAGCCATTTCCTTTAAAGGCACCGTCAGAATTTTTTGATCTTGCCACCCCAAATGGAAACAGATAGCAACGGGAGTATCGGCGGGATAGTGCAGCATTAATTGAGCTTGAGCCTTAGCCACATGACCCGCACTTAAATATAGGCACAAAGACGCTTGATGGGCAGCTAAACGGGCTAAATCCTCTGACTCTGGCACTTGAGTTCTTCCACTGGCACGGGTAAGAATAATAGTCTGGACTAATTCGGGAATGGTTAACTCCACCTGTAACTGCGCTGCTGCCACCTGAAAAGCACTAACTCCGGGAATAATCTCTACGGGAATATCGGCTGTTGCTAGTCCTACAATCTGCTCATGAATTGCTCCATATATACTTGGATCACCATCATGTAACCGCACTACTGATTTTTGCGATCGCACCCGATCTATGAGAATTTCTAAAATTTGTTCAAGGGTTTTACTGGCAGTGGGAATTATCTCTGCGTCATCTCGGCAGAATTGCAACATCGTCTCTGGAATTAAGGAATTGGCATACACCACTACATCCGCTTGGGTAAGGAGATCACGACCTTTCACTGTAATCAAATCTGGATCACCAGGTCCTGCCCCAACTATATAAACGGGTCTATTCATTCATCTTTATTTTTATTTTTGGTTAAATGGGACAACCCAATTCCTGCCCCACCACCAACCACTATATTAATTAGCTTGTCAGGGAGGGTTTTATCTCCAGTAACTCCAGAATAGATAAATGACATTAAAATCATGCCAACAATACTGCCAAGAATCATCCTATTTGTATTTTCTCGGCGCTTATTTTGATCATCTTTGTGTTTAGCAAGCTGACTATGATAGTCAAACTGTCTCTGGTCGTTTTTATCTGCAAACTCTATCAAAGCTGATGGCTGATGATGGGCAAGTGACTCTACGACACTTGGATTTACCATCATTGTACTTAAGGATTTTTCGTCTTTTTGGAGAAGTATTTGTAATATCTCTTGCTTTTCAAGCTCAGCCCTTTTTGCTTCTTCATTTTGTTTTAAAGATTCAGATGGGGTGGGATTTATTGATTGAGGTGTCAAATCTTCCATGACTAGTTTTTAGTATGCCCTAATATCCACTAATAAGACTTCTAGTAAGTGCGGAGGCAATTTTGGTACTTACTATGGCTTTTCTATCCCGAGATATAGAAATTAGATATGCTTCTTTTTCTGATGGCAATGACCAGTCACTAGTAACTGACATTCCTACCTTTCTGAGATGTGCGAGCTTTACATCAAATAATTTCTTATGATCCTTTGATGCTCCCAATGGTAAAGAGAATCTAACTACTGCCGTACTCATTGCAACCCCTACTCCAAAGATTAATTTAACAACTTTAAAACTTTTCAAAAAAGTGCTGTCACTATAATTTTGTCAGTAAATAGTAAATTTTGGGGTAAATTTTTGGTGATCTTAAATTATCTAAAGCTAAGTGAGGGGAAAAATTATGGAAAAATATATAAATCTTAAGTAGCCATTGCACCATCCCCTATTATTTACAGGGGGTAAACTATCAAAGCCATAAATACAAGTTTTTAAAACCTATGACTGATCGAAATACCCAGATGATTTTGGAGCATATTGATCGCCTTGAGCAGCGATTTATTGGGTTAGAAAGACAATTTGCCAACCTAGATATTAATCTGAAGACCGAACTCAAGGATGCGAATGTCAGGATAGATGCTTACCAAAAATCATCGACTCAAGTGGTAAGAATGGCTATTGCTGTGATTAATGCTACGGCGCTCGTCCTGATTCTTAGTCCGCTAGTTCAAGCACTAACTCCTACACTGGTATCTGTAGTTGAGAAATTTATGGCGACAAGAGTCTAGGTAATTAATTGGTTAAAACTAGTTATCCAAGATTAATTGAGAATGGCGATCGCACAGAAAAACCTTAACTTCCAAAGTTTGTCCCGTATATTTTTGGATATATGCCTGAGCTTTTTGGCTAATTTGATCGGTTAAGTACTTAAAAATAACTTGATCCAGCCCTTGGGTGATTAGTAACTTATGCACAGCCTCGGCAGTGGGCGATCGCTCAATTTGCTGAATAATTTCTATGGGTAATTGGGCATGGACAGCCGCACGGGTGAGAATATCAATGCGTCCATCAGCAAGATGACTAGAAGTGTTAAAAATTCCGCCTGCAAGTTTTAATAATTTACCGTGATAGCCTACTAAAGTAATAGAGTTGACGTTTAATAGTGCCGCTTCAATTAACATCACCCCAATCCAATTAGCAGTTTGTACCAGTTGATCAGGTGAAAATCCCATGTTTTGAGCCGTTTGATAGCCATTGGCACCGATATAAAAGACTAAGTCAGGATTTTGCCTAGCTTTAACTTGCAGATTGGCTCTAAACTCTTCTAATTTATCTTCCACTGATAACGGCTGAGATACTGCCCTAGTTCCCAGTAGTGCTAATCCTTCTAAAATTCCAAAGGCAGCATTAGAAGTACGCTTAGCTAGGGATCGCCCTTCAGGAAGGATAAATTTAATTCGTGCCGAAGTATGTGGTGGTAATAGGTGTAAAAGATTAATCTGTGCTAAGGTTTTTGCCAATTTATAAATAGCAGGTTCCCCTGTAATTGTTTTGCCCAAGCCTTCGCCTGCCTCAAGGATAATTTCAGGATTTGCTGAGGCTTCACTTATTTCATATAACTGTACCCAAGCCCAAACTGGAGTGCCAGCAGTTAAGTCTAAATTATCCCCGGGATCGCTGATTGTCATCCCTAGGGCAGTATTTTGATCTAATGGAGCAGACTGGGCGATCGCAATTTTCCCAATCCTTGAATTTAACTCAGAGTCTAATCCTGCATCCAGTAAATCTAAGTACACAGCCTCTAAATTCTCGCTGGGATTTGCCAATCTTAAAATAGCCGCCTTAGCCGCAGCGATCGCAAATACAGGCAATGTATAACCAGTTTTCATTAATTTAGCTTAAGACAAATTAACCTATGATGGAAAGTGATTTTAGATAGTTAGCAAAACATTAAGAATTTACGATAAATAATCGGCGTGAATGTTACCGATCTAGTTAAGGTTTCCATAATTCTCTTACTCGTTGCCACTGGGGTTGCGTTATTGTCACGGCGGTTGCGTGTTCCCTATGTTACAGGGCTAGTATTGGCAGGTTTACCAATCACAGAATTGTTATCACGGCGGATTGGCTTAGACCCTGCCCTAGTTTTAAATCTTTTTCTACCCATTCTAATTTTTGAAGCTGGAATTAATACGGATGTTAGTCGTCTGCGCAGTACATTTAAACCCATAGCACTTCTCGCTGGACCGGGGGCTTTAGTTTCTAGTGGAATTATTGCGGTTCTCTTAAAGTTTGGGCTGGGACTAGAGTGGATACCTGCTTTATTTGTGGGTGTAATTCTAGCAAATACTGATACGGTTTCTATGATTGCTGTGTTTAAGGAAATCCCAGTTCCCGCCAGACTTTCTAGCATTGTGGAAGGAGAAACCCTTTTTAATGATGCGGCGGCTTTGGTTGCATTTAATCTGATTTTTCAAGTGTATGCCACAGGCTCTCTAACAGTTATAGAGGGCATCCAACAACTGCTATTTATTGCGATTGGCGGCGGCATTGTAGGAGGAGTTCTAGGTTATTTATGCATTCCTATATTCACTCGTTTGGATGATCCCCTTGGTAGTTTATTACTAACAGTTGCTCTTGCCCTTGGTACTTTTCAAGTTGGACAGATGTTGGGGGTGTCAGGAGCAGTAGCGGTAGTAATTGCAGCTTTAATTTTTGGCAATTTAGGGCTTTCTGCCAATACTTCTGCCTCAACTAAAATTACTCTATCCAGCTTTTGGGAATATGCCAGTTTTACCGTTAATACCTTTATTTTTCTCTTAATTGGCTTAGAAATTAATTTGGTGACTTTATGGATGACTTTACCAGCAATTCTATTTGCAGTTTTAGCATTTCAGATAGGACGAATTGTCACAGTCTATCCTTTGCTAACAGGCGTGCGGTGGATTGATCGTGCCATTCCCCTGCGTTGGCAGCATCTAATGTTTTTTGGCAATATCAAAGGCTCTCTCTCTATGGCATTGGCTTTAAGCTTGCCGACAACTCTACCTGGACGAGATATTCTGATTGCTATCGTCTTTGGCTGTGTACTGGTGTCACTGATTGGACAGGGTTTAAGCTTACCGTGGCTAGTAAAACGCTTAAATTTATCTCAGGTTTCCGCTGATCAGCATCAGGTTGAGGAATTACAGGCACAGCTAATAACAGGTAAGGCGGCACAGGATGAATTAGACAGCCTATTGAAATCAGGAGTGCTACCAAAATCTGTCTATGAAGAAATGCGGTCTAGTTATCAAGTTCGTATTGCTGGTGCCGAAAAAACACTAAGAGAATTTTATAATCGTCGCCCTGAAGAATCTGAGCCTCAAAGTGGCGATCGCCAGAAACTGGATACTATTCGACGGCAGTTACTATTGGCAGAAAAAGGCGCATTAAATGAGGCATTGCGGAAGCGGATTTTATCTGAAGGAATTGTCCGAGGACGAATTCAAGTCATTGATCAGCAATTATTACAGCTTGATGATAATTAATAGAACAGAAGCTATTTACAGCCCTCAATAAAATCTATAACTTGATGTAAACACTTTGGTTTAGTTACGATTAAAACAGTTGAATATGGCTCTAATACTGTGCTGCCATTGGGAATCATTAAGTCTTCGTGGGGATGAGGTTGATAGCCAATAATTAAAGAGCCAGTGGGAAAGCGTTGATCTTGGGCAATTTCAGCGACACTGCGACCCACAACATAACAGTTATTAGGAATAGATAGTTTTAACACTTCAATTTGTCCCTGCTCAAAATGCATCATTGACTCGACTTCAGGAAATTCGATCGCATTTACCATAGTCGCAACTCCAAGTTCAACAGTACTGATAATATGGTTAGCTCCAGCAATGCGTAGGGGTTCAGTAAAATCAGTGTGGCGCATTCTACTCAAAACATGGGGAACACCATAATGTTTAGCCAAAGTTACCATTGCCAAATTTAAGGCATCACTTCTCAAGACCGCAGCCATAGAGCCAGCTTTACGAATTCCTGCTTCTAATAATACTTCGGTACTTACAGCACTACCTTCAAAAGCCATTGCACCAACTTGCTCACGGGCATAACGACAGGCTACTGGATCAATATCAATGACGGCAACAGTATGTCCCAGTTCTATAAGTTTTTGCGCTAAAGATAGCCCAACCAAGCCTGCACCGCCAATTAGTACGTACATATTTGCCTAATACCCAAAGACTTAACTACTTCACTCTCAGTGTATAGCTTAGCAAGTCAGTGCAGGTGATTTTGATAATGTAACCCCTTCGTAAAATAGCCGCCTTAGCCGCAGCGATCGCAAATATAGGCAATGTATAACCAGTTTTCATTTTTTCTCATCATTTTTTTCATACAATGGTGCTGGTTTTTGTCTAATTCGGGTAACAATTGGCTTAACCCTCTTTACCACTTCAATTAAAAAAGTATAGTCAGGGGGTGGAACATTGGTAATATATCCAGCCTCGGCAATAATTGTCGGTGAAGCAGATTTCATCGCTGTAACAATTTGCTCTTGTAAATTTCGTTCCACTGTTGGCGATAGTAAAACCATGCCGGGCGGAACACCTTGGGAAACACTGGGTAGAATACGGAATTTTTGCTGACCAAATTCACTACTAAATCGATCATATTCTGTTTTAGATACTGCTCCTGCTGCAACTTCTCCACTATTTACCATTTCTAGGATCGCTTTAGGGGTGGGTGCAAATAAAATCTCTGCCAGTTTCAAGCCATATAGTTCATATATTGGTAAGTAGTAACCCGTAGCAGAACCGATTTGTCCTAGGGCGATCGCCTGATTTTGCAAATCCAGTATTTTTTGGACAGGGCTATCTTTGCGTACCACCAGCACAGAGCGCAGATTGGGAGAGCCTTCCATCGAGAATAAGGGTAAGTATTTTTCCTGAGAAATGGCAACCGCAGCTAACCCAGGTGTAGCAAAAACTAAAGACCAATTGTGACGTTGGATTTGTTCTAATGCCTTAACTTCATTAAAAGCTGGCTCTAGTTCAATCAATGTATTCGTTTGGGTCGCTAAATAATCTTGAAAGCGTCCATACTGATCAATAGTCTTGTTGCCCTCACCATAACTAACAATGCCAATCACAAGCTTATTTCTGGTGACCAGTTTCTCGGTGGCACAACCAGCCAGTAGCCCCATTAAAAATTGACTTAGGAATAATCGACGTGAAACCATAATTCACTAAAATCTTATCAAACACTTAGAAATCACTTTGGACTGCCAAGGATGGGTTTATACTTATACAGTCCACATTGTAAAGCCATTTCAAAGCCACAATGTTAAATAATCTTAGACTTGGTGCAAAGTTTAACCTACTGCTAATAACAGCTTTTCTAATTAGTATTGTGATTAGTGGGATAGCTTTGTCAGCGATCGTAAATCGTAATGCGGAGGAGCAAGTTGTTTCTAAAGCTTTAATTTTGATTCAAACTATGAACTCTGTGCGTAATTATACTAGTACGCAAGTTAATCCACAGTTGGCAGCCAGATTAGAGACAGAATCAGAGTTTTTACCTCAAACCGTTCCAGGGTACTCTGCCCGTGAAGTCTTTGAAAATCTGCGGACAAATAGGGACTATGCCGACTTTTTCTATAAAGAAGCCACATTAAACCCCACGAATTTAAGGGATAAAGCGGATAGCTTTGAGTCAGATTTAATCCAGAGTTTTCGGAATAACTTGAGTACAAAAGAATTAACAGGCTTTCGTTCTTTTCCTGGTGGAGATTTATTTTATATTGCTCGACCCATAACTATTGGCAAAGAAAGTTGCTTACGTTGTCACAGCACCCCTGAAGCTGCCCCCAAAAGTATGATTGCTAGTTACGGACGGGATAATGGCTTTGGTTGGAAGTTAAATGAAGTTGTGGGTGCTCAGATTATTTCTGTTCCTTCCCAAGAGATTATTAATAATTCTCGACAGTCTTTAATATTAGTGATGTTGGTGGTGTGTAGTATATTTGCGATTACTATTTTGATTATTAATTTACTGTTAAAACAGGCGGTAATTAAACCCCTCAAGAGTATGGCTCAGGTTGCCCATGATGTGAGTACGGGAAAAATGGATAGTGAATTTCAGCAGACATCCCATGATGAGATCGGAGTTTTAGCTAATGCCTTTAACCGCATGAAACTAAGTTTGGTAATGGCAATGGAAATGTTAAATAAGCCTCAATAGTTTCAATTTCTAGTTTTAAGTTCTGATTTTAATTTTTAAGAAATCAAACTTTGACGAAATTTAGCGGCAGACGCAGGATTAGGGATGTGTTGAGCCAGCATATCCACTAGCTGATTCTGAGAGGGGCGATTTGCCAAAGCTTTTTTTAGGATAATTTGTGCCATTGGTCCGATTATTTCCGCCAGTTCTTGTTCGCAGTAATTAATAAAATCCTGACTTATTTCATGATTTGCGTTTAGATTGAGGACAGAAATAGTTTTGATCGATGGTTTTGTTTGCGGTATAGCTTCTTTATTAATCTCTTTATCATCTTCTGTATTAATTTTAGCGATCGCAGCTTTAATTGCTGTTTTAAACTCTGACTGTTGGGCGGGTGGAATTTGTTGACTAATTAGCTCTATTAAATCTGAGGGGTTTGTAGCTTTTAAGCTTGCCTGCTTAATTAGGATCGATGCAATTGGTCCCACATAGTTCAGGAGAATTTGCTCTAGCTTTGATTGAATCTGAGTAAGACTAACATTTGCTTCCTGTGAGTCCTGTGATTTTATAACTGAGGTGGGGCGAGGCTGAATAGCTTGCATTGGCGTGGTTTTAGCCAAATCAGAGTCGGATGTCCTCATGGATTTGAGCATGGTTGTAGCATCGAGTTTGACTTTTGCGGCTGCTTGTAAAGCTTGGCTTAACGCCATAACTGAGCTAAAACGTCCGTTGGGTGACTTTCTCAAACACTGCATGACAACTGCCTCCAGATTAACTGGTATATGGTCACAATTTGGTTGGGAACGGAGCGATCGCGGGGGTTCGGAAATATGCGATCGTAACCAACAAGTACCTCCTGCGGCACGACCTTCTAGGCTACAGCCAAAGGGATCAGTCCCACTGAGCATTTCATAAAGAATCATCCCGATGCTATAGATATCTGCGCGCAGATCTAAATCTTTTCTAACCTCTATTTGTTCAGGCGCAGCATACTGAAAAGTTCCCATGAACAAGCCCGTATTTGTAGATTGCTGATCTCGACTAAAAACCTTAGCAATACCAAAGTCTAAAACCTTTACCAGTTCACCAAGGGAAGTACGTACCAAAAAAATATTTTCGGGCTTTAGGTCTCGATGCACAAACTGCACCCTTTCTCCCAATGTAGCTCCATCATGGGACATTATTACTCCCGTATGAGCGCTATGTAAGCCATCGCAAACTTGGCTGATAATTCCTACCGTTCGTTCTATGGAAAGCCGTTTCTCTTTTTGTAATAGCTGCCCTAGGGTTTGACCTTGTAAATATTCCATGACAAAGAAGGGATAGCCATCGCTGCTAACGCCATAATCTTTTACCTGTACAACATTTTCACTTTGAATGGCAGCACATAGTAATACCTCCCGTTCAAATCTTTGCCTGATATCTCCTTCGGATAGAAGTTTTTCCTTCAGCAACTTTAAAGCTACCTGCTGCCCCAATAGAGTATCTACCGCCAAGAACACATCTCCCATGCCACCGCCGCCAAGTCGATTGGTAATCCGATATCTTTGCCGATCACCAATAGACTGCCCAATCCAAGAATTTGAGTGCTGAGAGTTTGTCATGGGAAAATTACCTGATTAATTTCACCCGAGTTTTGAATTTCTAAGGTCATAATTTGCAGCAATACCTTGTTTGGATAAAAACTATGACTTTGGATATTTTATATAATAATCCCTATACTTAGGGCTAGTCTCAACTACAGATAGTAGTTATTAAAATTAACCTAAAAAAAAGTCAATGCCATACTTGATTCGTAAGTCAGAGCAGCCTGATCAAGAAATTATTCAGCTAAAGCTAGGTTTAAATCGGATTGGACGTGATCGCAGCAGTGACATTGTAGAGACTCATACCAGTCTGTCTCGACAGCACGCCACGATAGAGGTTACAAATGATCATATTATTCTTACCGATCTGCAAAGTCTCAATGGTAGTTATGTTAATGGCGATCGAGTTAGTCAATATTACCTCCAGGATCAAGACTCCATCCGTTGTGGGGATATTGTTTTTAAATATAGGCGATCGCTGAATGAGATAGCTAGTAATACGGTCATAAACACCGAGCATCAGCATTTAAATATCTTGGAAAGGCTATCACCCGAAGCCACCAGCATGAATACGGATAATCTTTTACAAAAAAAAGCGCATTTGCAAGGGATGTTGCATGAACAGGACTTAAACTTGCGATCGCGAAATAAGCTGCAAATTATCCTTGAGGTGAGTAAACAGCTATCTTCGCCCCAAGAACCCCAAGAACTCCTAGAAAAAGTGCTGGAATTAATTTTTAAAATTATGAATGTGGATCGAGCCGCAATTTTAATCATTAATGAAAGCAGTAACGAACTAGAAGAGAAGGCGGTAAGAGCAAGAACAGGAAACCATTCTCAGTTTTATAGTAAGAAAATCACTAACTTTGTTCGCGAACAGGGGGATGCCATTCTCACTTCCGATGCCTTATTTGACCAACGATTTTCTTCTTCGGAATCAGTTTATGCTCAAACTATCCATGCTTCTATGTGTGTGCCGCTCAAGCCCAAGTCAAAAGTGATTGGGGTTTTATATGTGGATAACCTTTCTGTAACTAATATCTACACGGCTGAGGACTTAGAGTTTCTAACTGCCCTGGCGAGTCAAGCGGCAATTTGTATTGAAAATGCTAACCTTTACAAAAAGATTGAAGCAGAAGCAATCATGCGTAACAAGTTTGAGCGTTTTTTCTCCCAATCTGTAATCCGAAAGCTTAAGGAAGAGGAAGAACTAGGAATTATAGAAACGGAAGCAACTTCTTTATTTTGTGACATCAGTAACTACACCGAAATGTCAGCAACTATTGAGCCACACCAAGTCATTGCCATGTTAAATGAGTATTTTGAAGTTATGGCAGAGGGAATTGTATTTCAGTATGAAGGTACCTTAGAAAAATATATTGGTGATGCCCTTTTATCAGTTTGGGGTGCACCATATCCCTCCCCCGATGATGCCGATCGAGCAGTGGCGGCGGCGATCGCGATGCAATTTGCCATGCAGGACTTAAATGCACAATGGATGCGTCGTTACAATTTACCCGGACAGATACATATTGGACTAAATACAGGTAGGGTGGCGGCGGGCAATATTGGCTCTAGTCGGTTAATTCAATATGCCACCATTGGCGATACTACTAATGTTACTAGCCGCATCTGTAATATTGCCAAGGCGGGGGAGATTATGCTTTCGCAAAGTACTGTTGATAAATTAATTCAGAAAAACTTACCTCTGGAAAAAATGGCACCAGTTTTAGTGAAAGGCAAAAGTCAGCCTATCCAAATTTATCGATTGAACTGGCAAGATTTAAAACACAGTGTTAAAGCTGTAAATTAAGCTCAGTTAGTAATTGCTTGAGTCCTAATCCTATGATTTTGGATTACAGTATGCACTTGCCAATCAGCTTTCGTCTCAGGATAGTCTATACGGTAATGGGCTCCCCTACTTTCAGTACGAAATAAAGCTGATTTAATTACTAAATAAGCAAAATCGGCAAGATTACGAGTCTCTATCCATAACCTTGAAGGCGATTGAAGTTCTTGTATCTGTAGCTGCCAGAGTTTAATTTGGCTTAAAGCTACTTCTAATTCGGTTTGTTCTCGACAAATACCAGCAGCTTGCCATGTCAAATTTTGAATGCCTGTTTTAATTGCTTGAATCCTCTCTGTGATTTGCTCGGAAGGCTCAGAATTTAACTTGATTTCAGGTTCACTAGAATTACTTTGTATCTTGAATTTAGAACTGGATTGAGAACTGGCAACTTTTCGAGCTAGGCGTTCCCCAAATACAAAACATTCTAATAACGAGTTACTAGCAAGGCGATTGGCACCATGTACGCCCGTACTCGCAGTTTCTCCCACTGCATATAACCCAGTAATTGAAGTGGCACCATCGGCATCGACTAATATTCCTCCCATACAATAGTGGGCAGCAGGGGTCACAGGAATTGGTTTAGAAAAAATATCAATCTGCCAGTTGTGACAAATTTTAATAATATTAGGAAATCGATGGGCGATCGCCTCACGGGAAATTGGAGAAAGGTCTAAAAATACCGTAGGTTCTTGGGTAATTTGCAAATGCTTAAAAATGGCACGACTGACCACATCCCTCGGAGCAAGTTCACCTTTGGGATCATAGTTAAATACAAAGCGATCGCCTAGATGATCAATTAAGTATGCCCCCTCGCCCCTAACCGCCTCACTGATTAAAAACCTAGGAGCATTAGGTATTGCCAAAGCGGTAGGATGAAACTGGATAAATTCCATATCTCTAATTACCGCCCCTGCCCGCCAAGCGATCGCCACCCCATCTCCAGTACTAGAAGCGGGATTCGTATTTTGAGCAAAAACCTGCGCTCCCCCACCCGTTGCCAAAACCACTACCGATGATTGCAGATAGCTAATCTGGTGATGGCGATCTAGATAATAAACCCCTGTGCAAAGATTTGTTTCTACGGCGAGTTCTATGGATAAATCCAAAATTAGAGTTTCCGCAAAAACCTGAATATTTGATGTGTGCAGTACCTGTGCCGCCAATTTACTGACCAACGCCCTACCTGTGGTATCCGCAGAATGTAAAACCCGCCGATGGGAATGGGCTGCTTCTAAGGTTAATGCCAAGGAACCATCCTGTTGTCGGTCAAAGTCTACACCAAGACTGAGAAGTTTTTGAATTTGTTTAGCAGCTTCATTAACTAAAACATCCACTGCCTTGGGCTCACATAAACCTACCCCCGCCTTTAGGGTATCTTGGGCATGAAAACGGGGCGAATCATTTTGATCAACTACCGCTGCAATTCCACCCTGCGCCCAATCACTGGCTGAAACCGCCAGATTATCTTTGGTAATTAACCCAATTGTCCAATCAGGTGCCAACTCAGACACACACAAAGCCGTATAAAGCCCTGAGGCACCACCACCGACAATTAACATATCGAACTCAGACATGGGGTTGATTACTAATTATTCTAGATATGCTAACTCAGACAGGGATTAGATCATTAAAGCTACTGTACTTTTCAGTTTTATGCGGCACAAAAAGAAATATAAAACCATAACGGGGAACCTAGTCCTGCAACTCTGCTTTGTCCACTTTTTCCCTGAAAATTGCCATAAGGTGAAATCGAAAATATAAAGAATTTGTAAAAAAGCTTAATAAAACTATAAAATTGAGTAATACAAACCTTAAAGCGTAGTTTTAGGAAGAAAAATGCCTCTAAGCAAATTAATTACCCCAAGCTACTTTAAATGGGTTTTAAGATTACATCAGAAATATAAAAGATATAGAAATAAATATGGGCGATCGCTCGATCCGAACTTAGGTTTGATTAGTGCTGCTTTAATATTTTGTTTGTGGATTTTCACATTTGTCTTAAGTTGCCAAGTTGATCTAGGGTCAGTATCAATTTGGGTAGGAACTTTAATTGTTGTAGTCAGAACTTTTTTACATACAGGTCTATTTATTATTTCCCATGATGCGGCTCACGGTACAGTATTTACAGGCAATAGACGGCTGAATGATTGGATCGGGGCGATCGCTCTATGGATATACGGATTACTACCCTATCAAAAATTTGTAATTAATCATGGACTCCACCATAAACATCCCGCCACTGCCCAAGACCCAGATTTCCACGATGGCAGGCACTCTAGCATGACTAAATGGTATCTCGGCTTTATGTATCGCTACATTGATAAAAAGCAAGTCCTGACCTTATTTATAGGTATGACCATTTTATTCCACGGTATTAGAATTGGGTTTAATGTATCTGCTGTGAACTTATTACTATTTTGGATATTACCCCTGTTATTAAGTTCGATGCAGTTGTTCTATTTTGGCACCTATTTGCCTCACCGTGAGCCAGTCCATAAAGATCGCCATAACGCCCGTAGTAGTAAGTTTCCCGTCTTAATTTCATTTTTTACCTGTTACCATTTTGGCTATCATTGGGAACACCACGAATATCCGTACTTACCCTGGTTTAGGCTGCCTTCCGTGCGCAAATATTCAGGACACTAACTGATCCAATCTCGTTTATAATCTCGTTAAATCTGAAGTGGGAAATTTGATGAGTGAGTCTAAAGTAGATAAAGTTCGCGAGCAGTTCGATCAACTTCCCTATCCCAATATTGCCATTGAAGAAACTCCTAAAAATGAACTTAATACGCTTTTTAAGTTTTCTCTAACTACTTCTCAATATCGGTGATCGCAAAAAGTCATATATTCCGAAGGCAAAATTATTTTAGATTTGGGTTGTGGCAGTGGCTGGTTAACCTTAGGACTGACCCTAGCTAATCCCGGTGCCAGAGTTATTGGCATAGACATTTCCCCTCAATCCATAAAATGGGCAAAAAATCGTCTCAATTATCATGGATATTCAGAGGCAGAATTTTATGTGATGCCCTTTGAAGAAATTCCTAAATTAAATATCAGGTTTGATTTCATTCACTGTAGTGATGTGCTCTATCTTTTACCTGATCCCTTAGAGGCATTAAAAGTGATGCGGTCATTACTGGCACAAGATGGCATCATTCAGGGAAATCTGCATAGCATTTATCAACGTCATTATTTTTACCAAGGGCAGCAACTATGCAAATATTTGGGATTAATGGATACTGCTCCCACGGATATGGAATTTTCTTTAATCCGAGAACTAATGAATTCCCTTGATGATCGGATACTACTTAAGGATAAAACTTGGAATAGCAACCCTACAGACTCCTTTCTTTCTGCTAATCATCTTCTGCATGAAGATAAGGGTTATACGATTCCTGAGATGTTCCAGATGCTGGCTGAAGCAGATTTAGAGTTTATCAGCATGACCAATTGGAATCAATGGAATATTAGGGATTTATATAAAGATCGGAATAATCCCTCTGAATATTTAGATATGATCTGGGAAGCAGCTTCTATAGAGGAAAAGCTACATATATTCGAACTTCTAAATCCAGTACATCGCCTCCTTGATTTTTGGTGCTGCCATTTAGGCATGGTTGAGCCAAGAATTCCTATTAGTGAATGGCAGGATAATGATTGGGGAAATAGTAGAATTTATCTGCACCCTCAACTAAAACATCCCAAAATTAGAGAATCTCTTGATCAGGCGATCGCTCTCTATGCTCCCTTTAATATTCATGTGTTCTTAAATATCAACTCTGCCCAATCCATCAGTTTATATACTATTTCCTGCGCCTGCCTACATTTACTATGGGAGCGTCCATTGACCTTGAGTGAATTAGCTAAGGCATGGCAAACAATTAAGCCAGTCAATTGGTTAACAAAGGCAGTGATTTCCGCCCAAGATGCCTTAACAGAGATTAAAGAAGCTGTAATTGAAATGGAATTCCTGATGCTAGTTCTTGTTGAAAAATCCGACTAGAAAACTTCTGAACCTAGATAAGCATTTAGGTAAACTTAACTCTTTATACTTAACTCTTTATTAAGATATAGAATTAACAAATAATAAAGAATTTTTTGTCCTATCGTTTGTTGTAGCGTTTATAAACCATGTCTAAACCCCATCCCCTAGAACCTTTTATTAAACGGCTGAAATCAGGGCAAGCATTACTGCCAGATTCAAAAAATAATTTAATGGAAGTGGTGGGAATTTTAAAAAGCTACGGAGTAGTCTTAGATGCCTACTATCAAAACTTAATTTATATCTCTGAGCATCAGTTTTTAGTACTTTTTCCATTTTTTAAGTACTTCAATGGTAAGGTCACAGCGGCAAAACTAGGAAAGCATCTCTGGCACGATCGCATTAATTATGAATACGCTGAATACTGCATGAAAACTATGCTCTGGCACGGTGGTGGGGGCTTAGACCGTTATTTAGATTCCGATGAATTTAAGCAAAATTGCCAAAAAATCACTAATATCAAGCTTAAAAATAATTTGCCTATCAAGCTCATTAACCAAATATTTCCAGAGTTTTTATTAGAACAAATTCGGATGTTGTCCTACTACAGTGGACTGGGACAGTTTTGGCGAGTGATGGCAGAGATATTTTTAACCCTTTCAGATAAATATGATTGTGGTGAAATTCAATCTATTCCCGATGTGGTAGAGCATATTAAAAACGGTTTGGTCCGAGCTGCAAATAACCCTTTTAGTTACTCTGTGGATATAGATGGCAACAGTTATGACATAATTCCTCGGTCGGCAGGTTTGACGTTTTTGTCCGATTTGGCAATTCCCTATGTCGAAGCCATCTTTTTTCGGGGAACCCCGTTTTTTGGTACCGTCTCCTTTAATGCCCAAGCCCATCTAATTTCACCCGATCAGAGTCGCTTTAATTACGGAGCTTTATATGCCGATCCCTTACCTGTAGGTGGAGCAGGGATTCCTCCTACTTTGTTAATGCAGGATATGCGTCACTTTTTGCCAAATTACTTAGAGGAAATTTATAGCGATCGCACCCGTGGAAATTATGACCTCAGAGTTAAAATCTGTGAAAGCTTCCAAAAATCCATGTTTTGCGTAACTACAGCCACTATTTTAGGATTAGCCCCATTTCCCCTAGATTCCGAAGAGCCAGAGCAAATACTGAAAAATCAAGTCTATTTAGAAGGTTGGATGAATAGATTTGAAGACTCTCGACTTTTAAGCGTGCAGTAAGTTAGGGCGTTAATGCTTTGGGGGATGTAAAGCGATCGCCCTAAATCTTTAATTAATTTCTAGCATTACTTTTTTACAGCCTTTTTGGTCATAAATTTCTTAACCCCGAATACCGCCCCAAACCCAACTAGCCCAAGGGCAGGATTGAACTCAAAGGGTACAGCCGAAGGAGCCGTAATCTGAAAAGCAGCTAGAGCATTGGCTTGGTTGTTGTAATCTAGATCATAAGTTGTTGCAAAGTTATTAAAAGCAATTAGAAACTGATCTGGGTCGTTACCGTCACTACAAGCAACTGCATCACAACCAAAGAAACTTTCAAAACTATTAACTTGAGTAAAAGGATTGCCCGCCGCATTAAAACTAGCAGACTTTCCATCCACAGCAATCACTCCACCTGCATTAATCCAAGCAGTGAATTTGAAACTGTTAGTACCATCGGTGACGTTAATATTCACATTGGAAATATCGGCATTGGTAAAGGCTTCACCTGCATTTTTATTAATATCCATGACTCCACTAGCAGTCAGCAATGTGTTATTAGGACTAAGATTAAGTGTCTGAGTTTTGACATTAGGATCGTTACTGGTATAGAAAAAATTAAAGCTTATGGCATTGGCAGGATTAGCAGTTGTTAATACAGAAGCAACAAAGCCAGTGATAGCAATAGTTTTAGCGTTTACAGGGGGGGGGTAAGTTTGAACATATTGTTGTTGTTTGGGAATGATCAATATCGAAACTTTCACAAAAATATCACGACTCCTATGCCTACGTCATTATGACTATAAAAGCGATCTTGCCCTAAATCAGATGTTAAGGTTTATGGACTGGATATTTGAATGAAAATCGCTGCTAATTCATAGTAGGTATTTCAATCTCATACTTTATCTGCTACTATAGAGGACTGCAATTACACTTAAATCAACTTGTCCAATGGTTAAACTAAGACTAAAACGCTTCGGTAAAAAGCGTATGCCCAGCTATCGTATTGTTGCTATTAACAGCACTACCCGTAGAGATGCTCGCCCCTTAGAAGAGTTAGGCATCTATAATCCCCGTACCAAAGAAACAAGACTGGAAGTAGAAGCAATTGTGACTCGCCTCAAACAAGGAGCGCAACCTACAGATACAGTTAGAGCTATCCTCGAAAAAGCTAAGATTTTTGATTTAGTCGGTGCATAACTACATTACCCTAGTTAAATTCCTGATGGAGCCATTGTTGGATAATCCCGATGCGCTCAAAGTTAACTGCGAAACTAATGCCAAGGGCGATCGCATTTGGATCAGGGTTGCCTTTGATGCTAGGGAAAAAGGTCGTATATTTGGACGTAATGGGCGCACTATTCAAGCCATTCGGACTCTTCTATCCACTGCTGCCAATACCAATAACCAGAGTATAAAGTTTGATGTATTCGATCCTGAACCATCGGAGCCGAAATCTGAGCCTAAATTTACAGACAAACCGATAAAACCTACTTCTAAGCCTAAGCCTAAACCCAAGTCAGAATAAAAAGTAAATTCTGATTATTTCCCATGACTATAAGTGCTGAAATTATCTGCATAGGGACTGAGCTACTGTTGGGAGAAATCCTTAACAGTAATGCCCAGTATCTGGCACAGCAGTTAGCTAGCCTTGGTATTCCTCATTTTTATCAAACTGTGGTAGGAGATAATCCCGAGAGAATTCAAAAATCCTTAGCGATCGCCGCCAACAGATCAAATTTAATCATTACCACTGGTGGTTTAGGACCCACGCCCGATGACTTAACTACGGAATCCATTGCTGACTTCTTTGCTACCCCTCTAGTCGAGCATCCCCAAATTTGGGAAAATATTCAACAAAAATACGCAGGACGCACAATCACTGCCAATAATCGTAAGCAAGCATTTTTACCCCAAGGTGCCGAAATTTTAACCAATCCTGTAGGTACTGCCCCTGGGATGATCTGGCAACCTCGGCAGGGTTTAATGATTTTAACTTTCCCCGGTGTCCCCACGGAGCTTTATCCCATGTGGGAGCAATTTGCTGTACCTGTATTGCGATCGCAGGGCTGGGTCAAAGAAACCTTCTATTCCAAAGTATTACTGTATTGGGGGATTGCCGAGTCCGCCCTAGCCGAGCAGGTAAATTCCTTCTTTGATCTAACTAATCCCACAGTTGCCCCCTACGCCAATTATGGACAAGCTCGTTTACGCATTACCGCCCGAGCCGAAACCCTCGCAGCTGCCCAAGCCTTAATTGCTCCAGTGGAGGCAGAAATTCGGCAAATCACAGGTAAATATTGCTATGGCGTAGATGATGATACCCTTGCTGGTGTTGTTGGCAATCACTTAAAAAGTCAGGGGCAAACTCTTGCTGTAGCTGAATCCTGCACAGGTGGATGGCTAGGTGAAACAATCACTAGTGTTGCTGGTAGCTCCGCTTATTTTTTAGGTGGAGTAATTAGCTACAGTAACGAAGTTAAAGCTCAGGTTTTAAAAGTATCTCAGGCTGATTTACAAGAACATGGGGCAGTCAGTTCTGAAGTTGCTATGCAAATGGCACTGGGCGTAAAGAATTTGTTACAAAGTGATTGGGCAATTAGCATCACTGGTATTGCTGGTCCCGATGGTGGTTCAAGTGTCAAACCAATTGGGCTAGTATATATTGGACTCGCTGATCCTGATGGTAATGTGGAAGCGATCGCCTATAAATTTAATCCTCATCGCGATCGACATTGGATCAGAATGGTGAGTGTTTACTCCGCATTAGACCAACTTAGACAAAGATTTGTTATGATTTAGTTAATTTATTAAATTAAGTCTTTAAACTTATCCAGTTCTCGCAGGAGGCATTGCATGAAGTCTATTCAAAAAGCGTTAAAAAAGTTAGGTGAAATCTTTAATCGAGTGCTTGATGCTCTGCTAGAACAATTAGGAGGGAAAGAGCCCGAACCCGAAATGATCCCGATTCCAGTAAGAGATCGCCGTTAATTTTAGATTCATGGCTAGATATACCCAAAACTATGTAGTTACAACCAATCCGAGTCATGTGCGTGATGTTGTGGCAGACATTCTGAGTACCTGTAGTTTGGTTGTCAGCTATATCACCGATGACTACGTTATGGCGCAAGAACAATCGGGTAAGATAAATTTTTCAAAATTAGTAACCGTCGAAGTCTTAATTCATCAGCCTTCCCTGGAGAGTAACTCCATAAAATTGACCTGTGTTACCAAAAATGGAGAGTTACCCCTACGGCTAGGTAATCACTGTCAACTAATGTCTGAGTTGGTGGATAAAGCTTTCTGTACTTCTCAGGCATGGCAACTTCTGGAAAGTAGTCCCACTCCCACTCTAAACTAAAAACCTAAAACT
This sequence comes from Synechococcus sp. PCC 7502, assembly GCF_000317085.1. Taxonomy (NCBI): domain Bacteria; kingdom Bacillati; phylum Cyanobacteriota; class Cyanophyceae; order Pseudanabaenales; family Pseudanabaenaceae; genus Pseudanabaenococcus; species Pseudanabaenococcus habilitatus. Next base: position 1,950,516 of record NC_019702.1, read on the forward strand.
AAAAAACTAAGCTATGGGCTAGAATAGTTTAAATGAGTGGATACAATCATATATTTGCCGATAACCGCCAAGCTAGGTTTAACTATGAAATCCTAGAAGTCTATGAAGCGGGAATTGAATTAACTGGAACCGAAGTAAAATCGATTAAATCTGGATTGGCTAATCTTCGAGATGCCTATGGAATTGTGCGTAAGGGCGAAATTCTGATCCTCAATATGTATGTTTCTCCCCATAAGACGACTAGCTTAATTTTTAACCATGAGCCAACTCGAACGCGCAAGTTACTCATGCATAAGCAAGAAATTCGGAAACTGATTGGCAAAGTAGAGCAAAGGGGGTTAACCTTAATTCCCCTCAAACTGCATCTTAAAAATGGTTGGATTAAGGTTGATCTAGCATTAGCCAAAAACAAAAAACTCCATGATAAGCGTGAGGATATTAAGAAACGGGAAGATAAGCGTGATATTGCTAGGGCTATGAAGTTTAATTAATTGCTAAGTTCAAGCTCACTAAATTGATGAAATCCTGAGATCAACCATAGTCTAAATTAATCCAAAATAATGTAGAGTGAAAATTATAAAGTATGGGAAAAGTTTTTGATTTCTATAGAGCGTGTCACCGAAATTTATTTTACCCCTCTTAACTCTCTGATATTTGAGGCGCAAGGTATTCATCGTCAGTACCATGATGCTAATACTGTGCAGATGTGTACTCTATCGAATATTAAGTCAGGGAACTGTCCTGAAGATTGTAAATATTGCCCTCAAAGTGCTAGGTATAAAGCGGATATTTCGGAATATGGATTGCTCTCTGTAGAAGAAGTACTAAGTCAGGCACAGTTGGCAAAGGCTAATGGTTCTACCCGACTATGTATGGGAGCCGCATGGCGACAGGTCAAAGATGGAGAAGACTTTGAGCAGATCTTAAAAATGGTGGAAGGCGTTGCTAGTTTAGGTATGGAAGCTTGTGTCACCTTGGGAATGCTGCGGGAAGATCAAGCTCAACGACTAGCAAAAGCGGGTTTAACTGCGTACAATCATAACCTTGACACATCAGAAAAATTTTATCCCGAAATTATTAGTACTAGAGCCTATGGCGATCGCCTAGAAACAATCAAAAATGTGGCAGCCGCAGGTATTCAAGTTTGTTGTGGTGGTATTGTCGGTATGGGTGAAACAGATAGCGATCGCATTGAACTACTGCACACCTTAGCTAACCTCAATCCTCAGCCCGACTCGGTTCCAATTAATGCCCTTTCGCCCGTAGAGGGAACCCCTTTAGGAAATATGCCGATCATTGATCCGATAATTTTGGTGCGGATGATTGCCACTGCGCGTATTTTAATGCCCATGGCAATGGTGAGATTGTCCGCAGGTCGTAACCAATTAAGCGTCAGCGATCAGGCATTATGTTTCCTAGCAGGTGCTAATTCCATTTTTAGCAGTGAGAAACTGTTAACCACGACTAATCCCAGTCTAGATCAAGATGCTGAAATGTTTGCAAAGTTAGGAATAGCGGCAATGACGTAATATAATCCAAGCTTAATCTTAACCATAGACTCTAAATATTCAAAAAATATTCAACTAAACATAAATAAAATAAATGACTTCTTTTGTAGTTGCTGTCCCTGCCACCACTGGAAATCTTGGGGCTGGTTTTGATTGTCTTGGGGCGGCTTTAAGTTTATACAACAGGTTTGAATTTGCTTTAGCTTCTGAATTAGAAATCAAGGCATCAGGAGTTTATGGTAAGTCAGTGGCAAGGGATGAGAGTAATTTAATTTACACCAGCCTAGTCAAGTTTTTTAAGTATATAGATCGCCCGATTCCAGCCTTATCCCTTAATATTGAAGCAAATATTCCCATGGCACGGGGGTTAGGTAGTTCTGCTACAGCAATTGTCGGGGGCATTGTCGGGGGCAATTTGTTGGCAGGTTCACCCTGTACCCAACGGCAGCTTTTAGACTTAGCGATCGCCATAGAAGGACATCCTGATAATGTGGCTGCGGCAATGTTGGGGGGATGTCAGTTATCGGCAACAAGATTAGATGGTAGTTGGGAGATTTGTGCTATTGCTTGGCATCCAGAGGTGGCGATCGCTGTGGCAATTCCCAATTTTGAACTATCGACATCCGAGGCTAGAGCCGTTTTACCTCAAACAGTACCCATGGCTGATGCGATTTTTAATGCTTCCCATTTAGCTTTTCTAACTCAAGCCTTAACTAAGGGTAATCCCCAGTGGTTACAGACTGCGCTACAGGATCGCCTCCATCAGCCCTATCGCGAAAGTTTAATTGTGGGCTTAAAAGAGGTTGAAAAAGCAGCGATCGCCTTTGGAGCTTACGGCATGGTAGTTAGTGGGGCAGGACCAACCCTATTGGCAATTGGTCATCCGCGTAATATTGAAGGAATTGCAAATGGCATGGTTAAAGCTTGGCAATCAGTAAATATTGTAGCCACCAAAAAAGTGTTATCCATTGCCACCAGTGGCACTACTTGTACTGTAAATTAGCTGTAAATTAATAGTCCTGAGTTAAAATCTAATTAACAACACTTCATAAATTATCTATGACCAAGCTCCAGTTCCTTCTGGTTACAAGTCTGATCACCTCTGTTATATTACTGTTGGCTGGTAATCGAGACACTAATACCATTTTCCCCATTGCGATCGTGATTGCACTTTCTAGTCTTGCCAATCGCTATATCTCTGAAAATCTTTGGGATAAGGTAGCTGTATGGGCAAATAATGTTACAGGTCGAAAAATTTTTCGGACAAAGCTAAAACGACTACCTCCTTCAAAATCTAGGCGGCTACGTTAAAAGATATATAAATTAAAAAATGGAGCGCTGCCCTTCGGGGCTAATCCCAATAATAGTTAGCTGACAGTCTAAAACCTTATAGCCATACTTTTCGGCAACTTTTTGGCTGATTTCTAAGATTTTGTCGTTCTTAAACTCAATTACAGCATTAGTCTTAACACAGACGAGGTGATGATGGTGATGGGGACGAGGTTGATTGATTTCATAATGCTTATGATCCTCAGTAAGTTCTAGTTCCCGCAAAATTCCCATCCTTGCCATCATTTTGACAGTACGGTAAATCGTCGAGAGGCTAATATCTTCTCCTTGGTCTTTGAGACGATTATATAGATCTTCTGCACTTAGATGTTGTCCTTCAGGTAGGTTTTTAAATGTATTTAAGATTACTTCTCGTTGTGGAGTCATTCGCCAACCTTTAGCATTAAGTTCAGCCCTAAGAATTTCAGGAGTGTAATCTGTGGTGGCAGAAGTCATACCGTTCTCAATAACAAGTTCTTCTTGATAATAGCTGATTTTTTCTTGTTTTGGCACAAAAAAACCGCCCATTGAGATAGCTAAAAAGGCGGCTAAAAAATATAATTCTGAAATTTTTAATTCCTTAACTTTTAACAATCATAATAAAGAGCGAATTCATAGGGATGGGGACGAATACTCATACCTACTGCTTCACTCCGTTTATAAGAAATCCAGTTCTGGATGAAGTCCTCAGTAAATACGCCACCTGCTAGTAAAAACTCGTGATCATCTTCTAAGTTAGATAGAGCTTCACTCAATGAGCCAGGAGTTGAAGGAATCTTGGCTAGTTCTTCAGGTGATAGTTCATAAATATCCACATCCAGAGAATTACCAGGATCAATTTGATTCTTGATTCCATCAATTCCAGCTAGGAGCATAGCCGAAAATGCTAAGTATGGATTACTGGTAGCATCGGGGCATCGGAATTCTAAACGCTTGGCTTTAGGGTTGGTTCCTGATAGGGGTATCCGAATGGAAGCCGAACGATTACCTTGGGAATACGCAAGGTTCACTGGTGCCTCAAAGCCCGGAACCAGACGTTTGTAAGAATTAGTTGTAGGGTTGGTGATGGCTAATAGAGCGGGTGCATGTTTTAGCAGTCCTCCAATGTAATGGAGAGCCATTTGACTAAGATTAGCGTAACCATCTCCCCAGAAAAGTGGGTTGCCACCTTGCCAAATTGATTGGTGAGTATGCATTCCAGAACCGTTATCACCAAATAGAGGCTTAGGCATAAAAGTTACAGTTTTGTTGTATCTTTTAGCTACATTTTTAATGACATATTTATAGGTCATTAGATAGTCTGCTGCCTGAATCATACTGGCAAATCGGAAGCCGAGTTCTGCTTGCCCCCCTGTTGCCACTTCGTGGTGGTGTTTTTCAATGGGAACACCGCATTTTGCCATAGTTAGCAACATTTCTGTGCGAATGTCTTGAAAAGAATCCGATGGGGAAACAGGAAAATAACCTTGTTTGCCTCGAATTTTATGACCGAGATTACCGCCAGGTTCTTGTCTACCAGTATTCCATGAACCTTCGCTAGATTCTACTTCATAGTAACCAGAGTTAATAGTTTGGTCATAGGTGACGCTATCAAACATAAAAAATTCTGCCTCAGGACCAAAATAGGCAGTATCACCAATGCCAGTACTAGAGAGATAGTCTAGGGCTTTTTTGGCAATGTTACGGGGGCAGCGATTGTAGTCTGCTCCAGTACGAGGTTCTTTGATACTACAAATCATGCTGAGAGTTGGTTCTTCCATAAATGGATCAATCCATGCTGTTGTAGGATCGGGAACCATCGCCATATCAGATTCGTTGATAGCTTTCCAGCCACGAATACTAGAACCATCGAAGGGAACTCCATCGGTGAAAGAGCTTTCATCAATTTGGTTATAGTAAAAAGAACAATGCTGCCATGTACCTGGCATATCAATAAATTTGAGATCAATAATCTTAATGTCTTGCTCTTGAATTAATGTCAAGACTTCTTGGGGAGTCTGAGCCATGCTATTTCCTTGGAATGATTGGTTAATTACCAGTCTTCATAGTATGGAGGATAAATTAAGGTTTTTGTATTTGTTTATACAATTTTATCTAAGGAGGAGGATACTTAAAGTTTAAAGACTATGTAATTTCGGCTTAAATCATTGCTATTACTGCATATCAATTTTTATGGATTGCTTAAAATTTATGAAAAGATTTATCAAAACTAGCTAAATTGCAAGAAGATTGATCAAAATTAAAAAATAATAAACACAAAGATGCACCACCTTAGCAGTTGCAGTGAGTTTATAATAGGTAGTCTTCAGAATGTCATCTTCAGCAAAGAAAATCTCTTTTTGTACCAAAATATTGCCAGTATCGATTCCATAATCTACACAATGAATTCTTACGCCTTTCCGGGTATTTTCCAAGAAGCTCCACAAGCTTGGATTTGCTCCTCTATTTTAAGGTATAAATTATATATTATATATGTATATTAATTATCTGGTGTTGCATAATGAAGAATGGGTTCAAGCAAGAGAGATGCAATGTCCAAAGTGTGGGTCTGAACAAATACGCAAAAATGGAATTAAGCAAGGCAAGCGATGCTGCACATTTGTAGCTGAATGTGGTCGCCAGTTTACAAATCCCACAGAACAAACAAAAGCATACCCAGAAACTACAAAACAAACATGCCTGAAGATGTATCTCAATGGGATAGGGGTATTGAAAGAGTTATGGGAGTACATCACACCACAGTAATTAATTGGGTTAGACAAAAAGGAGAAAAGTTACCCGATTCTATCACTCCTGAAAACTTGCCAGATGTCGGTGAATTAGATGAACTTGAAACTTTTGTTGGTTTAAAAAAACAAGATCTGGCTATGGACAGCAGTAGACCATTTTTGTAAAGGTATCCTTGCATTGACAGTAGGTGATCGCAGTGCTAAAACTTTTGAGCCATTATGGGCAATCGTGGCAGCATGGCAATGTTATTTCTACGTCACTGATGGTTGGACTGTATATCCAAGTTTTATCCCTAACGGCGATCAAATTATTCGCAAGATGTACATGACCAGAGTTGAGGGTGAAAATTCTCGGCTACGCCACTATCTTGCAAGATTGCATCGTAAAACCTTCTGTTATTCTAAGTCTTTGGATATGTTGCGTTACTGCTGATTCACTATCTTAATGACCCTTCTATCTGATTCATATTTTTGTCTGCAACGCCCATATTTAGTTGCACAATACTTTATATATGCAACTAAATTGTACGTATAAAGTATTGACTTGATCTGTTAATAAATAGCTAACTAATTCTTGCTTCAATTTTACGGAAACCACTGAGAAAGTCCTGTAAACCTGAAGTTTCACCGAACTTACGCACAATTAAAATCGAAGCCTGACATTTCAATGCCAACTCATCGCCGTAGATGCCTAAGGTCTGACGTTCTTGCCCTTCAAGGGTAATTCCCGTAATTGTTAGATCAAAATTGCTACAGGCAGATACTACTTCATTAATATCAGCTTCAGTCTCAGAGTTAGTAACCACAATGCGATCGCCTAAGGATTGAGGTAGTTGAGCCAAAATTGTCGAGATTTGTGTATCTAAACTAGGATTAATCACCATAATTTCCATACTGGCATGGCTAAGGTTGCCAAGAATTCTGATTCCCAGTTCCAAAGCTAGATCATCGTGAATATCTCCACCATAGGGAACAAGTAAACTGTGCAAATTGCCGCGATCGCTATCTAAAAATACAGCTATATCTACTGGGGCTGTGCGTAATATTTCTCCAACTTTACCGCCCAAACGATTATTACTAAATACAGGTTTATGCCAACCCATCACAATTAAATTCATATCTGCGGCAACTTTTACGGTTTCCAGTGCCACATCTTGGCAAATTTGCGCTATAGGATTTAAATACTGGCGAATTGAAGGAGGTTCAATCGTAGAAATCACCTGAGTCAGGTGATCACGGCGCAGTCGTAGATTATTCTCGGTTTCCGTGGGCATATTTTGGAATAAGTTATCAGCATCAACCTGTACCAAACTAAAAGGATAAACCCTATGATTTTTTTGTTGAGGATGTAAAGCGATCGCTGTGGCAATGGCAATTAAGCCTCTTTCGGTATTAGGATTTGTTACAGGCACTAAAACCTGATAGTTAGGGTCAATATTTAATTCTTGCGCTAATTCATCACCTAATTCATCAATATGAGGCTTGCTATGGATAAAGTCTAAGAGGGGTGAAGTCATAAAAGTTGTAACCAAAGCCATAATCACCAACATCGTGAATAACACAGGTGAAATCACTTTTAAGTTCAAGCCAATATTCAAGACAATTAGTTCTGTTAATCCCCTAGTATTCATTAACCAGCCCAAAATCGTAGCCTCATGTTTGGGAACTTGACACATCCGAGCAGCCACATAGGTCCCAAAGAATTTCCCCGCGATCGCCACTACTAAAATCAACCCACAGATTAGCCATAGTTGCGGAGTATTCAATAAACCAATTTGTGTTCGCAGCCCGCTATAGGCAAAGAAAATGGGCAGGAGAAAAATTAGGACAAACTCTTCGGTTTTTAAAGATAACTCATGCATTAAACCTTCGTTTTTAGGCATAATCACTCCCAGTAAAAATGCGCCAAAAATTAAGTGAATCCCAATCAATTCCGTAATTAGGGCGGAAATTAAAACCCCCATATAAATTACTGCTAATAACGACTGACTGATCCGCTTAGTCCGTTCATAGTGAGCATCTAATCGGGATAAAAACTTTCTGCCAACGGTCAGCATCAAGGTAATATAAGCCACAGCCAAAACAATCGTGGAAATGGCACCCGTTACCGTATTTGTTGTCGCCACAGCGATCGCCATCGCCAATAGGCACCAGGCTGTAACATCATCAACTGCTGCACAGGTTAGAGCCAAATTACCAAGGGGAGTATTCTGAAGATTTTTCTCGGTAATAATTCTTGCCAATACAGGAAAAGCCGTAATCGACATTGCCGATCCCATAAATAGACAAAAAGCTGCAAAGTTTACCCCAGATTCAGAGAGTAAAGGATATAAAAATACTGAAAGCAAACTACCCAGTAAAAATGGCAACAAAATACTGAAGTTGGATATGAGCACAGCAACTTTACCTTGTCCCCTCAAATACTTAGGATTTAACTCCAAGCCAATTAAGAACATGAAAAAAATTAAGCCTACTTGTGCCAAAACATTCAAAAATGGAATTGAAGATGTAGGAAATAGCCAACTCTCAACTTTAGGATTAATTAATCCCAATAATGAAGGCCCTAATAAAATTCCTGCCACGATCTCGCCAATGACCAAGGGCTGCTTGATCAGCCTAAATCCTAGCCCTACCAATCGCGAAAGCCCAATAATGATCAGAATTTCAAAGAGAACTAATACCACTGCTTCCATCGCAAGAATTTAGTAAAGATTATGAAATAGTAGGGCTGTTTTAGTCTTCCCTAACCCACATCCTCAACCAGACGAGACCCTGAATACACCACACCCTTTTTAATATCAACAGTTAAGGGTTCCCCATCTCTAATTTTGTGGGTGGCATCCTTAACACCAATCAAGATGGGAATTCCTAACTTGCGACCTATGACCACGGCATGGGAGTCCAAACTAGAAACCTCTGTGATTATTGCCGAAGCTTTACGAATGACTTCAATATAATCTGAGGTAGTTGCCTCAACCACGAGAATTTCACCCAGATTAAAATCCTTAACATCTAGGTAATTATGAGCTACCCTAGCCCGACCCGTAGCAAGACCAGAGCCAACCCCTAAGCCTCTACCCACAACCGCGGATACAAACTCAACTTTAATTAAGTCCGTTGACCCAGATACCCCTTGGAGCGTACCAGCAGTCATAACCACTAGATCGCCCGCCCTTACCAATTGCTGTTCCTGTGCCAAATTTAAAGCAGCCTCAAAGTTCTGCCTTGCGGAGGGTAAAGATAACACCATAAGCGGATGCACACCCCAAACCAGTTGTAACTGTCTCGCCACATCAACCTGAGAGGTAATTGCTAAAATGGGAATGGGTGGACGAAATTTACTAACGTTGCGGGCTGTGGCTCCAGATTTGGTTAAGGTTAAAATTGCTGATGCCTCTAATTGGCTAGCAATATGGCTTACAGCCTGGCTAATGGCATTCGGTACGGACTTACCAAAGGTTTCAATAGAAGTAAACTTAAATTCTCGTTCAGTTCGCACCGCAATCCTTGCCATAGTTTCCACAGCTTGAATGGGGTAATTACCTGTGGCAGTTTCGTTAGAGAGCATAACCGCATCGGTACCATCGATAATGGCATTGGCAACATCAGAGATTTCCGCACGGGTGGGACGAGGATTGTTATACATGCTATCTAGCATTTGAGTGGCGGTGATTACGGGAATACCTAAGAGATTGGCGGTTTTGATCAGACGTTTTTGCAAAATCGGCACATCCTCGGCAGGCACCTCCACCCCCAAATCACCCCTAGCTACCATTACGCCATCACAGACTGCCAAAATTTCCTGCATCTGGGCGATCGCCTCATGTTTTTCGATCTTGGCAATGACTTTGACATTTCTACCACTTTTAGCAATTAAATCTTTTAACTCCAAAACATCCTCTGGGCTACAGACAAAGCTTAATGCTACCCAATCCACACCCTCTGCTAAGCCAAAAGTTAGGTCAGCCCGATCTTTATCGGTCATAGCTTTTACAGACAGATGAACATTGGGAAAATTTACCCCTTTATTATTGGATAAGACCCCAGGAATCACGACCGAACAGCGTAGCTCTCCCGCTTCGGGATCAACTTCATCTACTTTGAGTTCGACTTTACCATCATCTAATAAAATTACCGCCCCCACGGGAACTTCCTGTGCCAAATTATCGTAGGTAACTGAGCTAATCGTTTGAGTACCAGGAATAATGCGGTTAGTCAGGATGAATTTATCACCTTTTTTGAGAGTAATCGAGCCATCGGCAAACTTTCCCAACCGAATTTTAGGTCCTTGCAGGTCTTGAAGAATAGCAACGGGTTGATTTAGCTCTACCGAAACCTGGCGGATATTACAGATACTACGGTGATGATCGGCATGGCTACCGTGGGAAAAGTTAAGCCTTAGTGTGGTTGCCCCCGCTTCAATTAAGGCACGAATCATTTCAGGGCTACTGGTAGCAGGTCCAATAGTAGCAACAATTTTAGTACGGCGGATTTGTTCTTTGGCTAGCATGTAGATATTACGTGGTTGTTAAGACTAAGGGCTTATTCTTCAATGATTAAACATAGCAAGAAATGTTTGCTAATTACTTTATTAATTCTGATTTTAGGTAGCTAAAGTAACTATAATTCCCTAAGCCGCAGCCAAGGGTAAAATCAAACGACTGAGAATGCGGTTGTCTTCTAGTTTATATAGGGATAAATCCCCTCCAGCTTCGTGCATCAGGCTTTGACAAATTGCTAAATGTAATCCTGGCGGTTGATCTAATACTGAAGGAGCCAGAACATCAGGAGATCGTCCCTCATGCATTTCCATTAATAAGCTTGGATCGATTTCGCCATTATCTGTAATTGAAACTTCTAGCGATCGCTCATCAATTTGACGACACCATATATCTACCCTCCCCCCAACTGCCGACCGTCCACAGGCAAACAGCAGTAATTCATGGATAATCATTTCAATTTTGGCAATGTCTCCAGCAATCACCACACTAGCTTGATTATGCACCTGTGACCACATTTGGCGTTGTTTAATAATGGCATCTACCCGTTCCAGTGACCGCTTTAAAAGACCAGCTAAAGGCGCAGTTTCATAGTTGGGGCGTAACCGCCATTGTTCTTTACGGATAATTTGGGGAAGGGGAGATAAAGAGGCTTGTAGTTGCTTAAGAGAATGTTGGAGGCGCAAATTACCAACGGCATCAGCGCCATCGGTGCGGGTTTCCAGTTCTAGGAGTCTTTGTACTCCACTTCCAACGGAGCGATAAATATCCTCAATCCGCCTTTGTTTGTACCAATTTAGTCGCTCTAGTTCGGTGCGCTGGTGCTGTAAAGTTTCAACAATTACTAGGTGTCGCCGTGACCATGCCAACTGATTGGTAAGCATACTATAAGCCTGTAATTGCCGATCTAGCCATCTACGTCCGGGTTTATCTGCTACCAACAGCATACCCGTGGGCTGATGTTCAGGGGTAGTGCGGAGGGCGATCGCCAAGATTTGACCAATACCACGAGCATTTAACCACTGTAGGGTTGGAGGCAAGAGATCATGAACGGATAAGGGCAAAATTCCATCGGTCTGAATTGTCCACTGCACTAGGGGATCGCTTTCTATGGGTAGTAGGGTTTCATTAATATTTAAGCGAAAATCCTCATGACTGGCAAAACTAGCAGCGATTTGCCCTCCGATTCGTCCAGGTAGCCAAGTGATTAGAACTGATAAGGGAGCCTGCATGACCTGAGCCAATAACTGAGCGGCGGCGGGATGGAGCTTTTCTAAGGTATTCGCCTGTTGTAAAGTCACTAGCCCAAACTGGACGGCTTGGTGGAGTTTTTGGCGATCGTCGGCTTGTCTTTGTATATAACCTTGATGGAGGATTAATCCCACTTGCTGGGCAACGGCTTGGACAATTTCCCGTTCTGGTTTTGACCAAGTGCGTGCTGACTCATGCCCCACAGCCAAAATACTCTCAAGGGGTTTACCTAAAGCGGTGTTACTAAGTAAGAGCGATCGCACCTCCATGTCCATTAAAGTAGATCGCCAAGACACAAATCTGTAGTCAGTTTCAAAGTTCTCAATCGAAATTGTTTCCGATGACTGCTCCATCATGTGCCAATCTACGGCTGATAGCTCCGCAAAAGCCTTGGGCATTGGTCTTCGGTTTTTAGGATGATGCTGAAAATAAACTTCAAAGCTACCCGTATCTTTATTGTGTAAAACTACCCAAAATCTTTCGGCACTTAAGCGTTGACACAACTGTTCCGCTGCCATTTGCAAAGACTCTTGCCAGTCAGCATCCGTATAAATTGCCTTCGCAATCCCCGACGTTAACACCTGATCAGAGGCAATGCGTTGTACCATCGACTCCATCTCTTCCAAGGGTGCTGTTAGGGCAATTAATTGAGACGCGCCTTTAAGATAATTTTTTTCAATGTCTGTCCACAATCTTGGTTCATCGTTTTCAATACTAATAAAACCAATTAATTCAGTTTGAAAAATAATTGGAGCGGCAATCAACGACTCTGCCCCAAACTGCTCCATTACTCTGGTACTGATGTCGCCTTTAGTCATGTTGCGAGCATCTACGACCACCACCAATTGATCCTTAACCAGAGCCTTGTATAAATCGGGAGCTTCTTGCACAGTGATGCCTGCTGTATTTTCGTTGCGGTTACCAGCAGCTAGGTTTTTTTGTTTATTAACAGTACGCCGCCAAAAATATTGATGTTCCCGCTCAAACCAATACACATGGGTACGAGACGGCATAATAAAGTTATGGGTTTTTTGGACAACTTCCTCTAGTCTTTCATTGAGACTGTGGAGCGATCGCAATTTATCTAGTAGGGAAAGAATTGGCTCATCTGGACGTTTAACCTGTTGATAATGTACATCTGACTCAAGACGTGACAGAGTGGAACCAAGGGTACCTAATAATATTGATAGGCGGGCTCTCTCTTCTGTACGAGAAGAAACATTCCATAGCCTAGAACCTAATAAAACTAGTCCACAGGAAACATCTTTGTGATAAATCGGAAATAGCAGGGTACCTTGAATATCAAACTTAATCGCTAATTTTTGCCATTCCCCACTACGTTTCTCCTGTCTTAAATCAGTAATAGGGATCGCTTTTTTCATGACTATAACTTGATCCAGTAAGTCACCGGGTTCAAGCACAAATCTTTCTTTTAAAAACTTAATTTCCCCTGCGGGGGTAACTCCACCCTTACCCACAAGTCGATGATTGGAGCGATCATAGAGGGCAATCCAAATTAGCTGATGATCAAATGTATCTTTTATATAGTCAAGAGTTGTGGCAATCAGGGCATCCACATTATCTTCCTCTCGAAGACTTCTGAGTACCCGTCCCAAGTTTATAAGCTGCTGATCCCAGGCACTGGATCCAATTTGAGTCATATAATTATGCCCTAAACTCTTCTACATGGCAGACAGTTCAATTTCCAGACTTTAGACCTTATTTAAACTAACTAAAAAATCAGCTTAAGATAAAAATGTAGACTGTACTTAATACATACTAAAACACATACAGGCTGATAATGCTATAAGCCATCAACATAACTCTATTTTTTATCTGTTTTTGAGCTAAGTTTGATCTAAGGTGTGACGACATGGGTAAGAAATTAGGTGAATTGGACAATGATGCATCAAATATATGTGGTGAGTTTTTTGGGCAAGTGTTAATGAACTAAGTTGACATCATCAAGACTGGATGTAACATTGGTTTAGTCTCTACAGCATTTCTTAGTAACTTTCAAAATTGAATTCCCAAATAAATCGCTAAACTCACGCTAAATCCATGATGTGGTCACGTCGCCAAATTATTCAAACCCTACCCCTATTCTGCTTAGGAGCCTGTGTCAGCACCCAGACTAGTCAAGTTACACCATCGGGTAAAACCAAGATTATATTTTGGACAATGCAGTTAAAGCCAACTTTTAATGACTACATGGCAGCATTAATTAGTGAATTTGGCAAAGTCAACCCTAATGCTGAAGTGGAATGGGTGGATGTACCTTGGGCGGATATGGAGCAGAAAATTTTAAGTGCGATCGCCTCTGGCACTGCTCCCGATGTTGCTAACCTTAACCCTCAATTTGCTACCAAGTTAGCAGAAAAAAATGCCCTTGTGGATATGCAAACTGCCATTCCTACTCAAGCTCAGGCTTTATATTTCCCAAATATTTGGAAGGCTAATCAATTAGGTGCTATTACCTTTGGACTACCTTGGTATGTCTCAACGGACGTAACTATCTATAATCGTGATTTATTTACTAAGGCGGGTTTAACCCAACCTCCCCAAACCTATGCCCAACTGGTGATTGCTGCCCAACAGATCAAAGCTAAAACGGGGAAATATGCCTTTATGCTGACTATGGATGGGACTCAGGTACTAGAATCGATGGTACAAATGGGGATGGAATTACTCACTCCCGATCGCAAAGCAGGATTTAATACCGATGTAGGCAAAAGTGCCTTTAAGTATTGGGTAAATCTGTTTGAGCAGAAATTAATTCCCCGTGAAGTTTTAACGGAAGGACATCGAAAGGCGATCGAGCTATATCAGGCAGGAGAGTTGGCAGTTTTAATTACTGGTCCACAATTTTTAAAGCTAGTTGCGGAAAATGCTCCAAATATTGCCAAGGTTTCCGATGTGGCTGTGCAAATTTCTGGGGATACAGGCAAAAAAAGCGCGGCGGTCATGAATGTAGTGGTGCCAAAAAGTTCTCAATCTCAGGATTTAGCATTAAAGTTTGCCACATTTTTAACTAATGATGCTAATCAACTTAGTTTTTCTAAGGTTGAAAACTCTCTACCTTCGACAATTCAAGCGGCGGCTGATCCTTACTTCTCCCAATTACCCAAGGATTCATCACCATTTACCAAAGCTCGCATTATTAGCGCATCTCAATTAAAACAATCAGAAGTATTAATTCCCCCTGTTAAAAATTTAGAGAATCTGCGTAAAATTATTTATGAAGAATTACAGTTAGCTATGCTAAAACAAAAAAGTAGTGATGAAGCGATCGCCACGGCAGCAGAACGTTGGGATCAGCTAGTCTAGATTTATTATGTTATATATTATTTAGTTCACCAAGTCTTAACAGGTCTTAACTAGTATTGGCAAAAGGATAAACTTAAAATGCGGCTATAGAGGTAAAAACGGTGTTCAAGCAAATACGATTATTCAAGATTAACCGAGGGCTTTATACTCATAAAGTAACCGATCACTATGCTGTTCTAGGGCTACCTTTAACAACAACTGACAGCGAGACCTTTCGTAATAAGTATTTGCAATTAGCTAAGCAGCTCCATCCCGATTTAGCTCCACCTAACTCTCCTGATACTGAAATTGCTGAGAAGTATTTGGCAAAACTAGTTAATCCCGCCTATAAAGTCTTGTATAGCGATCGCGATCGCAAAGAACACCTTGCTACCCTAAGATTGCTAGGACAGAGACTCAAACTTAAAGGAGAGCAGCCTGAACTGCACTGTGAACTTGCCAAAAAGTTACTGAAATATTCCCATGAACAAACCTACGTTAAATATTTTGAGGAAATTGCCAGCCGTCAGTATGAGTCTTTAGACCAAGTTTTAGATCGGATTGCGGATTTGAGTGAACTTAACTTGGTGTATGTAATGACTCAAGAATTAAGCTTTATAGATGATTATGTGAATATACCTCAACCTGAACCCGAAGCACCTAAGGTCTCACCCGCCTATCGTAATTTGCAGCTAGCAGAGTTATTTATTAGTAAACGGCAGTGGGCAGAGGCATTGAAAGAGCTAAAAAATGGGGAAAAGCTTGATCCCAATAATGCTAACCTCCAAGCTCAGCTAGGCTTTGTGTATATGAATCAAAATATTACGCTCATGGCTAAAAATAGCTTCCAGAAAGCCTTAAAACTTGATCCCAAGGAACCAACTGCCCTCAAATACATAAAGCAAGTTTCTGGCACTACTCAGCCTGCAAAAAAAGATGAAAAAAAGGGTGGATTCTTTGGTTGGGGGAAAAAATAATTAATTAGCTTAACCTCTAAACTTTAATGTAACTTCGCAAATATAGCCATATTGCTTTATGATAGATAGTAATTGAAAGGGAGTAGCTACTAGCACAAAAGCTAGACCACTTGGATCAACATACTGGCGATCGCCTGGTTCAAGTGACAAGTTTAATTTCTCAAGACTTGGCAGCGAGACTTTCACTGAGTTCCACACCTGATGTGGGCTTGGTG
This sequence comes from Synechococcus sp. PCC 7502, assembly GCF_000317085.1. Taxonomy (NCBI): domain Bacteria; kingdom Bacillati; phylum Cyanobacteriota; class Cyanophyceae; order Pseudanabaenales; family Pseudanabaenaceae; genus Pseudanabaenococcus; species Pseudanabaenococcus habilitatus. The sequence continues at coordinate 1,966,330 of NC_019702.1, forward strand.
AGGTCTTGGTTATCTCTTCAAGCTCAGTCAGGAGTTTTTGAAAACCTGAAGGAGTTTGCAAGGGTGTTAACAGCTTTCACAGCAAGTTTATTACTAATCACTATTTCTGAATTGGGTGATAAAACTTTTTTTATTGCCGTGATTTTGGCTATGCGCCATCCCCGTCGGACGGTGTTTTCCGCAGTGCTGGCAGCGCTTGCTTTGATGACCGTACTTTCGGTTTTATTGGGACAGGTCTTAACACTTTTTCCTAAACTATACGTTCACTATGCCGAGATCGCCTTATTTGTGATTGTTGGCGTAAAGTTACTTTATGATGCCACACAGATGACAGCGCAAGCGGAGCAGGAAGTAATCCAAGAAGCGGAAGAGGTGGTGGATATTCAAGATTCTCCTAAATCGGTAGCTACAATTCCTATCTTTGGTAGGTTTTTGGGTAATATTTTAGCCCGCTATACTTGGTTAGGTGTTTGGGCGCAGGCGTTTGTGATGACATTTATTGGTGAATGGGGCGATCGCACCCAAGTAAGCACGATCGCTTTAGCCGCCGCATATAATCCGTTTTTTGTTACCTTTGGTGCCATTTTAGGACATGCCATTTGTACAGCGATCGCTGTAATTGGAGGTGGTTTAATAGCTGGCAGAATTTCGGAACGAGTAATTACAGGAGTTGGAGGCATACTATTTTTAATTTTTGGGGCGATCACCTATTTACAGGGAGTTTAGTATGTTAGATTTTGCTAACAAGGCAATATTTTCTGATTCATGCAGCAGCTAATTTATTTAGAAATTCCTAATCCTGGTACTAATTCTGTTAAGAAATGGCTTCAATCTAGCTTTATTCCCCTATCTGGCAACAAGGTCTTAACTCCTGATGGGTTTTTAATTGCATCTGGTGATGCTGAGGTATGCGTATTTGTCTGGTCTTTACAGCGCACTACTTACCTGAAGGCTTTTCGCTGGACAGAGGCAGCTTTAGCAGATGAACAGAACATTCTTAAAGACCTTACCAATCGAATTCGCCTAGCATTTCCGTCTCAATATCCTGCACCGAGGGCAGCGATCGCCCAAGAATTAGCTAATGGGGTATCAATTTTTACCGCTTTAGAGTCAGACTATCCCCTCACGGTGAAATATTTTCAGAAACTCCCCAATGGAGAATACGATCTAAATCGGGTGTACTGGTGGGAAAAGCGGTGGCGAGATAGTGTCTGTAATCCCCAAAAGCCGAATCAGGTGATTTTCCGTAATACTGAATCCAACTCAGTTCAAGAGCCTGAATATGACTTGATCTATATTGGTGGGGCATTAGGCATAATTCACGCCACAATGATGGCAAAACTGGGCTATAAAGTCTGCTTGATCGAACGCCTGCCCTTTGGGCGCATGAATCGGGAATGGAATATCTCTAGGGCTGAGTTTCAAGGGTTGGTAGATTTTGGACTATTTACCCAAGCGGAATTTGAAAGCATTATTCTGAGGGAATATGTGGATGGGTTTAATAAGTTTTTTGATGGTAATAATCCTAGTAATGCTAAAGCGGCAGTATTGCATACACCCACGGTTCTAAATGTGGCGATCGCTTCTGAAAAATTACTAAAAATTTGTGGGGACAAGTTAAAAGAATTTGGCGGTAAGATTTTTGAGCAAACAGAATTTGATCAAGCTGTAGTTAGTAATTCTGGGGTTACAGTTAAAGCTCATAATTTGCTCACCCAAGCAAGCTTGGAACTTACAGGACGGTTACTCATTGATGCTATGGGTTCTGCCAGTGCGATCGCCCAACAGATTAATAACGGCAGAGCGTTTGATAGTGTGTGTCCCACCGTAGGCGCAGTGCTGGAGGGCATAGACCCCAGTGTATGGGATCAAAAATATGGCGATGTCCTCTTCAGTCATGGGGATATTTCCCGTGGGCGGCAACTAATTTGGGAGTTATTTCCCGGTGCTAATAATGAAATTGCCATTTATCTATTTCACTATCATCAGGTCAATCCTGCAAACCCCGGCTCATTGTTGGAAATGTATGAGGATTTCTTTGCTATTCTGCCTGAATATCGGCGGTGTGATATGGAGCAGCTAGTTTGGAAAAAGGCAACTTTTGGGTATATCCCCGGACATTTTAGTCTTGGTGCCAATGCCCGACAGGTATCTTTTGATCGGCTATTAGCGATCGGGGACGCTGCCTCTTTGCAATCTCCATTGGTATTTACAGGATTTGGGTCTCTAGTCCGCAATCTGCCCCGTTTAACCGATTTACTGGATACTGCCCTTAAGCATGATCTACTGTCCGCCGATCAGTTGCAGCATATTACCGCCTATCAAAGTAACGTAGCCGTGACATGGTTATTTTCTAAGGGCATGATGGTACCTACGGGTAGAAATTTACCCCCAGAGCGAATTAACTCCATGCTCAATTCATTTTTTGGAGTAATGGCAGATCAAGAAGGTAGTGTGAGCGATCGCTTTATTAAAGATCGATTAGGCTGGGGTATGTTTAATCGCTTGGCAATAATTGCTGCTTTTAAAAATCCTAAAATTATCACTTGGATTTGGGATATGGCAGGAGCGCAGGATATGGCAAGGTGGTTAGTTAGCTACTTTTGGTTCACTATTGATGCTCTGATGCACTTTTTGCTGGCTAAATCGCTGCCTAAATATCTCAGTCAAAATCAAGGATGGCTAGAGTCCAAATATCCTAAACTTTGGCTTAAGTTGCTCAGTTGGAGCTATGGCATTAACTATTCCATTGGCAATCCCACAATCAAATCTTAGAATCGACTCAGCATCTGTTAGTTTTTTATTTTAGGTTTTTATTTCTATCAGCAAATTAAGTAAATTATGAGTGAAGCAGTAACTTGGTCAACAGAGGCAGAAGCTAAATTACAAGAAGTTCCCTTTTGGGGCAGATTTTTGGTGCGAAGGGAAGTGGAAAAATTTGCGCGAGGCTTGAATAAAAATGAAGTATCAATAGATGTATATAATCTGGCAAATCAAAAATGGCAGCGAGAAAAACCTAAGGATTAGGACTCTGGTACTTTCGTTAATTTACAGTCTAAATATCTCGCAATAAACGAATTTGTGCCAAGGTAAAAATTACGGGAATAATTCGCGCATAATTGGTAGCGATCGCCCGCCAGCCTAAATCCGCAAAAAATACCCCCCATAAAGCGGGAGTAATAAAAGAAAAAGCAGTTCTAGCTACAGCATACTTAGCCGCAGTTGATGCCATTCCATACTTGGCAATATTAGTCGAGATATAAACCTGTAATTTATTAGCGATCGCTGTACCACCTAATTTAATCGCCTCTTGACCCACTTGATAGGTTGCTAAATGAATGGCAAATTGTCTAGCTAGAAAACTCATCACGGCTGGTTGAATCACTGTACTAAGAGCGATCGCCCCCGAACCCTTAAGTACTAACCCTAGGGGATCATTATGGAGGTGCTTAGGCAAACTTTTTTGTAAATCTGACTCTGTTAAAGCTAACTGCATAGAATCATTTAAGCGTTTACGTTCCCGAGGTGATAGCTTCTGCCAAGACTTTTGAATTAACCCCAGAAACAACTCTGCTTCAATTTCTGCCACAGTTTGAGACTTAGAATAGGTAACAGCTAAGTGCTGACACACCATCTCTAGGACTTGACGGTAGCTAACTTGGTTAGTTTTACCTTTTAAGACCGTAAGCCCGTCAGCCGCTAAGAACTTAAACCTCTTGGCGATCGCCTCAATTAAATCTAGCCTATCTCTACTTTTGAGCTCATTTACCTTGGGCGTAGCCACATAATCAAGGGGATTAAACTTGCGCCTGAATAAAATATCCGCACAGTAATGCAGTTCCTCGTCTGTTGCTAACTCTAAAGCCTCAGTTAACTCATCCATAGATATACCCAATATACCTGTGGGGAAATACATCCCCCTTGCCAACACTACTTTTTCGTTGCCACAATTACTAAAATTACAAGTAGTAATACCACAGCTACACCAACTCCTCCTAAAATCAGAGAAATCAGAGATTGCTGCTTGCGTTCTAGGTTTCTAATTTTTTGACGATGTTCGTTATCGATCGCCTGCTGTTCTTGTCTTAATTCTTGGGTAACACGATTAATAATCTGCTGCACATCCCCACTAACCAATGCCACCGCCGATTGTCCCAATTCAGGTTGAACCCCAGTAACCAAGTTATTAACTGCTTGTAGTCGTTCTTGGATCAGTGTTAGCTTCTCATCGATATGACGAGCCTCCGATTGCAGTTGGGCAAATTGGTAACTTTGTGCCTTAACCTCTTCAAGGGTACTTAATAGGGTTTTATGCTCTTTTTGTAAAGCTTCCAAGGCATCTAGCCCACCCAACTCACCAACGGTACTACCGACAACACTAGCAATTTGCTCAATATCCGCTTGCACCTCAACTACTTCATAAGCTTTGCGCTCTGTATGCAGGGTTAACTGGGAGACCAATTTAGTATCCTTCTGAAATTGTGCTACCGAACCTTCTACAGACTTAAACTCTGCTTCTAAGGTTTGCAGTCTTTCTTCAATTTGCGGATTCAAGTCAGAACCTACTGATGCCTTAGCATCTTCTAGCTTCTGTTGTAGAGCATTAATAGTTTCCTGTCCGCCAATCTCTTGCACAGCAGCTAAAATCGCCTCACGATGTTGGGAAACCTCTGCTTCAACTTGCAGCGATCGCGCCAGAATCTCCTCAGTTTTATTAATGCCACTGGCAATTGTTTCTAAGAGTTCTTGCAGTTTTTCTGTACTATCTGAATTTATAGGTTCTGTCACTGACTAATCTCCACATTCAACAAAGTTTGCAACCCGAAGCACGAATGGCATAATACCAAATCTTGCCTAGTAATTTAGCGCATATATCCCTCAATTAGCTAGACCTTTTACACTTAGAGTCATAATTTTTATAATTACTCCACAGAGAATTCATAACATCAACTTATTTTTACCAACCAAATCACAGTAAATAATACGACTGCGTAATTAATATTTACATTTTGTTACAAATACTGTAATATTTTAGATGTGTATAAACGGTAAAAAATATGACTACGAACAAAATTAATTTTGCAAATACCAATGTCAATCCAACTGGTCAAGGCGTATTTGGATTTAGCAATTTTGCCGAGCTTTGGAATGGTCGCATGGCAATGATCGGATTTGTGGCAGCTTTAGCAGGGGAAGTAACCACAGGGAAAGGTATTTTAGGGCAAATTGGCATTAATACTAGCGGTGGTGATGTTCTTGTTGCTCTTTTTCTCGCAGGATTCACAGCCGCAGCAATTATTGGTTATTACGCCGTCAAACTCAGTAATGTTCAAGCCATAGCCTCTGAAAATAGCTAGATTTTAGCCCCGTTGAAAACTCAAAGCCTCTCTGTGCCAAAGCTAAAGCTGTACTAAAGAGAGGTTTTTTATTTTTCTATTCTTTCTCGATACGGTTTAGAATTGAATATAAGTGATTTTGAGGGTAGATATTGTGCTTACACTGCGAAAATCCGAAGAAAGAGGATTTGCTAATCATGGCTGGTTAAAGAGTTACCATACTTTCTCTTTTGCTAACTATTACGATCCTGCTCATATCGCATTTCGGTCTTTAAGGGTAATTAATGAAGACTTTATTCAGCAGGGAATGGGATTTGGTACCCACTCGCACAAAGATATGGAAATCATTACCTATGTGCTAGAAGGTGCCTTAGAGCATAAAGATAGCATGGGTAATAGTTCGGTAATTTATCCCGGTGAAGTACAGAGATTAAGTGCTGGTAAAGGCATTACTCACAGCGAGTATAACCATTCTCAAACTGAACTTGCTCACATTTTGCAAATCTGGATTCTACCCGATCGCAATGGGATCGAACCTAGCTATGAACAAAAAACCTTTACCACCGAGGAAAAGCAGGATCAATTAAGACTAGTCGTTTCCAAAGATGGTCGAGACAACTCAGTTACAGCACAACAGGATTTAAATATCTATGCCACAGTCTTGAGTCCCAATTCTAAAATTGCCTATACAGTTCCCGAAAATCGCTATGGCTGGCTGCATATTGCTAGGGGTAAAGTCAGTATTAACGATCTGCTTTTGAGTGCAGGGGATGCCGTAGCAGTAGAAACTCCTCAAACCCTAAATATAGTTGCTGAAGCCGAAGCCGAAGTCTTAATTTTTGATTTAGCGTAAGGAATTTGCTTATTGAATTCAAATTTTATTCATTAGTATCTGTGACTCTCCAACTAAGTTTAAGATTAATCCAAAAGTTCCAGACTGTTACTACGGCGATCGCCAGTAAGTTAGCTGCTAGATAATGAATATGCAGAATATTAAAAAATAAATTTAGTAACAGCACATTTAGCCCCAGTCCAATTAAGCAGACAATATTAAACTTGATAAATCGCTTAGCCTTAAACTTCCATGCAGTTTGGCGTGAGCTTAAGTCTTTAAATGTCCAAGCGTCATTCCACAAGAAATTATTAATAATTGCCACTTCTCCAGCCATAAATTTACTTCTGGTCAGTCCCCATCCTAAAGAAGATGGATCATGCAACAGGTACAGCACTGCCATATCCACAAATACGCCGCTAAAACCCACCAAACCAAATTGGAGAAATCGCCTAAACTCGCCTAGAGAAAAACGTAACCGTAATAGGTGGCTAATATATTCTAGGTATTGCTTCCAGGTTACTTTGCTTGTGCCTTCCTGCCGTTCTTGGAATACATAACCCACCTCCGTAACTTTAGAAATGTCTCCTCGTGCTAGCACCTCAATTAAAATTTTGTAACCAATGGGACTGAGTTGGCGATCGCAAACTGAATGCCGCCGCACCACAAAATATCCACTCATGGGGTCTGAGACTCGACCAATGACTCCGGGTAAAATTACTAAACCCAATAACTGCGCTCCCCGTGACAAAAATCTCCGTACCAAGCTCCAATTGCTCACTCCGCCTGTATCAACATGACGACTGGCAACAGCCAAATCCGCACCACTTTTGATCGCATCTAGTAATTTTATTAATCGTTCTGGGGGATGTTGAAGATCGCCATCAATTACTCCCAAAACTTGCCCTTGGGCATTTTGCCAACCTCGAATTACAGCCGTAGATAGACCTCTTTCACCGATCCGCCGTAAAACCTGAAGTTGGGGATAATCACTGGTCAAAGCTTCAGCCACTTCCCATGTGCGATCGGGACTGTCATCATCTACTACTATTAGCTCGTAATTATTGGGCAAAAATTTATCTAGTAACTCTGTTAAAACTGGTACTAGGTCTTTAATATTCTGAGATTCATTAAAAGTAGGAATTACTAAAGAAAAGTAGAGCGATCGCCCATTCACATTGGATGAATTAGGAATTAGTAAAGAGGAGGATAGATTACTGGACATGGGAGGGTGATTTTTATTGCAGAGCAACCGCCATACGACATTAACTTATTTTTAGACTGGATTGCCTTGACTAGAATTAATTTTGGTTCAACAAACTTGTTCTACTACTTCTACTCACAATTTATCAGAGCCTCAATATCTACAGAGACGATCTTATCCAAATTGCGTGTAATCTTTGCGATCTCCCAATTCCACCAAGCTATTTCAAGTAGCGATTGGATTACTTGATCATCAAAGCGTTGACGGATACACCTAGCTGGATTACCACCAAAAATCGTATAAGGTGGAATATTACTTGCTACTACTGATTTTGCTGCAATGATTGCTCCATCTCCTACCTGTACTCCTGTCATGATTACTGATTCATAACCCATCCACACATCGTTCCCAATGACTGTATTACCTCTGTATGGTAGGTCTTCAGACTGAGGCTCAACTTTTTCCCAACCGTTACCAAAAATCTGAAACGGATAGGTCGAGAATTTGCCCCATTCATAATGAACTTTATGCTTCTTGCCAAAGCGCAAAATTTTCCAATGATTAACTGATCGCCAACAAATGGGAAGTGGTATAGGACGTTACGCTCAAAATCTTCCGAGTCTTCTGGGTCATCGTAATAGGTGTAATCACCAATAATGATATTGGGATTCGATACAGTGTTCTGAATGAAGCAGATTTGCGGAAATCCCTTCATAGGATGTTTATCTTTCGGATTAGCTCCGTACAAAATATTTTCCAAATTTTAGAAATACCTTAATTCTCACTAACAACCCAAATTTACTGCTTCAAGCTGTAATCCAAAGTACTATAACTAAAAATTTAGCCCAAATCAAAAAACACTTAAAATTTCAGCTAATAGATGATAGTATTAAATACAGCTTGTTGTTTTTGTTACATAAAAAGTGAATAAAAAGATTATCACAGTTTCTTGTGGCTGGCATCTAGACATCAAGTTAGATGAAAAAAGACAGTCTGATCCTGCTCTATCTTGGGATGACACCTGCGAAGGACCCAGTATGGTCTGATCGACCTGATAACTATAAGGGTTGTTTTACAAAAAAGTTTTAAACAAAACTACAACGCAACCTTGGTCGATCGCTTCTTGAGATAGAAGAAAAGCTAAAGCTAAATATTTTTCCAAATCCCAAATCGAATAATCTGTAATTGCACTTGATTAGGTTACTAGTTTTTCGATGCAGTTACTAGGCAGTTAATGATTTTATCGTTTCTGTCGTTATAGATTTATGCCGATTTTGTGCCGACTGGATGTAATTATCTCCAGCAATTATCCCCCAAAATTTACCAACCAACAGGAAAATAACCATGAAACGTGAACAATTACTGAACGAAACCGTAGAGCATATTGATATTAAAGCTTTTGATGTCGTGGGCTTAGTCGATGCCATGGGACAAACTGCTTTTCAAGGTAGAAATCTTGGTCGTGCGGCTCGTATTTATGACACCATGATCGCTGATCCAGACTGTGCCATTATTTTATGTCTTGCTGGTTCATTGTTTAGCGCAGGCTTAAAGGGTGTGGTCTATGATCTAATCGCTAATAATATGGTTGATGCGATCGTCTCCACTGGTGCCAATATTGTCGATCAAGATTTCTTTGAGGCACTAGGTTTCCGCCACTATGTAGGCGATCCTTTAGCTGATGATACCGTACTCAGAGAGGCACATGTTGATCGCATTTATGATACCTACATTGATGAAGATCAGTTGCGGGTTTGTGATATGACGATCGCCGAAATTGCTGCGGCTTTACCCCCTCGTCCCCATTCTTCCCGTGAATTTATCCATGCTATGGGTGCATACTTAGATTCGAATGCTCGTAATCGTCACTCTGTAGTACTTGCTGCCTATCAAAATCAAGTTCCAATTTTTGTGCCAGCATTCAGTGATTGCTCCGCAGGCTTTGGCTTAGTTCACCACCAGTGGTATTCCCCTGAATCTCATCTAACCATTGATTCTGTTAAAGACTTCCGTGAATTAACTCAGTGCAAGTTGGCTTCTGCTCACACTGGTTTGTTTATGATTGGAGGCGGCGTACCTAAAAACTTTGCCCAAGATACCGTTGTGGCGGCGGAATTGCTCGGCTTTGAAACTGCTATGCACAAATATGCGGTTCAAGTCACTGTTGCGGATGAACGGGATGGTGCCTTGTCTGGCTCTACCTTACGAGAAGCTCATTCTTGGGGGAAAGTAGATATTGCCACGGAGCAAATGGTATTTTCTGAAGCCACCTTAGCAATGCCTTTAATTGCTGGGTATGCCTACGGTAAAGGTAACTGGCGTGAACGTTCTCCTCGTAACTTTGCAAAATTATTCCAGCAACCTCAAGTCCTTGCTGTGGTGTAGTTAAGCTTAGTTTTATTCCTAGGAGCTAAATGCTATTTTTCTGCCCTTGGCTCCTAATTAATATCTTTTGCTAGAGCTTTCCGTGTGATCGACCATGACCATAGCCCTAAACCTAAAACGATCGCGCTACAAATAAACATTACCAACTGTAGTCCTTTCACCTCTCCAAGTGCTGAAATAGAAGCATCTAGGGTGACAGCAGCGATCGCTAGGGGTAGGCTAACAGCAATATTTTCCGCATTATTCAGGAGTCCGAATACTTTTCCACGCATATTTTCTGGTGTATATTTTTGAATCACGGTGAGCATTGGCACTCCTACCAGTGAGCCGTTAAATCCGAGAATGACCGCTAAAATTAACGCCAACCACAGGTCTTTAACTAGGGCAAAAAAAATCAGCATTAATGCCATCCCAATGAAGCCCACTAAAGGTAAGGGTCGGTGAGCAAAGCGATCGCCAAAATGCCCTAAAATTAAAGCCCCGATCGCTAAACCAACTCCAGCAGCAGCTAACAGAAAGCCAAAATCCGTACGGTTGTTAGTAATAATTTCACTGAGGTTAATGGATAGCTTCAGCATTGCGGCAAACACGCCATAGAAAATGACTAACTGCAAAATCGCACCGCTAATTAGGGGATTGTGACGCAGATACTTTAACCCATCTTTCAGGTCTTGCCACACATTATGTAAATGGTCACGTTTGGGAATGACTTCATTTTTAGGCAGAAAAAATAATACTAATCCTGCCATGAGATACATCCCTCCCACCAAAAGCTCCTGACCAAACCTAATCCCTGCAAACAGGTGTAATAAGGGAGAGCCAATGGCAAAACCGATAATCATTGCGCCCATCATCGTTAAGGTAAACAGGGCATTAGCAGACATTAAACAGGACTCTGGTACCAACAATGGAATGGCGGACTGCTCTGCGGGTGCAAATAATTGGGTAAAGATGGAAATGATAAAAGTTACGGTTAACAGTAAAATCAACATCTTGGGCAGAAAGGGAATGATTAACACCAAAAGTCCGCGCAAAATATTGCAGACAATCATGACCATGCGCTTAGGATATAAATCAACGTAAATACCCGCAATGGAACCGAATAGGATTGCTGGCACCGTTGAAGCAATCATAATCATGGACTCACGACTATTAACTGGTACCGAGTAGCTAACGTAAGCCTCGGAAGTAGCGATCGCAATTAAGAGAATTAATAAAACCTTATCCGCCAACTGAGAAATTAACTGCGCCGACCATAGATATAAAAACTGGCGATCGCCCAGCAACTGCAAAAATCCATTATTAGAAATCATATTTCAGAGATCGAGGATTCACGGACTTAGCACCAGAATTTGTCATGTTACCTAAAATTACCAAAATTAACCTACTTAACCGCCGAAAGCTGTCGTTTTTTCTTCCTCGATTCTAACTCAGGCGATACCCTCGGACGCAAAAGCACAATCTGAGACATCTCTCGTCCACAGCGAATTAATAGTCCTGCTACAAATAAATTAGAAATCATAGAACTGCCACCGTAGGTCATAAATGGAAACGGCAGCCCCGTAGTTGGTAAAACTCCTGTAGCTACACCAATATTAATAAATGATTGCCCGACCAATAAAAATGTCGTTCCTATGGCAACTAGTCTAATGGTGGGATTTTGGCACTTCAAAGCCACCAGTGTGCCTAATGTGGCATACACAATCAACATGAGGATTAACAGCACACAGCCAACCAAGCCAAATTCTTCTGCAAAGATCGCAAAGATAAAATCCGTATATTGAAATGGTAAAAACAGCTTTTGCCGTGACATCCCAAACCCAGTTCCCCAAATACTACCCGAACCAATTGCCATCAAACTTTGAGTTAACTGAAAACCATCGCCCTGCTGTGACTGCCAGGGGTCTAAAAAAGATAAAACTCGCCGCCGTTGATAGTCTTTAAAACTGACGCTGAGGGTTGCCACCATAACCCCCAAACCCATAGTGCCTAATAGCTGTCCCGTTGGGAAATTAGCAGCAAGGGCAATAATCCAGAGCGTAATTCCACACAGAGCCGTCATACTCAAGTTTGGTTGCAGCAGAATCCCTGCCAAAGTCATCGCAAATACTCCCAGCCAAGCCACCTTAGCTTTAGTTGTAACTTGGTGCCATTGGGAAAATAATTGAGCAGCCTTGAGTACTAAAAACGGCTTAATTAATTCTGACGGCTGAATTGTCGATTCTCCTAGAGCCAGCCAACGGGTAGAACCATTACCAGTTGCACCAATGCCACTAATATGGGTAGCAAATAAGAGGACTAGACCAATACCTAAGCCCAGATTTACGAGGCGGAATGTAATTTTTAAGGGTAAATGAATTACCACATTAAATGCCACTAGACCAATGGCTCCCCACAGTAGCTGCATCTTAAAGAAGCGGGTAGGATCACCGTTATTGACAATATCGGAATAGGCATAGGACGCCGAAAATAGCATTGCTAAACCAATAAATAGCCAAATGAAGGTTAACCAGCGCAACAGGCGAGCCTCGATCGCCCAATCATGGACAGATTTATCAAAAAAGGGAAATAAACGCACGGCAAACTAAATAAAGATAGCTATAGCTTTGGGATTGTTGGCGAATTTGTCAAGGGATTATCTAAAGTTTCTATGTAAATAGCTGAAGAATTATGTTGACAACTTCCTTGTTCCAATTGTTTGGGTTATGTTTGTATAATCAATCACTTATATCATAGATGTCTTACCCCATAGACGTAAACATCCGCACCGAAAATTCTATGCCTAAACCATCAGAAATTTCTAACTTGGTAATTATTGGCTCCGGTCCTGCTGGATATACAGCGGCAATTTATGCAGGACGCGCCCGCCTTAATCCCATAGTTTTTGAAGGTTTGAAGATGGGCTTACCAGGTGGACAGTTAATGACTACCACAGGTATAGAGAACTTCCCTGGATTTCCCACGGGGATTATGGGACCAGAGCTGATGCGTTTAATGAAAGCCCAAGCTCAAAACTCTGGAGCAAGACTATGGATGGAAGATGTGATCTCCGTGGATTTTAAGCAGCGTCCATTTACGGTACGATCGGCTGAACGAGAAACTTTAGCCCACAGTATCATTATTGCGACAGGTGCCACTGCCCAACGCTTACATTTACCCAGTGAAGACCAATTTTGGAATAAAGGGATTTCCGCCTGTGCGATTTGTGATGGGGGGATTCCCAGATTCAAGGATGTGGAATTGGCAGTGGTTGGTGGTGGAGATACGGCAGCCGAGGAGTCAATTTTTTTAACTAAGTATGCTTCTAAGGTGCATTTATTAGTGCGAAGCGATCGCCTCAGAGCCAGTAAAGTTATGCAGGAAAGAGTACTTAACCATCCTAAAATTCAAGTGCATTGGCAAACCGTACCCACCGATGTTTATGGCAATGACTGGGTTCAAGGCTTAAAACTTAAAAATACTGTTAGTAGTGTGGAGCAAGATTTAACAGTGGGTGGATTATTTTATGCGATCGGGCATAAACCCAATACAGCCCTATTTATTGATGCGATCGAGCTTGATCCTACTGGTTATATTGTCACCAAGGGTAAATCTACGGCTACTAATGTTGAAGGAGTCTATGCTTGTGGAGATGTGCAGGATCATGAATATCGTCAAGCAATTTCTGCCGCAGGAACTGGCTGTATGGCAGCTTTAGAAGCAGAACGTTGGCTTTCTGGCACAGGCTTACTGCAAGAGTTTCTACCAGTATCCACACCCGAAGAAACCATAGAAAATGATGTTATTGAATTTAGTTTAGGATGACTGAGCCTAATTATTTTTCGGGCAGCGTAAATTGCAACTTTGATTGATTTTCTCAATGATTTATTTCGTTAAATGTGATCGCAAAGGTTTTAATTTCAAAAGGTGTAAAAGTACAACTAAATTGAGCCTGATTGTGAGAGATTTCCGATAACGGATGTTCCAACAAATCACACTCACATACAGATTGGATTGATTTAGCAAAAGTAATAGATTCATTAACAGTTTCTCCGCAGGATTCATAAAATCTCACGATCCAATTCAACCCGATTTTAGATCGCAAGTCAGATTGCTTAAAGGCAGAGAGAATAATATTACTTGAGGTGTTTTTGATAAAACTAGATATATGAAAAGAGTTATTTTGAATCACTAAAGGATTATTTAATTCATAGCCCAATTGATGAATCTTAGCAGCTTGAATATTGCCTTGATGGGGAACTAACCTATAGATAAATTCATGAACTCCTCGATCAGAATTGGGACAGGGAAAATTAGGACTACGCAATAAAGATAACCTGATTTGATTGTGCTTAGCATCATAGCCATACTTACAATTATTTAATAGACTTAATCCAACGCCATCCGTACTTATATCTCCCCAAAAATGAGCAGGAACCTCAAATTTAGTCTTATCTTTTGTACTGCGGGCGATCGCTCCCATTGGAATATGATAGGTGGCAAAATCAGAGCTAAAACTTAATGGAATAGTTGCCTTGACTAAAATATGTTCTTCTTGCCAATCCACCCAATTTCTAATCGTAATATAGGGATTAAAGGCATCCAATTGAATTTCTTGAATAAACGTAGAATTTTGAAATTTCTTAATAATTTGCCAAGATACCCTAAGATTTCCCGATTCATAGATACTGATTGCTTCAAATTTTAGTCCACTTAATTTTTTATCCTCATAATTAGGATCAATATTCCACGCATCCCAATACTGTCCTTTATCTTCAAAAAATTCCAATTCACAGTTATTACTTAAAAGATTATTATTAAACCTCTTATCATAAATCTGAGATATTTCACCTGTTTTAATATCTAAATCAACTTTAATATATTTGTTTTCGATAGTTGAGTTTGTAATTACTAAATCAGGATTGATAGTTTGACTAGAACCATCATCTTTAACTAACCTAAACTGAGAACTTCCTAATCCTTCTATATCATTACAGTTAAATATCAGTCCATTTTTAGTTTTTTGTGTCAATAATAAATCTAAGTTATTATGCTGTTGAATCAAGTAATTATCTGAGCTATCGATTTTTATTTCTATAATTTCACTTCTTACCCAATTACAAAAATTCCAAATATACAAATCATCATTTTGATTAACCACTTTTGAAATATTAAAAAATTCATTACTTATATTATTAACTTGACCCCAAGTTTGATTGGCATCTATAAATACTTCATGGATAGAAGTTCCGGGTAAAATATCATGAAATTGATTAAGTAATAAACCTTTCCATGCCTGATCTAATTTAAGTTTAGGGTATTTTTTATTTTTAACTAAAGTAGCGATCGCTAAATATTTCTCTAGATTACCTAATAAAATTTCTGATTGGCGACATTGCAGTTTTTGATCAGATTTTGAAGTATATGTACCACGATGAAATTCTAAATATAACTCATCATGCCAAGTGGGAATATCAGGATTAGATTGCTTTAACTGCTCAATAAAATCACTAAATTTAGTAGGAATTAATTTGTAGAATAACTCAGACTCAGACCATTCTCGCCCAAGATTTAACATATCCGCAGTTGGTCCACCACCATGATCTCCAACCCCATAAAGCCAAAGATGATCTTTAATATGATGTTTAGCTTCAATATTAGTTGCATAATTAGCGATCGCCACAGGCTCAATGCCTAAACCCAATTCATTACAAAAATAAGTAAAAATTTTACTACCATCCAATCCCTGCCACCAAAATACTTGATGCGGAAATTTATTAGTATCATTCCATGTTAATTTTTGGGTAATAAAAGCTGCAAATCCACTTTTTAGTAATATTTGGGGAAGCTGAAAATTAAAACCAAAAGTATCGGGTAAGAAGGCAATTTTTACATCTTGATTAAATTTATCCAAAAAATATTGTTTGCCATAAATAATCTGTCGGATTAAAGATTCTCCGCTAGGTAAATTACAATCTGGTTCAACCCACATTCCACCTGTCAGTTCCCATTGATTCTTCCGAACATGATCTTGAATTTGGATAAATAATTCTGGATATTCTTGTTCGATCCATTCATAAAATAAGGCTGTAGTTTGATTAAAAATCAATTCTGGATAATGTTTTTGCAAATCTATAACCGAATTAAATGTGCGGTTTATAACTTCTTTAGTTTCTGCGATCGCCCACAACCAAGCCACATCAATATGAGCATTTCCTAGAATATAAATTTTTCGATCTTGAAAGAACTTTGATAATAATTTAACTAGTGATCTCCTAATATTTGCTAGCTGATTAAATATCTGATTATTGATTACACTTGAAAAAATTAACTCTAATTCTGATACTATTTGATCTAACTCGAGTTCATACTCAGTAAGTAATGGCAGGTACGCAGAAATTACCCCTAATTCTTCCGATAACTTATAGGGATCACAGGGTTGATGCGGATATGAAATCACTAGCTCCGACTTCTGTAAGGCTCCTCGATCATGTTTTGGGCTAATTAACCTAATTTCCAGCTTAAAGTTTTGATCTTCTTGGACATTTTCTGCAAGTAAAAGTCGGCATTTTTGATCAAATAAATCCCCTTCTTGAACCTTAGCTCCATTAATAAATATTTCTACTAAGGATGCCCACCATATTAGTTTTAATCTGATCGTTGTTCCTGTTATATCTAAATTATTGAAATATTTAGGAACTCTCCATGTTTGGGTTAAATGAATTACAGCATCACTTTGTTTGAAAATCAGGCTATCTTTTTCACCTATAGGAACTACTTCCTCCCTTAGGTCTTGATGCCAGTTACCAATTAAATTAATCTTTGATAATTCCTCAAGCTGACTAATAAGCTTCCCCAGTCTTATGAAAATACTCACGGTAATTACAGCCTAGTAGCAATACTAAAACCGTGGGAATCGGTGCCGCAGGTGTGGAGAAGTTCGTAGCGATCGCCTAATTGTTTAACCTGTTGAGTTTGACGTACACTAGGCTTCCAAGGCATAGAGTTGGTATAGCAATAGTAGGTCTCAATCCCGTCAATCCCCAAAGCTGCGGCGGCAGGAACTAATTCTTCAGGCGACCGGCGATACCGAGCAGGATGTGCCAAAACCGCAATTCCTCCAGCATTATGAATGGAATTAATCACACTTTTTGCCTGATAATCAATACCTGCGGTGGTTTTACCTTGTAAATATGGCTCAATAAAAGGATGAGTTGGATCAAAGCCATAGCCTAATATATGCACTTCAGTAAATAGTAAACTGGCGTTAATCTCAATGCCAATATGGAGGTGAGGGAGTTTAGAATTAAGGCTATAACTATGGTTTTGCTGCAAGATTTGGTGGGCTTGGTAATATCCGTCTACGGTGTGGTGATCGGTAATGGCAATATGGGCAAGATTTAGGTTAATTGCCTGATTCACAACTTCATGGGGCTGCATCTGTCCATCGGAGAAAACCGTATGCAGATGAAAATTTAACAAACTAGGACAGCTATGGGCATGTACTGTACCAAAAATTTGTCTAAGCTTAGTTGCTGTGAGTTGTGGGGATAAGCGAGTTTGACTTATCATAAAAAGCCCTGGTGACTGTCAATATATTAACTTATCTTAACTTAGTTAGAGTGTAAATTAAGGAAATTAATGGTAACAAGTATTAAATGTCCTGATATGTACTATCCACTATTTAGTCCTAATGTTAGACCAAAAGGGGCTGGCTAAGGGTTCTCCAATAAAAATTCCCTGCCCAGGTTGTTCTACACTTTTAAAAGTTCAGAGGTGATAAAGTGAGGTAAAAATGAGTCTGTTGCCAAATCTCTCACCCCTATGGATTTCTCTCAAGGTGTCTGTGATTGCTACAGTTATTACCTTTTGCCTTGGTGTTGGGGCAGGGTATGGCATGTTTTATTATCGAGGACGAGGGCGATCGCTAATTAATTCTCTATTCCTAATTCCTTTAGTCTTACCGCCTACGGTTGTGGGATTTATTTTACTTTTGCTATTGGGAAAAAATGGAGTGATCGGGCAACTAATTTCGCGCTTAGCTATCCAAATTGTTTTTACTTGGTATGGAGCCGTCCTTGCTGCGATCGTGATTGCCTTTCCGTTAATGTACCGAGCATCCCTTGGTGCCTTTCAGCAGATTGATCCGCTATTACTTGATGCTGCCAGAGTTGAGGGAGCTTCTGAGCTAGAAGTTTTTAGCTATATCGCCTTTCCCTTGGCACTGCCGGGGATATTATCGGGAACGGTGTTGGCATTTACCCGAGCTTTAGGAGAATTTGGGGCAACTCTGATGCTAGCAGGCAATATTCCCGAACAAACCCAAACCATGCCTATGGCAATTTACTTTGCTGTCGAAGCGGGAGAATTTAAAGAAGGAGGTTTTTGGGTAGCTTTAATTCTGTGTATTTCATTGACTGCGGTTTTTACCCTTGATTACTTAAATCCAAAATCTAATTCCTATCAAAATTAAATCAATGTGGTTTTAGAATGAAGCTACTAAATCTTTAGTCCCAACTTCATTTCCATTTTGGCTTCGAGTATTAACAATGATTAAAATTATTGACCACACTCGTTATAACACCGATACAGCCGTAGTAGTGGCTGTATATACACCTAAACTAGTCTTAGATAAAACTTCTCAAACTTTGTACGTCACGGCAAAAGGGGCATGGTTTTTAGTAGAGAGAGGTAGAGATGTATTCCTGAAAGAACAAACCTCTACCTTAACGGTAATGACATCGGATCAAGCCTATGGTTGGCTAGAATCCCATGACTGTATAGATGCGATCGATAGGTATTTTTCAGAACGTATTCAGGATGCCTAGGAGCATTAATGAACTGAGTTAGGCAGCAGGCTGAACCAAATTTTCCGCCCCTTCAATAATTTTGGCTGAAATAATTTTATCGCCCAGTTTAAGCTTTCTCAGGACTTCAGTTCCATCCTTGAGATAACCAAATGCCGCATAATTGCCATCAATGAGGTTTAAGCCTGCTGGGGTTAAGTCCGATTCAAATAAGTACAAGAAAAACTGAGAAGAACCACCGTTTACATCTTCGGCGGGATGTGCCATCGCGATCGTACCAAATGCAGAAAAAGGTAATACTGGAAGTGTCCGAGCTAAGCCAAGATCACTGAGGGTAAATCCATAGAATGGGACTTCTTTGTCAGGAATTTTAACCTCCATAGGAACAGTCCGCACTTTGCCAGTATTTGGATCAATAAATCCATCGGCGGCACCGGGTGGGTCACCTGCTTGGAGGAAATAATCATCATCGGCACGATTAAAGCTGAGTCCGTCATAAAATCCTCTTTGCACTAGATCGGCAAACTGCCCAGCATTTACGGGGGCATTATAGCCATCCAAAACTATGGTGATCGTACCTTTGGAGGTTTCCAGTTCTACGGTGGCTCTACCTTTCAGTTGAGGGAGATGGGCGTATGCCTCTGGGACTGTGAAGGGAAATTGGGTGACCATCAGCGCTTCAAGATTACCGACATATTCCAAAGCTTGCTCAACTAGGGGTTTAACTTTATTCCGCTCTTTGTTGGTGATCGCTTCTTCAAGGGGAGTCAGAGCATCATTTAGCTTTTTCAGGTTTTCCAGTCCTGCGGCTTGATCGGTCACATTTGCCAGTAATTTCTGTTGATCCTGAGCCAAAATAGTTTTAACTCGCTTTAAGTCCTTAGCAATGCTATTCCACCGTTTGAGATTGGCTTGGCGAGGTTGTGCCTCTAGGGTAGTTTGAACTTCACGGATTAACTCATTTTTGATCGGTAAGGCATTGCGTAAAAGAATTCTGGAGTCTTTGATGGCACTATTAGCAGGCAGTTTTGCTTCTACAGGCTGAGGGCTGATGGTAATAAAAATTGTGATGATCAAGGCGATCGCCACCCATAGCTGAAAAACCCTATGCCCAAATCTATGGGAAAAACTATTTGATTGGTAACTGGGATTTAAGTATTTGATTAGCATTCTAAAAATTAGGTTGAAAATTATATGAACTAGATATTTAATTAAATGTTTAATATTGTCGCTAAATTTACTCTTTACTTAAAATGCTATGGCTGAAGTGGTGCGATCGCAAGTAATTAAGCCACAATCACATCCCGAATTCGTAAACTAGGGGAGCCACAGCCCACTGCTAAACCATTCTGCCCACCTTTACCACAACCACCAGATTCATCCCAAAAAAAATCATTGGCGATCGCTTCAATATCTCCTAGGGTTTGAAAGACATTTCCCGATAGGGTGACATCTCGGACAGGCTCTGCAATCTTACCATTCCGAATCATCCACGCCTCCCCTGCGGTAAACGTAAACATTTCACCGTTGGTCATACCTCCCTGCCAATTTTTGGCATAGACTCCTACGGGAATATCATTAAATAAATCTACCACTGGGGTCATGCCTCTGCCAATCCAAGTATTTGTCATCCGCACAATGGGCGCATAGTGATAATCTAAGCACCGTGCATTTCCCGTAGGTGCCTCTCCTAATTTCCCTGCGGTTTCACGAGAATGGAGCCGACCGACTAAAACCCCATCTTTAATTAACTGGGTAGTTGTGGCAGGTACGCCTTCATCATCATAAAAATAGCTACCTCGATGTCCCAAAATCGATGCCCCATCAAAAATCTGTAAATCCTCTGTGCCGAACCGCCGTCCCAGTGCCATAACTTCTAACAGATCGGGATTTTCATAGATCATATCCGCCTCAGATAAATGCCCAAATGCTTCATGCACAAACAACCCTGCTAGCACTGGATCGATGACTACGGTATAAGTGTCACCCTGCACCACGGGTAAGTCCAACGCCGATACTGCCCGGCTAGCAGCCGATTTTACTTGAGTATCTAGTCCTTCTAAATCTGTAAAAGCCAATCTTGATCCGACGGTTTCTCTGGCAGTTTGTACTACATCCCCTTTTCTAGCGGTTGCCCCAAAGCGCATTTCTAAGTCACTCCATGCCTGTTCAATTAAAGTGCCTTCGGAGTTAGCAATAATTACAGTTTGAGTGCTGTCGTTGTAGCTGACTGAGTTACTGACAATTTGATCGGATTGCGATCGCAAAATTTCATCATAGTGAAAACATAGATCACGTTTTTGTGCCAAAGTTGCTTGAATGGGAATTATCAAGGACTTTTGATCCCTAACTGGTGCCAAAGGTGCCAAATTATTTTCATCATTACCCACCCATCGTGCCGCAGCGATCGCCTCTTGAACTCTTAACTCTAGGGTATCTAATTTATTAAAACTGCTTAATCCCCAACCACCACGATGATATGCCCTGACCTGTCCACCCACAGATACACCTGTACTCAGAGTCTCAACTTTCCCACTCCGCAACAAAATCTCTGTACCTTCCATTGACTCAAGGCGGATTGCCAAAAAATCCACCTGAGATTTATATTTTTGGATCAGTGCCTCAATGACATCGGGTACCCATTTCTGATTGAAGTTAGAATTCACCATGATTACTAAAATATTTAATCGTTTTTACATCCTAGACTGCAAAGCGAATTTTAGATATACTGAAAGACCTGAAAAATTTAACCGTTCTTCAACTTGATCTGGCTTTTAATCTGGCTGTTAAGATCAAAAGTTAAGGTTGCGTCAAGGTTCTCAAAGGTTCTAGGGTCTAAAATACTCAAAATTCAAAATTTTCGCTCTATAAGAAAAACAAAAAGGACAAATCCATGGCAAAAAGTGATGTGCAAGTAATGCTAACTAAAGATGTGGTCAAATTAGGAAAATTAGGCGACCTAGTTAATGTTGCTCCCGGCTATGCTCAAAACTACCTACTACCTAACGGCTTGGCTGTGCGTGCTACCGCAGGGATCAATAAGGAAGTAGAAAGACGCAAAGAAAAGGAGCGCCAACGTTTAATTGCCATTCGTCAAGAAGCAGAAGGACGTAAAGCTACCCTAAGTTCAATTGGGACTTTAATCGTGAAAAAAGCCGTAGGTGACAATAAGTCTTCAATTTTTGGTAGCGTTACAGATCGAGAAGTAGCTCAGCTAATTTTGGCAAAATCCACCCTTGAAATCGATCGCCGTGAAATCACCGTACCCGACATCAAGCAAGTTGGTACTTATGATGTTGAGATCAAGCTCCATGCTGAGGTTACTGCCACTGTTAAAGTTCAAGTTGTCCCTGAATAGTTAAAGTAATCTAAAAATAGAAGGGGTCGGAGGGCAACACCCCACAATGGGTTTTAGTTTTTCTGCTCTCAAAAAGTTTTTACTTTTCTTTGACCTACCTACTTACTTAAGAGGCTGATTAGGAATTACCACTAGATTTTTCGACAAAATCCGAGGGTGCAATATCTTCTAAAAATTCACGAAATGCGCGTCGCTCTGCTTCATCAGCTGCCTGATCCACGGGGATAGATGCTTCAACCACTACTTCTTCCATGACCCAAATCGGACAGCCTGCTCTTAGGGCAATGGCGATCGCATCACTGGGACGAGCATCAATTTCCTTTTTGACCTCACCTACTTTTACCGTCAAGATGGCATAGAAGGTGCTATTTTTCAGGGAGTGGATCACCACTCTCTCTAGTTTTGCGGACAAAGCCCCAAATAGGCTAACGAATAAATCATGGGTCATAGGACGAGCAGAGGACTTAGGATCAAGAGCCATAACAATCGCTTTTGCCTCAGATTCACCAATCCAAATTGGTAATGCGCGACGTTGGGTACCATCTCGTAGTAAAACAATAGGGTTATGACTGACAGCATCAACGGCAATTCCTGCCACCTTCATTTCAATCATTTTGAACAAGCCTCTCGAAATACCTGAACACAGAGTCAATTATACTTCTAAACTTAGGTTTCAAACTTGAAGGTACTATGAATTAGTCGCAATTTCAAATTCAAAAAATTTGAAGTTCATTCTTATATTTTCACAACTTTGGCACATTTACTCGTAGAGGTAATCACCTAGAAGTATCACGGCAGAATTATATACCAAAGCTTAAAATTTAGTCACAAAACTTAAATCCATAGATTAAAATAATCTTAAAATTTGACCATATAGCTATGAACATTGAAATTCCTACTTTTTTAAAACCCTTAGTTACATTTGCCCATCCTCTCTTAATGTTTCTCACCCTAGCTTTAGCCCTCTATGCAGGTTATTTAGGACTTCAGGTTAGAAAAATTCGTACTGCTAAAGGTGATGAAAAAAAGACTCTGCAAGAAGAAGCAGGTGGAACCCTTAAAGCTATTAAAGATAAACACTATATCAGTGGTTCACTTTTACTGGTTGGACTGGTTATGGGGAGTATTGGGGGAATGGCAGTAACTTTTATAAATAATAATAAGTTATTTGTTGGTCCTCACTTAATTGCGGGCTTGGGAGTAGCGGGTTTAGCAGCCCTATCAGCATCCTTAGCTCCCTTGATGCAACAGGGTAAAGATTGGGCAAGATATACTCATATTAGTATCAATACTCTGTTAGTCGGAATTTTTGCATGGCAAGCAGTCACAGGGTTTGAAATTGTTCAAAAGCTCCTAAGTCAATTGGCAAAAGCAGCTTAATATAACTTGATTAAGAACTTAATTAGGATCGGGTAACTTATCTAGGCAACTAGATTTAGCAGCTTCTAGGAAAGTTTGAATGCTCTCCACTAGGTTCAAGTGTCCACAGTGCGGGCAACTCATTTCAGAGCCAACTTGGGGTTTGATGTCAGCAATACTCCACCATTGATCACAGCGATCGCATCGAAAATGATATAAGAACTCTAAGGATACTTTCATGCTTGCTTGAATTTACACTTATGTAATTGTCATTCATGTATAAGTGTAATTGTATAGATGTAATTGGGTGATAATTAAAAGTAAGTTATCAGTTTAAAATGCTACAGCCTATTTGATGAATAAGAGATATGTTGGGCGCCCCACGCAGGGGCGGAACCCCTGTATCCCGAAACCCATAAAACACAGTAATCATATCCCTTACCCCTTTTCCTATTGATAACCGATCAGCTAAACCAAAAAGAGAAAGCTAAACAGAGAAATTAGACACAAAGATTAATGAATGCCATCGCCTTTTCTTTTTTCTCTGATCTTTTATTAGTAGCAGCACTGGGTTTTTTAGGTAGCTTTGGTCACTGTGCGGGGATGTGTAGCCCGATCGCCCTAGCATTTTCCCTAAATCAGCAAGGTGTCAGTCAGTCAAGGATTGCCGCATTAACTTTTCATCTCTGGCTCAATGTGGGCAGGTTATTAAGTTATGCCATTATTGGTGGCTGCATTGGCGCAATTGCTCAGGTATTAGTAGTAGGTGGTCAATTAGCGGGGCTTGATAGTTCGGTTAGAAGGGGCATAGCGATCGCTACGGGGATAATTCTGATTTTATTTGGACTATCACAGCTAAATTTTAAGTTGGGTTTTAAGTTTTTAAAGTTCAATCTTTTAGGTTTAATAAAACCGCTAAAAAAGTGGCGTATCCATGACCTGATGGTAAATCTTATGGTCAAGTTTCCGCAAAATCCTTTGTGTTTAGGGTTTACTTGGGGATTAATGCCCTGTGGATTTCTATATGCGGCTCAAATTAAGGCGGCAGAGGCTTCTAGCTTTGGGGCAG
The DNA here is from genome assembly GCF_000317085.1 of Synechococcus sp. PCC 7502. Classification (NCBI taxonomy): domain Bacteria; kingdom Bacillati; phylum Cyanobacteriota; class Cyanophyceae; order Pseudanabaenales; family Pseudanabaenaceae; genus Pseudanabaenococcus; species Pseudanabaenococcus habilitatus. The sequence continues at coordinate 1,990,659 of NC_019702.1, forward strand.
GAGCAGCAATAATGTTGGCATTTGGGATCGGAACTTTACCCGTAATGGTGGGTGTGGGGGTATTTAGTTCACAACTTAGTAGCGATCGCCGAGGTCAACTGTCTCGATTAGGGGGCTGGCTTACGGTAGCGATTGGGGTAATTACGGTCTTGCGAACTGGTGATACGATGGTGGACTATAGTGGTCACGGGGCTTTGATCTTGATGAGTTTGGCTCTAATTGCTCGTCCGATTAAAAAACTCTGGGATTTTCTCTATCAGTACCGCCGAGGGTTAGGAGTGGGAGCATTTGCCCTTGCTTTAATTCACACTCTACACATGATTGATCATAGTTGGGGTTGGAATCCTCGCGCTGTTCTATTTATGCTACCTCCCCATCAAGCTGGAATTTGGTCTGGAGTCTTTGCCCTTTGTTTAATTGCACCTGCGGCTATGACTAGCTTTGAAGGAGCTGTGCAATATTTAGGTGCTTACTGGAGACCAATTCATTTATTAACTTTGCCAGCTTTTATCTTTACGGGCATTCACATTGTGTTAATTGGTTCCCATTATTTGGGGAAATTAACTTGGGGGCTAGATGCAATCATTCGAGTACTGTTGCTTTTGATGTTGATCATAATAGTTTTGGCAGTGCGATCGCCTTGGGTTTGGCAGCTATGCCATTTATCAGATTTGTATAACCCTGTACCCAGAAAATGAGCATGATTTTAGAGATGCACTTCTTTCCCACTTTAAATGTCAATGCAACTTATTTCAAACGATCTTGAATTTTGGCTAGTGCTGCTTTAGCACATCCTTCATCAATCAACCCATTGGGAGCGCCACTCACCCCGATCGCCCCAATTGCAACATCTCCAACTCTAATAGTTACACCCCCGATCGCATAGGTAACATTAGGTAATTGAGTTGGTGGTACTGTGGATGGAGGATTTTTAGCTAGTCTTTCACTAACTTCCTTGGTGCCACTTTCTTTGAGTGCCAAGGTCAGGGAAGCAGCGGAATAGGCTTTATAGTAGGCGTTATTCAAAGAGTGAACTGGTGCGCCATCGCCTCGTAACAGTGCTTGTTGAACTCCATCAAGATCGGCAACTACAGCTACTACTTTGTAACCCCTCTGCTGACAGATTGCAACTGATTCTCCCACAAGTTCATTAGCTAGTGCTGCTGACAGTTTCGGCATATTGATTATGCCTTGAGCCTGAACGCTGATTATGGAAGTGTTAAAGACAACCACAAAGGTAAAGGCAATAGCTTGTAATCTAAACGCAACTCCTGACATTAGCTTTCTCCCGTTGATTTACTGCTCTCAGAATAAAGGAAAAACCTATGTTCTAGTAGGAGTATTCATATTTTGTATATATTCTGAAGTTAAACTTTATTTTTCTAAGGGTAAGCCCGTTCAGCTAAGATTATATCTACCAAATTAAGACCAAATTAAGGTTGCTTGTCCATGCGTCTATCGAAAATGTTATGGGTGACTCTGCGTGAAGACCCCACCGAAGCTGAAATTAAAAGCCATAAACTCCTATTACGGGCAGGATATATTCGCCGTATTACCAGTGGAGTCTATGCTTATATGCCTTTAATGTGGCGGGTATTGCAAAAAATTTCACGGATTGTCAGAGAAGAAATGGACGCAGCAGGCGCACAGGAATGCTTACTACCTCAAATTCAACCTGCGGAGCTATGGCAAGAATCTGGGCGGTGGGAAACCTACACAAAGGCTGAAGGCATTATGTTTTCCCTAACCGATCGCACTAATCGAGAATTAGGCTTAGGTCCAACCCATGAGGAAGTTATTACGGCGATCGCCCGTGAGACAATTCGTTCCTATCGGCAGTTACCCTTAAATCTGTATCAGTTACAAACTAAATTTCGAGATGAAATTCGCCCTAGATTTGGCTTAATGCGGGGTCGGGAATTTATTATGAAGGATGCCTATTCTTTTCATAGTTCTGAAGTATCCCTAAAGGAAACATATCGGGCAATGGATCAAGCCTATCGTAATATCTTTAATCGCTGTGGTCTAAAGTTTCGGGCTGTGGATGCTGATTCGGGAGCGATCGGCGGTTCTGGTTCCCAAGAGTTTATGGTACTGGCAGAAGCAGGCGAGGACGATGTTCTCTTTACTGAAGACGGGAAATATGCAGCAAATATGGAAAAAGCCATATCTCTTCCTGCGGATTTAGTGCCTTCAACCTTTACGGAATATCAAAAACTTCTGACTCCTAATACCGAAACGATCGCCAAGCTTGCCGAAGTTCTCAAATGCTCTGCTACTCAGATTCTCAAAAATGTCCTATACGAAGTTACCTACGATAGTGGCATTACAGTTTTAGTATTAGTAAGCATTCGTGGTGATCAAGAAGTGAATGAAGTAAAGCTGCAAAATGAATTAGTTAAGTTAGCAGGGAACTATGAAGGTAAAGCACTTCTGGCTCTAAAGGTTCCCGATCCTGAATCACAAAAAGTATGGAGTTCTCAATCTTTGCCTTTGGGTTATATACCTCCAAATCTAGATGATTCGTATATTCTAGACCCTAGATACATTTCTCATGATGAGCTAGAAAAGCTAATACCTTCAACTAGTTATGAATACAATAAAAGTATAGCAAACCATTTTTATGATCCTGATAAACAAGGATATGATCTAGTTCGAATGATTTCTCGTTTTGAAGGGAATATCATCAATGATTCTCTTAATAAAGAAAAAACAGAAGAATTTCCAAACCGCTTGAAAGCCTTTAAAGATACTAGAAGTAAGATTAAGGTACATCCTCAGTTTCTGCGTTTAGTCGATCGCACTGCGGTGGAGTTAAAGAATTTTGTCACGGGTGGAGATGAAGCTAACTACCATGTGGTTGGGGCGAATTGGGGTAAAGAATTTCAATTGCCAAAGCTGATAGTGGATGTGAGAAAAGCAAAGGCTGGCGATCGCTCTATTCACGATCCTAGTCAAATTCTCCAAACTGCTAGAGGAATCGAAGTTGGGCATATTTTCCAATTGGGAACGAAATACTCTAAAGCGATGGGAGCAACTTTTACCAATGAGAATGGCGAAGAACTACCATTAATTATGGGCTGTTATGGACTAGGTGTATCCCGTTTAGCACAGGCGGCAGTGGAACAATCCCATGATAAAGATGGCATAATTTGGAATGTGGCGATCGCTCCCTATCATGTTATTATCTCGGTTCCTAATGTCAATGATCCTGCCCAAATTGAAGTGGGAGAGAAGTTACTAAGGGAACTAAATCAAGCGGGGATTGAAACTATCCTAGATGATCGTGATGAAAGGGCGGGACTAAAGTTTAAAGATGCCGATCTTGTCGGTATTCCCTATCGTATTGTGACGGGGCGGAGTCTGGCTGAAGGCAAAGTGGAAGTAGTAAATCGTGCCACAAAAGAAGCAAAAAATATTGCGATCGATCAAGTGGTAGATACTTTATCAGCGATCGTTTTCTCTACATCTAGGGAATAGAGAATTTTAGAATAGAGATAAAATTCAATAAATGGTGCTAGATAGGAATAGTATGGATAAATTTTAGAGAAGATTCACGAATTGCTTCTTTCTCAGATTGAGACTTCTTATCATAGGTACTAACCATTAGCGAAACCCGTCCATTCTCTGCAAAGCTCTCACGGTGCTGATCGATAAAGTGCCAATATAAATAATTAAATGGGCAGGCTTTATCCCCAGTTTTTGATTTGACATCATATTTGCATTGAGAGCAGCAATTGCTCATTTTATTGATATAGTTGCCGCCCGCCACATAAGGTTTTGACGCTAAAATTCCGCCATCGGCAAAGGTAGACATCCCCAAGACATTCGGAAGTTCCACCCATTCATAGGCATCAACATAGGCAAGCCAAAACCATCGATTAAGCTGACGGGGATCGGTATTTGTGAGATTACTAAAATTACTCAAAATCATTAATCTCTGAATGTGATGGGAATAGCCATAATTGATAACATTACCGATCGCATCCTTTAGGCACAGTAAATCAGTCTGAGCATCCCAATAAAGTTGAGGCAAATTATTGGTAAATCTAAAATAGTTACTTTCGCGAGCCTCTGGCATCTTGGCTTCATAGTAGATTCGTATATATTCTCGCCAACCCAGAATTTGGCGGACAAAACCTTCAACGGAATTTAGGGGAGCAAGATTTTGGTGATAAGCAGCGATCGCCATTTCACAGAGTTCTTGGGGCAGAAGTAAACCGTTGTTGAGATAAATTGATAAAACTGAATGAAATAGAAATGGTTCCTCAGTTTTAATCGCGTCTTCGTAGGCTCCAAAATTTGCCAACCGAGTTTCGATGAATAATTTCGCTAGTTCTAACGCGCGATCGCGCGTTACGGCATAATTAAACTTATCCAGTCTACCAAAAGCATTTGGCAAATAATTTTGAACAAATTCAATTACTTCCTGTGTAATTGCATCAGGCTCAATTTCAGGGATTGTTGGAATAGAAAGATTTTTGGGTAAAGACTTACGATTTTCTTTGTCATAGTTCCAATTACCGCCAATCGGTTTACCATCTTCCATCAAGTAATTAGTTTGCTTGCGAAGCTCTCTATAAAAAGTTTCTAAGCGATATCCTTTTTTGATTTTTGATTTAAATTTTTCCGTATTTGCTATAAAAAAATTATTAGGGATTACATTAATCCGATCTCCAAATTGTTTGTTTAGTTCCGCCATTTGCGATCTTGTATCCCATTCTGAGGGAAGCATATAGGTTAAGTTTATATGTGGATATTGATCCAAAAAATCAGCGATCGCTTTGGCATAGGATCCTTCCGTAGATAAATTTAGGACTGGAAATCCCAGTTGTTGACAGGCGATCGCAAAGTGTCTTTGAGCGCTGAGAATATAAACTAATTTTTGCTTATGATGGGGAATTGCCGTGGCATAGCTCAGGGATTCGACAAAGATTAGTAATGGCTTTTGGTCAAGCAGTTCTTGAGGAAACACCGCTAGATTTAGCTGGTCATAGAGAATAAATATGGCGCGATCGCATTGAGAAGAGATATTGGGGGCGCTCTGCATATTTTTAGTTCTTCTTCACTTACTTTGATTTGTATACCTCTGCTTTAAGCTTTGCCTATACACTTATACCATTCGTCGTCTATACTCCTCAATTATCTAAAATCTTCTCCACCACTGCCACCACTGACTGAGATAAACTCTGAAACTCATAGCCCCCTTCTAAACCCAATAAAATCCGAGAAGTTACACCTAGGCATAATTCTGTAAATACGCCATAGTCTTGGGGCTGTAGATTCATACTGGCAAGGGGGTCTGCAGAGTTGGCATCAAAGCCAGCACTAATAATTAGTAAATCGGGCTTAAAATCCTGTAAAAATGGAATCACTCTTTGGGTAAAAACAGGTAAATAGGTAGCGATCGCACTTTCAGAAGGTAAAGGCAGATTCAAAATATTTTCATGTCCGCCCCGTTCCGCTTGCCACCCTGTACCCGGGTAAAAAGGAGCTTGATGGATCGAAATATAGGCAATTTGGGGTTGATTCCACACAATATCTTGGGTACCATTACCATGATGCACATCCCAATCTAGGATAGCTACTCGTTCGACTCCGTACTGTTCTAGGGCATAATTAGCTGCGATCGCCCCATTGTTAAAAATACAAAATCCCATACCTGAGTCTCGAACTGCGTGGTGTCCGGGGGGGCGGGAAAGGATAAATACAGGCTTATCACTTTTTAGGACTTGATCTACCCCATCTAGCCAAGCACTTACCGCTAATTGGGCAACTTGATAACTGTTTTGAGAAAGTACGGTGTCCGCATCTAGCATCCCATGACCTTGGGCAGATATGGCTTTAACTTGATCAATATACTTGGAGCTATGACACTTTTCGATCTCGGTTCTCAGCTTTTGTAAGTCACGGATTTGGGGTTGTTGCCATTGCAGGCGATCGCTCCAAGGTTGGGTTTTTAAGGCAGTAGTGATTGCGGTTAAGCGTTCAGGTTTTTCGGGATGAAATGCCCCTGTTAAATGCTCTAAAAATTCGTCACTGTAGATAATTTGCATATTTTTAATCAATTGCATCGAATAAATTACTAAGTAAATTGCTGCATAAATTTAACCAGTGCCTGTTCTTGGTAGGTCTTAGCCAATTGCCGTAACTGCTGGGCAAAATCCGCAAATTCTGGTTCTAATATATCAGCTTGTTTAATCAACTCCCGCAGATTCCCACGGCGTAGCAGTTCCCGTAGGTGATTCAGCACATCAGCCGCAGGAGGGACTATTACTTTAGAACTTAGGATGGTTGCAGCAGGAGTATCAGCATAAATCCATTCCACATGGAGATAAATCTGAAGTAAATATAGGAGTTCCTCCGCTTGCACAGGTTTAGTCAAGAAATAATCAGCTCCAACATTAATGCTTTGTTGTTGATCGGACTCAAACACACTGGCAGAAGAGGCAATGATGGGGATATTTAGCCGTCTCCGTTTTAATTGTCTAATTAGCTCAAACCCATCCATAATCGGCATTAATAGATCGGTAATCACAAGGGCAGGGTTAAGATTCTCTACCTGAGTTAATCCCTCTTCCCCATTAGTTGCTTCAAACACCTCAAAGCTCAGTGGTTCCAAAAGATTGTGAATGATGATCCGATTATCAGCAATATCGTCAACAACTAAAATTTTGTATCCTTTTTGCTTACAGCCAACTATAACCAACGGCTCTAATGCCGAGTCTGCCCATTCCGTTGACAGTGGCATCTCCAAATCCAAAGTAAAACTGCTGCCAGCTCCCAATGTACTGTTTACCTGCAATTGACTACCCATAACCTGGACAATTTTTTGACTAATTGCCAATCCTAGCCCCGTACCTTCCGTCATTTTTTGGCGATCGCCCACCTGTTCAAAGGGTAAAAATATCCTACCGATTTGGGTTTCACTCATGCCAATCCCCGTATCTGCAACTTGAAACCGCAGTTTACATACTCCCCCAGCAATTCCTAGACAATCTACCTTTAAGCCCACCGCACCGCGATCAGTAAATTTAATGGCATTACCCAACAGATTAATTAATACTTGGCGCAGTCTTTTTTCATCTGCATAAACTCCCTTAGGCAGTTGCGGTGAGAGTTCATACTTAAACTCTAAGCCCTTCTGCTCAGCCCGAATTTGACAAATTTCCCTTACACCTTGCAAAAAGCCATGAAAATCAAAATGGTTAGGCGAGAGTTCCATACCCCGAGCTTCAATTTTAGACAAATCCAAAATGTCATTAATCAAGGTCAGTAGATGATTTCCACATTTATAAATAATTCCTGCCCCGTTTAGTTCCTTCGCATTAAGATTGGGCGATCGCAGCAAAATTTGAGCATACCCCAGAATGCCATTGAGAGGAGTTCTCAGTTCGTGACTCATATTAGCAAGAAATTCACTTTTGGCTCTATTTGCCGTATTAGCCGCATCTTGATTTGCCTCTGCCAATTCCTTGAGAATAGTTAACTCTATCGTACGATCCTCAACCCTTGCTTCTAATTCTTCATTACTGGATTGCAACTCTGTAAAAGATGATCGCAGCCGATCTGCCATAGTATTAAAGGATTCTGCCAATGTATCTAATTCATCTATGCCACTTAACTTGACGGTTTGATCTAAATTCCCTTCAGCGATCGCCCTTGTAACATCATTTAACTTGCGAATAGGAATAGTCAACCAATAGGCAGTAACCACCCCAAAGCCGATGGATAATACCAAAGCACCTAAACACAGCAAAAATGTGTCACTGGTATAGGCACCAATACTACTAATAAAATCCGACTCTGGTGCCACCACCACAATCAGCCAATCCAAACCATATTGATCTTGCCAAGGCTTGATTTGCATAAAATGTCTTTGCTCATTTATGGTTATTTGTAGTTCTTGCAGTTGCTGAATATCTTTCAGAGCCGAACTACTAAGATATTTTCTGCCCACTGTCTGAATTAATGGATCACTACTTTCGGCGGCGGGAATTCTTTGTGCCTTACCATTCACTAAACGTAGGGGGATACCACGGGAACTAGCAACTAATAAGCCTGATCGCTCCACAATAAAAGCTGAACCTGATTCACTGATCTTTAAGCCCTTGAGGTATTCACTAAACTGAGTCAAGACATAGTCCGTACCAATTACGCCGATTAAATTAGCATTAGGATCATAAATGGGATAGCTTGCGGAAATTGATAGTACGTCTGGCTTATCATTCCACGCATAAATTTTGCTCCAGATGGGATGTTTGGCGGCGATCGCATCACTAAACCATGATTCCAGAAATATACTAGTATCTGATTCAGAGCTAATTAAATGTAACCGCCGTCCTTGAGGATCAATAGTGTAGGTGTTGTACTTTCCTCCCGTATTTTTAGAAACTTCATGCAGTATTAAAGTGCCATTGTCTAAGCGTTCTACTCCGATATAGTCACCATTAAGCGTACCAAAATTGTTATAGCTGATATTAAATATCTGCATTTGCTGGAAAAATACCTGTCCCACCTGCTCAAAATTATCTAAGCGTAAGCTCCCCGCATTAATGGCACCAAGATTAAGCTGATTAACTTGATGGGGAACCTTTAAATAATCATCTAAACTCCGACTAATGCGATCGCTAGCATCTAACCGTAACTGCTTAGCAGCTTTATTGACTGCCGCCTGCCCATAACTTAGAGATAACCAACCTGTAACGGCGATCGCCACTGCCACTTGGATCACAAACGGCAATGCCAACATATTTTGTAGAGAAATGCGCTTTGATAACTTTGGAGCCATCTACAAACTGCCCATCTAAACAGCTAGAGGCATGATATTACTTTTGGGGTCAAAGACTCTGTATTCTAAGCATCACCAGTAAGTTTATTCGTGTTTATTTTCGATTCTTCCAATATCCAACTTCTCTACTACAATGCATCACAGCTAAGATGAGAATGTAGTCTTGTTCAATTGTGTAAAGAATTCCATAGGGAAACTTTTGTGCCATGCACCGTCGAATATCTTCATCAATTGCAGCATAGCGTTCAGGTGATTCTTTAATCCGAAAAATTGCATCTTCGATCACATTGATAAATCTCTGGGCGATCTCAGTTCTCTGCTGGGAGTAATACTGAACTGCATCAGAATATTCTGCTAGTGCTTCAGGGTGAAATACATACTTCATTACGCAAGTAACTGTCTTACCTGAGCTAGTGCATCTTCCCCCACAACAGCCTGAACAAGACCATCCCGAACTTGATCACGTCTTTTTTTTGCTTCAGTAGTCCATGTTGCTTGAATAGTTGGATCAACATCAAATTCTAAGCTTTCAACTAATTTTTCTGCTATTAGTCCTCTGGAAATGCTAGGAAGAGATAATAATTCTTCTGTTAGTAGCTCGATTGATCTCATAAATTTCCTCAAAGTAATGAGCCTTTGGTTATGTAGTCTAGCAAAAACAAGTTTAATATCTGCAACATTGCCATTTCACAAAAAATTAATTAGCGATCTCCTCCCTAAAACCCAAAACAGCATGGTTGTCTCGACAAAAAAACTATAAACAGCTATTGCCTCTCCAATATCGGGATAAGATCAATATTACAAGTCAAAAATTTTTCCTAACTATGACCGCCGATTCCCAAATACTAAGATTTTCCCCTGCTCAAATTAAAGCTGAAGGTTTAACCCTTGATGAATACCAAATGATTTGCGATCGCCTCGGTCGAGAACCCAACAGGGCAGAATTAGGAATGTTTGGGGTGATGTGGTCAGAGCATTGCTGCTATAAAAATTCCCGTCCTTTACTGAAACAATTTCCGACTACAGGTGAAAGAATTCTCGTGGGACCTGGGGAAAATGCAGGCGTAGTCAAGATTAGTGATGACATTGCCGTTTGTTTTAAGATTGAAAGCCATAATCGCCCTTCTGCCGTCGAACCCTATCAAGGTGCAACCACTGGTGTTGGTGGGATTTTGCGCGATATTTTTACGATGGGTGCCAGACCTGTTGCTATTTTAAATTCCCTCAGATTTGGGGAGCTAACCGATCCGTGGGTACGCAGCCGAGTGCGAGGCATTGTCAGTGGCATCGCTGGCTATGGTAACTGTACGGGTGTACCTACCATTGGCGGGGAAGTCTATTTTGATTCTGCCTATAACCGTAATCCTTTAGTCAATGCTATGGCGATAGGGATTCTGGAAACTAAGGAAATTGTCAAGTCTGGGGCAGCAGGAATTGGTAATCCAGTTTTATATGTTGGCTCTACAACGGGCAGAGATGGGATTAAGGGGGCAAGTTTTGCTAGTGCCGAATTATCCGATAAATCCCAAAGCGATCGCCCCGCCGTCCAAGTCGGTGATCCATTTTTAGGGAAATTACTAATTGAAGCTTGTTTAGAAGCATTTAAAACAGGGGCAGTGGTCGCAGCACAGGACATGGGCGCAGCAGGTTTAACTTGTTCTACTTCAGAAATGGCAGCCAAAGGTGGTGTGGGTGTGATTTTGGATTTAGATAAAGTGCCAGCACGGGAACAGGGGATGACTGCCTATGAGTATTTATTGTCCGAGTCCCAAGAACGGATGCTATTTGTAGCACAAACTGGTAGGGAAGCAGAATTAATCGAAATCTTTCATCGCTGGGGACTTCATGCTGTGGTGGCAGGAGAAATCATCTCGGAGCCAATTGTCAGAATTTTACACAAAGGCGAAATAGTCGTGGATTTACCCGCCTCTGCCCTTGCCGACAATACACCGCTTTATCATCGAGAATTAGCCCCAACTCCAGAATATGCAAAACAAGCTTGGGAATGGAACGAGAACGATTATAGCCGTTGGGTAATTGCTACTGGGGAAGGATTATCACTTATTGATTGGCAACTTAAGTATTTAGCTAAACTAGGCAGCGATCCTACCGATCTGAGTCAAAATGAAATTTTATTAAAGTTGTTAGCCAGTCCTGCGATCGCCTCTAAAGCATGGGTTTATAAACAATACGATCATCAAGTGCAAAATAATACCATCCTGTTACCCGGTCATGGAGATGCGGCAGTAATTCGGTTAAGAGCGCAAGATTTTGGCGTGGGTGAGGCTAATTTAAATCCAGAATTACCAACTATCGGTTTAGCTGCCACAGTGGATTGTAATGCCCGCTATGTCTATTTAGACCCCTACGAAGGGGCAAAGTTGGCAGTAGCCGAAGCTGCGAGAAATCTCTCCTGTGTGGGCGCAGAACCGTTGGCAGTCACTGATAATTTAAACTTTGGTAGTCCCGAAACAGCGATCGGTTATTGGCAATTGCATGAAGCCTGTCGGGGAATTGCTGAGGCTTGTCGAGAATTATCTACCCCTGTGACCGGGGGCAATGTTTCCCTGTATAACGAAACTATTAATTCTGAGGGTAAATCCCAACCTATTTATCCCACTCCTGTAATTGGGATGGTGGGCATTGTGAATGACATTACAAAAATCTGTGGACAGGGCTGGCAAAGTGTTGGGGATGTGATTTATCTAATTGGGAGCGATCGCACAACTTTAGGTGCATCAGAATATTTGGCTGTAATTCATAATCAAGTTACGGGCAGACCTCAACCTCTGGATTACAACTTAGAACGAAAAGTTCAGCAAGTATGTCGCTATGGTATTAATCAAGGCTGGATCAAATCTGCCCATGATTGCGCTGAGGGAGGTTTGGCAATAGCGATCGCCGAATCTTCAATTACAACAAATCTCTCGGCTCAAGTTAATTTAAAAAATCTTAGAGCAGATGGTGATCCCGTAACATCTTGGGATAATTTATTATTTGGCGAAGGATCAAGTCGGATTGTTGTATCTGTTTCTGAGAGCGATCGCCTAGCATGGGAATCATATTTACAAACAGAGCTATTTGGTAATTACTGGGAACTGGGCTGTGTGCAAGATGCAACGCAAAATCTGGAAATTGCCATTAATGATCAAACTGTGATTAACTTGGCTCTGGCAGAACTAGCTGATCCCTACAATAATGCTATTTCTCAATGGTTTGCCTAGGATTTACTCATATTGATGGTTCTTTAGGTCGTCTAGCCAAGGAGGAAGATTTGCTCTGGCAAGGTGGTGTTGATGAGGCGATTGTCTTACTTTTCAGGTTGTATAGTAGGGTGGTGATCTAGGAGTAGTGAAATGCGTCAAATTATTGCAAGGCGTGCATTATGGTCGTGAATAAAGGCGAAATTGAAGAAATTAATATCACTGAAAATATTTGTACCAATCCTCAACAGGATTACACCCGCAAGCTCATTAATGCTATTCCTAAAGTTCAGTTTGCTTAGATTAAGAGTATTTGCTACTTTATAATTACTTTTTATAGCTCCAAAATCATTGGTGTGTGTAAACAATTAGTTTGCCAAAGCCATGATAAATTGCACCAATGAATTAGTTCGGGCAAAATTGCTACTGAATATACAATAATGAAAATTAAAGTCAAAAATCTTGGTACTTTAGAACAAGCTGAATTTATTCTGGGTGACCTAACAATTATTTGTGGCTGTAACAATACTGGAAAAACTTACGCCACTTATGCACTTTTTGGCTTCTTATTTACTTGGAGTAAGCTGTTTTTGATAAAAATTGATGATAAAAAGATCGAAGAACTACTTAGCGATGGGGTAATTCGTCTTGATCTACAAGAATATGTTAATCAAGTGGATCATATAGTGACTCAAGGTTGTATAGCATACACCCAAGAATTACCAAAGATTTTTGCAGCATCGACTGAAAGATTTAGAGAATCAAAATTTCAAGTAGAATTAGATAGCCAAAATATAGTTTTATCTAAAAGATTTAAGTCGGAAATTGGCTCTGGTGAGGTATCCTTTTTTTCGATCACCAAAAGTGAAGAAAGTACAGAATTGGTTGTCACTTTATTGGTTGAAAAAGAGAAGGTAAAAATTCCCGTTAAAATCATTGAGCGTATTATTACTGATGCTCTTAAAGAGATCATTTTCGATCCGCTTTTCCCTCGCCCTTTCATCGCTAGTAGTGAACGTACTGGTGCAGCCATTTTTCGGAAAGACTTAAATTTTGACCGTAATCGATTGATTGAAGAAATAAGCCAAGCTGGACAAAATATTGATCGAATTGAATTACTACTTAAAGATTATGGAGATTATGCCCTGCCCATAAAAACAAATGTAGATTTTATTCGGCAACTTGAAAGCATTGTTAAAAAAAGTAGTTTTATTGCTGATAAGTATCCCGATGTACTAGCAGATTTTGCGGATATTATAGGAGGGGAGTACGCTGTAACTCGCAATGATGAGTTGTATTATCAGCCGAAAGGTAGACGAATTAAGCTTTCTATGGATGAAAGTTCTAGTGCAGTACGTTCTCTTTTAGATATCGGGTTCTACTTAAGACACGAGGCTCAACTCGGTGATTTACTAATAATAGATGAACCAGAATTGAATTTGCATCCCGAAAATCAGCGTCGTGTTGCAAGACTTTTTGCCCGATTAGTTAACCTCGGAATTAAGGTTTTTATGACAACGCACAGTGATTACATTATTAAAGAACTAAATACGCTGATTATGCTCAATCATGAAAAACCTCACCTCAAGAGAATTGCGAAACAGGAAGGTTATCGTCAAGAGGAACTGATTTCTACTGAAAATATCAAAGTTTATATTGCGGAAGTAGCAGATATAAAACTAGAAGGTAAAAAAAGAAAAACTAAATGCCAAACTTTAACTGCAGCGGATATAGATCCAGAATTTGGCATTGAAGCTCGTAGTTTTGATACCACCATTGAGACAATGAATCGCATTCAGGAAGCAATTGTTTGGGGTCAAGATTAATGTCTGATATTGCTATCTTCCAAGAGCTGATCAAGGAAATTGCTCTAGTTCCATTAACTGATAATAAAGTTGTTCTCAAAGAACCTGAACTTTCTGATTGCTTTGTTACAATTCATGGAATGCCCGATGAAGATGAAGTTATTATCATTAAAGCAGATACATTTAAGTCACCAGATTCAGTCTTTAAAGGGGAGCATGGTGAATGTAAACGTGCTGATTTCATTATTGTGGCTGATACTAACACTAAAAAGGTGATTATTTGTGTGGAGCTGAAAAAAACAAAAAATGACGAAAAGTCCATTATTAAGCAATTGATTGGAGCTAAATGTTTTGTTCTATACTGCCAAGAAATTGGCAAGTCATTTTGGAGGCAACCTAACTTTCTAAGAGATTATCAATATCGTTTTGTGAGTATTAACCATATAGAGCCTGTTTCATATCTCATGAGTAGCAATTCTTTTTAGCATCAAACGAATAAAGCAAAGATTGAGTTTAGCTGTAGCATTAACGAGAGTTCTCTCAAAGTTCTTAACTAAGATTTTGCATCTTTCAACCCAAGCATTTGACCTTTCAATTACCCACCTTGTCGGCACAACTACAAACCCAGACAGACCTTTTTCTGCCTTCTGTTGCTTTGATACCTTAGGAGAAATTTCAAACCTAATCTTAGTCATAATCTCAGGATATATCTTCTCTAGTTCTTGGATCAGTTTCTCGATATGATAACCACTATCCAGCAATATCGTAGTTAGCGTAATGTCATCTGGTTTCGATTTGAAGTAATCAATGTTAATCGTTAACATCTCAATCAGTCCTTGGTCATCTGATACATTTGCTCTTGTTAAATAGGTAAAGAAAGGAAATCCCAGAGTGTCAACGGCTAAATGTCTTTTGATCCCGTTAGTTGCTTTGTAGGAGCAGAAGCCCTTGGATTCTATACTTGCATTACAAGTATTTTTCACTGCTTGTGAGTCAATGATGATTAAAGTTGTCCATTTTGATTTTTTTTGACTGTTCACGGGCTGTTGAATGCAAGGTTTCCATAATCGCAGTAAATGTACCTGTATCTTTCCACTCCTTGTAGTATCGATAGACTGTAGAGAATGGTGGTAAGTCTCGGGGCATATCTCGCCAATTACAACCGTTTTTGAGTTGGTAGAGTATGCCGTCTAAAATTTGTCTTTTTGTCCAAGTTGGCGGTCTAGTTTGCTTTTTCTTTGGGAGCAATGGTTCTATAATTTCCCATTCTTTATCTGTTAGGCTACTTGAGTATGGATTTAGCATTTTCTAAGTATCATACATCTTGCTCATAATAGATATGAAACAGGCTCTATAAGTATTGCTAAAACAAAGACGCGTATTGAACGTTTTGCTGGACTTCATGATCGTCCAGATCGAATGTTGAAAATCAGTTCTCCCCATCATCTTGAATTTAATCATTTGGCTGGTCGGAGTCAATAGTTGAAATTTTTAAGATGTTGCAATATAGCTTGATATTTCATAAAGCAATTAGCCATTCTGGGAATATCAAATTTTAGTTTGGTCCAATAACAAAAAATCTGTGGAATGATTAAGAGGACTATACCCGTAGGTTCATTAATGCAATTCCTAAAGTTCGGTTTGCTTAGGTTCTGCTGCTCAGTACAGGAGAAAAAGATTAGTGTCAAATAGTGTACGATTATAATTTTGCTTGCAGCCTATGCACTGAAATAACGGGCTTCAGGGTGATAGGCAACCAAAGCCGTAGTCGATTGTTCAGGGTGCAGTTGCTCGCTTTCATCCATAGTTAAACCTATCCGTTTAGCATCGAGTAAGTCTAGAAGTTTGTACTGATCCTGCATATTTGGACAGGCGGGATAGCCAAAACTATAGCGAGAACCTCGGTATCTCTGTGCCAAAATATCCCGAATATTATTGGGTTCTTCGGCACTAAAGCCTAATTCCGTTCTTATACGAGCATGAGTCCACTCGGCAACTGCTTCTGCCATCTGCACAGCTAAACCATTAAAGTACAAATAATCAGTATATTGATTTGCTTGAAATAGTGATTGAGCAAAGTCCGTAGCAATTTGTCCCACCGTCACCGCTTGCAAGGGCATTACATCCATAATTCCTGATTCTTTAGGAGCATAAAAATCAGCAATACATAATCTACGGAGCGATCGCTGGCGTGGGAACTTAAATGAACTTATAACTTGAGTATGATCTTCGGGATTATAGATAATTACTTCATTCTCCACCGCCTGCACGGGAAAATATCCATACACACTAACTGGCTCTAATAAATTCTCTTCGAGGATGCGCTTTTTCCAATAATTCAAGACAGGATAGGCTTTTTCTGCTAGGAAGGCATCATATTCTTCACGGGATTGTTCTTTTGGTTTGCGGAATTGCCATTGACCAGCGATGAGAGCTTGGAGGTCTAAATAGGCAAATAAATCTTCTAAAGGAATATTGTTAATAATTTGCGTTCCCCAGAAGGGCGGAATAACCCTAGGAATATCGGCAGAGATAGTTTCAGAGCGAGTAGTATCTTCCCCTTCAGGAATATCGACTGCTGAGATTTCTACTTCTTCTTTCGCTTCTGACTTCTTTGGCATCTTGAACATATTGTTAATGTCAGATTTGCCATTGAGAAATCCTGTATAATCATCCCATTCTCCTGCCAATTTAGCAGGCATATAGGCATCCATAAAATTCAAATCAGAGAAAGCATCTCGACCATAAACCACCTTCCCGTTGTAGGCATTTTGGCAGTCTTCGTGGACAAATTTAGGAGTGAGGGCAGCACCACCCAAAATTACAGGAACGCTAATCCCCCGTTTATTAAATTCCGTAAGGTTCTCCTTCATGAACGCTGTAGATTTGACTAATAGCCCACTCATAGCGATGCAGTCAGCTTTATGTTCTTCGTATGCCTGAATGATATTCTCAACGGATTGTTTAATGCCGATATTGACAACCTTATAACCATTATTGGAAAGGATAATATCTACTAGGTTTTTACCAATATCATGGACATCACCTTTAACTGTGGCAATCAGGAATACCCCCTTATTAGAGCCTTCCACCTTATCCATAAACTGCTCTAGGTATGCCACTGCTGATTTCATGGTTTCCGCCGATTGCAGCACAAAGGGAAGTTGCATTTGTCCCGAACCAAATAATTCTCCCACCACTTTCATCCCATCTAGGAGTAAATTATTGATAATATCTAACGGAGCATAGGTGTTTAGGGCGATAGCCAAATTCTGTTCTAATCCTAGTCGTTCGCCATCAATAATATGTCTTTTTAACTTCTCTTCAATAGGTAAATTATCGTCTTGGGATTTATCCCTTTTAGTGGTTACGCCTTCAAATAATTTAGTAAATTCTCCTAGGGGATCGTAGGTGCAAATATCTCCTTCAAACTTGCGTTCATCGTAAACTAGTTGTCTTGCTACTTCCAGTTCCTTGGGATCGATGCGATTAAGGGGAAGAATCTTACTGGCATTGACGATCGCTGAGTCCATTCCCGCCTTTTGCGCCTCATGGAGAAATACCGAGTTTAAAACAATCCGAGAAGCTGAATTCAGTCCAAAGGAAATATTAGAAACTCCTAAAATAATATGGCAATCGGGCATAGCCGCTTTAATCCGACGGTTAGCTTCAATGGTTTCCGCCGCATTTCTCCGATCTTCGGCGATTCCTGTGGAAATAGGTAGAGCCAGGGTATCAAAAAAGATTTCCTGTGGAGCTAGTCCATACTCTTTTGTTGCTTGTTTGTAAGCTCTTTGGGCAATTGTAAATTTCTTGTCTGCCGTTCGTGCCATGCCCTCTTCATCAATGGTACCAATGATTACTCCCGCCCCGTATGTTTTTGCTAATTCTAAAACCTTACAAAATCTGGGTTCTCCATCTTCATAGTTAGTGGAATTAAGTAAGCACTTGCCCCCTGCTAACTTTAAGCCCGCTTCCATTTTTTCCCATTCGGTGGAATCCAGCATTAAGGGAATCGTGACATTGGTAACTAGGCGAGAAACCAGTTCGTGCATATCCCGCACCCCATCCCGTCCCACATAATCAACGTTGACATCAAGAATATGGGCACCTTCTTTAACCTGCGATCGCCCTAAAGCCACTAACCCATCCCAATCTTCAGCATTTAATAAATCTCGGCATTTTTTAGAACCACTAGCATTCAAGCGTTCCCCAATAATTAAAAAGGAATTATCCTGAGTATAGGGTTGAGAGCTATAAATAGAAGCAGCAGATGGAGTTATTTGAGGCGATCGCACCTTGGGCTTTAATTCATTTGCTAGTTCAGCTAAGGCTTGAATATGTTCAGGACGAGTACCGCAACAGCCACCAATTACCTGTACCCCTAAATCTTGAACAAAATAGCTAAGATGTGCTTTGAGGTCTTCAGGCGTAAGTTTATAAAATGCCTTACCCCCCACATTTTCAGGTAAGCCCGCATTAGGCACACAGGACACTACAAATTTAGAATGCTCTGATAAATATTTAATGTGATCGGTCATCTTATCGGGACCAGTGGCACAGTTTAAGCCCAGAATATCAATGTTGTATGGTTCTAAAATAGTTGTAACCGCATTGATCTCAGTTCCTACCAGCATTGTGCCCTGCACTTCCATCGTTACCGATACCATAAGTGGCAGTCTAATCCCCCGTTTTTGGAATACCTCCTCGATCGCATTTAGGGTAACTTTAATTTGCAGAATATCCTGACAGGTTTCCACTAGTAATAAATCCACACCACCATCAATTAAGCCCTCCACCTGCTCGATAAAAGACTGCTTCATTGTGTCAAAATCTATGTGCAGTAGAGTTGGCAGTTTGGTAGTTGGACCAATGGAACCTGCCACAAATCTAGGTTTCTCAGGGGTAGAAAATTCTTGAGTTAGGGATTTTGCTAATTCTGCGGCTTTTTTACTGAGTTCATAGGCGCGATCGCCCAAATCATATTCCCCTAAAACAATAGAAGTACCACCAAAAGTATCGGTTTCGATTACATCGGCACCCGCAGCTAGAAAATCTCGATGTACCTTTGCCACTGCCTCTGGCTTAGTAATTACCAAATATTCATTGCATCCTTCATACTCTGCTCCACCAAAGTCCTCAGCAGTCAAGTTTTGTAACTGCAAATTAGTTCCCATAGCTCCATCTAGCACAATTACAGGGCGATCGCTGCTATGAAGACGTTCTAGGAAAAGACTTTGCATATCGAACAGAATTAACGATTGGATTTCACATTATTTTAACTACTTTTAACAGGTTTTAGGAGCAAAAAACTATACTAACGTCTCAACTCAATCACTTTATGCAATTTACTGACTATATGCCAACCATAAGCTTAGGCAGTCTGAACACTAAGAAATCCACCACTCAACCTTAAAAAGAGTTTTACTTTTATAGAACTCAGACTTTTCTATCATGGCTTTGAATTAGTAAAGTTAAATTGGCTATTTCAATGTGATGGAGAACTAGAGTTGATCATCAGGTTTGGCAAATCTTCTTTCTCTGCGTTCCCGCCAATTACCTCTGGCTTCGCTGGCAGCTTTGGATAATTGCGATCGCTGTTGGGGCGTTAATATTTCTCGTATTGCTAACATCTGCTCAAAACGTCTTTGCTCATTTTGCCTACGCAGGTTTTGGATTTGATTAAATTTTTGGGTTAGGACTTCCCTCGTAGCAGTTCCATCCATCATGCCTCTTAATTCCCGTTCCTTTTCTCTTAGTTCTTCCATTGCAGTTCTTCGAGATTCCTTTCCTTTTTGTAAGATCGATTCAATTTGCTGTTTTTGGCTATCAGAAAGGTTAAGAGCTTTGAGAACACTGGCAGGAGGAGGAGAAGGATTATCGGCAATTTGGGAATTAGCGGGTAAAGTGGGGATCATGGCAATAGCGATCGCTCCACTGCACATTCCACTACAAATTAGAGATAAAAAACTAGATTTCTTGGTTTTCATAATTTAGGTTCACAATTCAGAAGGTTAATAAATTTGGAAAATATTTGAGGAATAGCTAAAACTAATAGTTAGAATAGTTGGCACTGCTGAGGAGAGAGTAGTTAGTGGTAAATTCCTCTCCCGCAATGCTCCAGTTACTGACTAGAGACTTTTCTGTTTTGAGGCTGTCATTTTCATTCAAAGCCGTTTGCAGAGGTCGAGACTGATTAAATATTACTAGCCCTAATGTGGCGATTATTGTTGCACCCAATATTCCTAGCTTTTTATGATTAATCTCAGGTCTAGTGATCCCCATTGTAGAAACTTGCTTCATGATGCTTAACTGTAAATTGCTAGAAGCGGGAGGAGCGATCGGCTGATTTTGCTTAATAAACCTAACTAGATCACGATCTTGATCTTGATTAAAGTCTTCATTAAAATTGGGATTATTCATACTTCAACTCCTTGGGATTCTAAAAATTTGCGTAACGCACCACGGGCATGAAACAGGCGAGACTTTACTGTGCCTATGGGAATATTTATAATTTCGGCGATTTCCTTTTGGGAAAGCTCTTCTAAATCATGCATTACCACAACGGTACGATGTTCTAAGCTCAAACTCGCTAAACCTTTCTGGACTAAGTCTCGATAATGCATATTGCTCAGTTCCGAGGTTTTATCAACAAGCGATAAATGTATATCTGCCAGTTGGTTAAGGTCTTCTACCTCAACATTACGAGAGCGGCTTACGGCATAACTGCGGCGGCGATCGCAAGCTACATTCCAAGTAATCCGATATAACCATGTGGAAAACTGGGCAGTTTGTCTAAACTTGGCTAACCCTTTCCAAGCTCGAATAAAGACTTCTTGAACCAAATCATCTAGTCCATCATTGCCACACAACTGATATAAGGTTGACCTAACTTTTTGTTGATGCCTTTGATATAGCTGACTAAAGATGTGGGTATGTCCCTGTAAGCAGAGTCTTACAAGGTAATTATCTGACTCAGGTTGATTTTCTAGGGCTATTTTAGATGAAACCACACTAACCATTGATTCATAAATTTAGAGCGAGTTTTTTACATCGAACTTAATTACTAAGACTAGGTGCTTGATTATTTGGTTCAAATTTTTTTAACAGATAACCATCTATTTTTGCCCCCTTTGTTCTTGAAAACTGCAATAATCCCCCATGTAAGTGTAAATTGAGATCAATCTATAAAATTTTTATGAATTATCTGTACTTGCATGGTTTTGCTTCTAGTCCTAAATCGGGGAAAGCAATATTTCTCCAAGAAAAATTTGCCCAAATCGGACTAGCTCTAAATGTGCCAGACTTAAATCTAGGTAATTTTACTGAGGCTACTTTAACCAAGCAATTAGACTTTTTACAAACTGAATACGGAAAAGCTCCTCTAGTAGTAATTGGTTCCAGTTTGGGTGGATATTTAGCATTACAAATGGCGATCGCTAATCCCAAAGTTGAAAAATTAATATTACTGGCACCCGCTTTTAAGTTTAGTCAGTGTTTAGAACGGGACTTAGGAGCAGATGCGATCACACAATGGCAAACCATAGGTACCAGAGAAATTTATCACTATGGCTTGAATCAACCTTTAGCCCTGAAGTACGAATTTTTAACCGATGCTCAAACCTACCTACCAAAATCCTTAGATCGAGAATTACCAATTTATATAATTCATGGCGATAAGGACACAGTTGTCTTACCAGAACTAAGCCAAGAATTTGCGGCTAATCATCCCTACGCTACCCTTGAAATTGTCGAAAGCGATCATAGCCTTGGGAATGTGGTTGATTTAATTTGGGAAAGAACAAAGGCTTTTTTAGAATTAGCTTAAAACTAGAGAAAATCCCATTGATCACAAATTGCGGCTTGTCCATAATACACACCTTGAGCATCAATCAGATTCCAAACGATCGCATTTTGCAGGAGAAATCTTTTACCACTTTTAGAAATTCTGACTCCACTATAGTTATTGATGTAACCTTGCTCAGATACTGTTTTTAATAAAAGCGATCGCTCTTCTTGTAATATCGGTTCCGCAGATTGACGAGATGGTAACTTTGTAAGCTCTTGCCAAGTCATTTCAAATAGGTGTAAAGCAGTTTGATTCCCGTAATTAAAGATTGGATCAGGAGCAGTATTGTGGGAAAGCAGCATAAATGGGGCATAGAAAATACTTTTTGCTAAATCTTGATCAGAAATTGCAGCAGAAAAAAATTCTTTCCCTATAAGTCGCTTAAAACTAAGCCTCAAAAGCTCTACATGATCAGTTAAGTAGTAATTATCTGAACTTGGTTCACCCATTTTGCTTATTTCTTTCTTAATTTTTTTCTTAATCTTAAAATGGAATCCGACTAATTTTGTCAATCCATTCTTCACTGTCCTATGGATTTAGCAGATACAACCCTAGTTTTAACAGTAGAAAAGATAGGCGATCGCTAATTATTTATATGCCCCTAGTTTTGATTCTGTGCGATTATAACGAATATCATGAATTAAATAATGCACCGTCTCGCTACTATTCCCCAAAACGGGCAGAACAATAATACTCAGCCCGATAATGTCATCTTTGTAGAGCAACAACCTGCTCCCATTGTGATTATCACTGCGGCAGATACGGATATTCAGACCCTAGCGGCGGTTATTGATAATTTTCCAGAGGGTTTTCCAGAGATCAGAGTTGTAAATTTACTACAACTGCAACAGCAAATTGTCATAGATACTTATGCTGATGAGGTTTTAGCCAAGGCAGAGATTATTATTTTACGGTTAATTGGGGGACAATCCTACTGGAGCTATGGTTTAGAAGTTGTAAAAGCTGTGGTTGAGCAGACAGGTGCGAGTTTATTTATCTTACCGGGGGATGAGCGTCCCGATCCAGTCTTGACCAGCCATTCTACGGTGAACATGCGATCGCTAAATTTAGTTTGGCAATATTTCATAGAAGCGGGCGTTATTAACTATTGGAATTTATTAAAATATCTCGCTACGGAATTTCTGAACTTATCCTTTGCCTATGATTTTCCTCAACCAGTGGCTAGGGTGGGAATATTTGGTGATTATGTTAGGGCGAATAAGGGGAGAGATGTGGGAATTTTATTCTATCGTTCTCATTATTTGGCTGGAAATACCAAAGCGATCGCCTGTTTGTGTGAGGCATTAGTTAAGAAGAACTTGAATCCTTTTCCGATTTATGTCTCTTCTCTCAAGGAACCTGATGTTCAAGCCGACTTACTGCAATATTTTGAGGGCATTGATTTAATCTTAAATACCACCAGCTTTTCCCTTGCTAGCTTAGAAACCGATAGTCCCAAAGTTGATCTATGGCAAAGTTTGAATGTGCCAGTATTTCAGGTGATTTTTAGTGGCAGTGGACGGGAAACATGGGCAACGGGAACTCAGGGATTAACCCCAAGGGATATGGCAATGAATGTGGCTCTGCCTGAGGTGGATGGCAGAATTATTACCAGAGCAGTATCTTTTAAGATAGGACAGAATCAAAATTCGATATTACAAACCGAAGTTGTGGTTTATGAACCTGAGCCATCACGGATTAACTTTGTTACTGAGTTATCGCAAAAATGGATAGAGCTAAAATCTACTCCGATTTCAAGTAAGAAGATTGCTTTGATCCTTGCCAATTATCCCAATCGAGATGGCAGACTTGCTAATGGTGTGGGCTTAGATACGCCAGCTAGCTGTGTAGAAATTCTGAAAACATTAAAAGTTCATGGTTACAGCACGGGAGAAATTCCTCAAAGTGGTGAAGAACTGATTAAATTATTAACATCAGGCAAAACCAATGATCAAGAGGCATCTAGCCTTCGTCCCATCTATCAATCTTTATCTTCTGAAGATTATCGAATCTATTTTAATACCTTACCTGAGCCAGTGAGATCGGGAATTTTGACTCGGTGGGGTTCCGACTTTCCCAAGGATTTCGTAATTTCTGGCATCCAATTCGGCAATATTTTTGTGGGCATTCAACCGTCACGGGGATATGACCTTGATCCAACCTTGAACTATCATGCGCCCGATTTGGAACCAACCCATAATTATGTAGCTTTTTATTATTGGATTAGATCAAGATTTCAAGCGATCGCTCACATTGGCAAACATGGAAACCTAGAGTGGCTACCGGGTAAAAGTATTGCCCTGTCAGAAAATTGCTATCCCGAAGCAGTATTCGGCGCAATGCCTCATTTTTATCCGTTTATTGTTAATGATCCGGGGGAAGGTTCTCAGGCTAAGCGGCGATCGCAGGCAGTAATTATCGATCATTTAACTCCACCCATGACTCGGGCAGAATTGTATGGAGGTTTGCAGAAATTAGAATGTTTAATTGATGAATATTACGAAGCAGAAACCCTTGATCCCTCAAGGCTAGGCATGATTAAGGAACGATTGATTGCCATGATCAAACAGGAAAATCTGCATTATGAGTTGGGAATTTCTAGTGATCGCCTTGAGGATTCCCTTAATAGTATTCTCACAACTACCGATGGCTATCTCTGTGAATTAAAAGAGGCACAGATTCGAGATGGTTTACATGTTTTTGGGCAATGTCCCCAAGGTTTGCAGATACGAGATTTAATTATCGCTATAGCTCGAAATCCTACGCCTAATCGCATGGGTTTAACTAGGGCGATCGCTCTCGATTGGCAATTGGATTTTGATCCTTTAACTGCTGATTTAGCTGCGAATTTAGATAAATTAACTTCTAATTCTTCTCATCCCAAATTACAAAACTGTCGAATTGTGGGAAATGCGGTAGAAGCGATCGAAACCTATGCGGCTCAGCTAGTTGATAATATCCTTACCACAGGTTCTATATGTGATAATAGTTCTGAAATTACTAAGGAATTAACCTGGATTAGCGATCGCCTGCTGCCAGCATTACAAAATACTAGCCAAGAAATCGCAAATTTATTAAGGGCATTAAACGGAGAATATATTGCCAGTGGAGCATCGGGCGCACCCACCAGAGGTAGACCAGAGGTATTACCCACAGGACGCAACTTCTATTCCGTTGATATTCGTGCCATTCCCACCGAAACCGCATGGGATATTGGACGCAAAGCTGCGGATCAAGTAATTGAGGCTTATACCCAAGAACATGGCGAATATCCGCAATCCATTGGCTTATCGATTTGGGGAACTTCGACAATGCGGACTGGTGGAGATGACCTAGCAGAGGCTTTAGCACTATTGGGAGTTCAACCTGTGTGGGATGGAGTATCACGGCGGGTGATAGATTTTGAGATTTTACCTTTATCCATTCTCGATCGCCCTAGAGTAGATGTAACTTTGCGAATTTCTGGCTTTTTTCGGGATGCTTTTCCTAATTTAATTGATTTATTTGATCGGGCTGTGCAGGCGATCGCTAATCTTGATGAATCTGCTTACGACAATCCCATCGCTGCAAAATTTCAAGTGGAAACGACACAATGGCAAAAGTCTGGGTTAACCATTGAAGAAGCTCAGGAGCGATCGCTCTATCGAATTTTTGGGTCCAAACCTAGTGCCTACGGAGCAGGATTACAAGGACTAATTGAGTCACAAAATTGGGAAACTGATGCTGATTTAGCCCGTGCCTATATTAACTGGAGTGCTTACGCTTATACGTGCAAATCCGCAGGAAAATCTGCCCCTGAAGCATTTAACCAAAGACTAGAAAACATCCAAATTGTCCTCCAAAATCAAGATAATCGAGAACACGATCTCCTAGATTCCGATGACTACTATCAATTTCAAGGTGGGATGACCACAGCCGTTAAAACTTTAAAAGGTACTAATCCGTCTATCTATTTTGGTGATAATTCTCGAATGGAACAGCCTAAAGTGCGAAACCTTAGCAGTGAAATTGCCCGTGTCTATCGCAGTCGGGTCGTTAACCCTAAATGGATTACTGGAGTCATGCGTCATGGCTATAAGGGAGCCTTTGAAATGGCAGCCACAGTGGATTTCCTCTTTGCTTATGATGCTACTACCAATTGTGTGGAAGATTTTATGTATCAAGGCATTGCTGAAACTTATCTTTTTAGTGCTGAAGTTCAAGCATTTCTACAAAAATCCAATCCTTGGGCATTACGAGACATGGCAGAAAGACTCCTTGAAGCAAATCAACGACACCTTTGGCAGGATGCTTCCCGTGCAACCTTAGAAAAGCTGAGAGCTTTAGTCAATGAAACCGAAGGTGTGATTGAATCTCGAGGATAAAAATTGTATGAGCCAGTATGTTTTCTCGTGACTCGTCGCTATTTCCAATAAAATCTATTGTCTGTTTTTAGAAATAGTTCCCAAAATTCATAAAAGATTCACAAACCTTCATGGTTTTTGTATTATGGGTAAGGTGTTTGGAATGTGGGTATGCAAAAATTTTCTCCGCAACTATTCTATGCAGGTAGTATTGGGTTAACTACTGTTCTTTCTAGCCTTTTAATTAATCAAGCTGCGATCGCTCAAAATATTGGTAATCTTGCGGACACCTGTTTTATGGTTACTTCATCGGGTAAACGCTTAGATTTGGGACATCTCTGTACTAAAAATCCCCAAGTAGTTATTAAACCTAAACCAGTCCAGAAAGTAGCAGCCATCTCTAACTTCCCCACATCTAATTTTCCTACTTCTATTAACATTAATGCTTTTCTGAAAGTGATCCGCTATGCCGAAGGTACAGATGCACAGGATGGTTATCAAATTCAATACACTGGTGCAAGGTTCTATAGCTTTACGGATCATCCCCGAATAGCAAGGTGTGGCAATATTAGAGGTAAATCCGTCTGTTCAACGGCAGCAGGGGCATACCAATTTCTTGATACCACATGGGATGACGTAGCTTCCTCCATTGGCGCACCAGATTTTAGTCCAACTTCCCAAGATCGTGGAGCAATCGAACTAATCTATCGGGCAGGAGCATTGCAGGACATTGAGTCGGGAAATATTGCTAGGGCGATCGGTAAATTAGCACCCGTTTGGGCAAGCTTTCCCCGTTGGGATGGTGATATGGAAGGTGCCTATGGACAGTCTGTGGTTTCCATGAATGAGCTATTACAAGTATTTCAATATTATCAACAGGCAGAGGCTTCTAATTTACGGAATATAAAGCAGTCCATAAGATAAGTTCATACAGTCTTTTGTAAGCTTGTGTAGTAAGGGGTTCACCTCTAAAACTGGGAAGACTATTTATTCAGCCCCAAACTTATTTTGTAAATAAATATTGCACATAATGTAAAGAATTGTAATAATATGTAAATGTAAATTAATAATTTCAAAACTAATATGGTTGCAAGTTTAGAATCAGTTCCAAATTTATTTCCTAGTACCCAAGTTGCTAGTGCTGTCCCAACAACGATCGCCGCATTTGACAAGCTTAATGTTGAAGATCGACTGGCTTTACTATGGTATGCCTACACAGAAATGGGTCGCTCTATTACTCCAGCAGCTCTCGGTTCAGCTCGCATAGTTCTAGCACAGGGTATTTTAGAGCAAATTAAACAAATGTCTCCTGCGGCTCAAACTCAAGTAATGACCGATTTGGCATCGGGTGCCGATACCCCAATTAGTCGCTCCTATGGTTCGTTTAGTGTGAATACAAAATTAGGTTTTTGGTATGAGTTGGGGGAAATGATGCAGCAGGGGCTAGTTGCTAGAATTCCTGCGGGCTATGAAATTACCCCAGAGGCAAATGCTGTTCTTGAAACTATTAAAAACCTAGATGCTGGTCAACAGATTACTGTGCTGCGTAATACTGTAGTTAACATGGGTTATGATCCAGCCCTAAATGACTATAAACGACCTGAAGAACCTGCTGCCAAACCCGTAGCATTTTCTCTAAGGAGTAAGTCCGAGATTTCTGGTATTTCAGAATATGCCGTTTTAAGCTACATCGAAAATATGAACGCATTTGACTTTAGGGCTGCTGTTTCATTATTTGTAGCAGATTCACCTGCTCTGCAGCCACCTTTTCAAAAACCAATTATTGGACGTGAAGCAATCATTGCTTATATGAACGAAGAGTGTCAAGGCTTAAAGATGATGCCCCAGCAAGGGATTTCCGAAACTCTGCCCGATGGTTCAAAGCAAGTAAAAGTTACGGGAAAAGTTCAAACTCCTTGGTTTGGTGTCAATGTTGGCATGAACATTGCTTGGCGATTTGCCCTTAATCCTCAAGGTGAGATTAAGTATCTTGCGGTTGATTTATTGGCATCTCCCCAAGAACTTCTAAATATGCAACGGTAAGTTTGAGTAATCCTAAGTAACCAATAAAGGTAAGTATCGAAAGGCTGTAACTCTGAAATACTTACCTTTTTTATTACAGTTTTTTATGGATTTGTGTAGTACTAGTACAGGGGTGGAACCCCACACCCCAACATATCACTTAGTCGTGAAATAGGCTGTAACTTGTAACTAAATTAAAACAAACTTGTTAAGGCTCGACCCATATTGGCTGGTTCTAGGGCATCCATTGCTGCTGTAGGTTCATAACCACAATGTACCATACAGTCTGCACATTTTTTATTACCACTGGCACGCCCGTACTTACTCCAGTCAGTATCTTCCAAGAGTTCTTTAAAAGTGTTGTAGTAGCCTTCATTTAAGAGATAGCAGGGTTTTTGCCAGCCCAGAACACTATAGCTGGGACTGCCCCAAGGGGTACATTCGTAGTCTTTTTCGCCCGTTAGAAAATCTAGGAAGAGTGGATTATGATAGAAGTTCCATTTTTTCTTGCCTGCTTTAAATGGAGCTAATATTTCACGGAACAAGGCACGGGTTTGTTCCCTTTGCAGGAAGTGATCTTGATCGGGTGCCCATTCATAGCTGTAGCCGGGAGAAATTTGCATCCCATCTACGCCTAGTTCAGTCAGAAAATCAAAAAATTCTTGCATTTCCTGTGGATTGGCACCTTGGAAAATCGTACTGTTGGTATTTACCCTAAATCCTCTAGCTTTCGCAGCTTTGATCGCTTTAACAGCGGTATCAAATACTCCTTTGCGATCAACGCACTGATCATGCCATTCACGCATACCATCCAAATGGATCATAAAAGTGAGGTAAGGAGATGGGGTGAACTTATCAAGGCTTTTTTCCAACAAAATGCCATTGGTGCAAAGATAAATAAACTTACGCCGTTTAATTAAGCCCTTAACAATTTCGTCAATTTGAGGATGCAGTAGCGGCTCGCCACCGGGAATAGAAACTACAGGTGCTCCGCATTCTTCTACGGCTTTGAAGCATTGCTCGGGTGTGAGATTTTGCTTTAGAATTTCAGTAGGATGTTGAATTTTGCCACAGCCACTACAGGCTAGATTGCATCGGAATAGAGGCTCTAGCATTAAAACTAGGGGAAATCTTTTATTACCTTTAACTTTTTGGGTGACTAGGTATTTTCCGATTTCAAAAGCTTGTTTAAGTTCAATTCCCATAACTTCTCACACTTGATTAACTAATTGTTTAGATGAATTGTATTTGTTCAGATGAATTTAATGCCAAATTTTAGCTGAATTATCTGCCTAATCATAACTAATTAAACATAGCCATTAGATTTAAACCAGTTTACAGCATCTGTTAAAGCGGTAGCGATCGCCGTTTGGGGCAGACCTAACTCTTTAATTGCTTTAGCAGGATTATAGTACATGACTTGTCGAGACATTCTAACCCCATCTATGGGAATGCTGGGAGATTTGCCCAATAGAGACAAAACTTTTTCATCGATCCATGCCACGGAGAACGGTAGCCAGTAGGGAACTTGAACTTGGGGTGCGGGTAATCCAGTAATTTGGGCGAGTTGATCAAGAATAAATTTTAGGGTGAGGTTTTGATGTCCGAGAATATAGCGATCGCCTGTAATTCCCTTTTCATACGCCAAAATATGTCCGATCGCCACATCTTTAACATTAATAAAATTTAGCCCAGTATCTAAATAAGCAGGCATTTGTCGCCGCAGAAACCGCAAAATAATATCGCCTGTGGGTGTGGGTTTAATATCATATCCACCAATGGGGGTACTTGGATTAACAATCACAATATCCTGCCCTGCTTGCACTGCCTTATGCGCTTCTTGTTCTGCCAAGTATTTAGATTTTTTATAATTACCCACTAATTTTTCCATAGGACTTTGATAGGTTTCATCGGCAGGTTCACCATTAGCTTTGACCCCGATCGCTGCCACAGAACTGGTATAAATGGTACGGGGAACTTCAGCTTTACGGGCTGCCTCTAAAATATTGCGAGTACCTAGGACATTATTTTGATATAGCAAGTCTTTATCTTTTTGCCATAGGGAATAGTGAGCAGCAACATGAAATAGTACGTCACAATTTTGCAGGTGTGTCCATAGTTGAGGATCATTGAGGTCGCTTGAAATAATTTGAATATCAAGGTTGTCTAGGTTAGATTTGGGACTTTGCGATCGCACTAAGGCTTTAACTTGGTAATTTTGCTCAAGTAAGCTGCGGATTAAATTGGCACCGACAAAACCAGTTCCCCCGGTAACAAAAGCAGTTTTAGCCATTTATTTGAAATTTTTCAAGGTATTGAATTATTATTACCCATAAAAATGACCCAAGCCTAAACCTGAGTCTGAAGAGGAATTTAAGAGGAATAAAATATATCTTGGTTAATCTACTTTTTTAATAACTTCTTAGTCAGCTTTTTAGCTGCAAACAAACCACCTAAAACCCCAAGCCCCAGAGCAGGAGAGAACTCAAAGGGAACAGCAGTAGCAACATCGTAAATAATCGTACCATTCCAAGTGCGGGGGGTGAATGTGTCTGAAAAAGGATAGGCTTTGCCAACTCCAAGGTCAAGTTGAAGGTCTGCATTACTATAAGTGTTGGTACCATTTGTGTAGGCAAGCCGATTGCCTTGTGAAAAGGTGACATAGATACCGGTAACGCTATTGGCGTGCAACATAAAATCTTTTACATTTATAAATGATGGAGTGCCTGTAGGATTTAAGGCTGAAACCTTAATGGTGCGGAAAACTTTTTAAGTCTCAGGATGAGACAGTAGTAACACGAGAGAATTCAATACGGTAATCCAACAGCTCTCGTTTAGATTGAGAAGCACAGGCAGGAAGAGGATTGAATTTAGGCAAAATCTGCAATTGCGGGAAAAGAAGACCTTGATAAAGTAAACGCTGAAGTTCACGGAGACCAATTTGCAGAAAACTCAAACCCCTATCATGGTGCCAATCAAGCCAAGCCCTATGCCCCAAACGTACGAGCATGATACCGAGAATCAAAGCAATCAAAGAAGCAGTATCAAGGAGCATAAATAAGCAGGTAAGAGCTTGAGGATTGCGAAGATGGGAATCTGTAACCTTAAAAGCACCAGACTTATACCAAATCGAAGAGTATAGGCTACAGATGGTATAAATATATAAACCGAGTTCAAAGAAAAAAATGGCAGGAGTATACAAATTAGAGATCAGCGAAAGTGAAGAAGAGCTAAAACATATGCTGAGAGTGCAAAAGACCGCATCAGATAAAGAAAGAATTCAGATGCTGTATCTGTTAAAAACAAAACAAGCAAGCACAATCCAGACAGCATCGACAATACTGGGACGGCATCGAGTTACATTGCAAGATTGGTTAGGGAATTATCGCAAAGGGGGAATAGTAGGACTATTAGGACATAAACCTAGAACAGGGCGAAAACAGAGTATTCCACAATGGGCGCAGAAAGCATTGATAAAAAAGCTGGAAGAAGCAGAAGGCTTTGAAAGTTATGGGCAGATCTGCCAATGGTTAGAGAACCAATTAGGAATCAAATCAAACTATAAAACTGTGCATCATCTAGTCCGATATCGGCTGAAAGCCAGACCGAAAGTGACACGTCCAGTCAGCGCAGGAAAGTCAGAAGAGCAAGTAGAAGCATATAGAGCCTGTTTCATATCTCATGAGTAGCAATTCTTTTTAGCATCAAACGAATAAAGCAAAGATTGAGTTTAGCTGTAGCATTAACGAGAGTTCTCTCAAAGTTCTTAACTAAGATTTTGCATCTTTCAACCCAAGCATTTGACCTTTCAATTACCCACCTTGTCGGCACAACTACAAACCCAGACAGACCTTTTTCTGCCTTCTGTTGCTTTGATACCTTAGGAGAAATTTCAAACCTAATCTTAGTCATAATCTCAGGATATATCTTCTCTAGTTCTTGGATCAGTTTCTCGATATGATAACCACTATCCAGCAATATCGTAGTTAGCGTAATGTCATCTGGTTTCGATTTGAAGTAATCAATGTTAATCGTTAACATCTCAATCAGTCCTTGGTCATCTGATACATTTGCTCTTGTTAAATAGGTAAAGAAAGGAAATCCCAGAGTGTCAACGGCTAAATGTCTTTTGATCCCGTTAGTTGCTTTGTAGGAGCAGAAGCCCTTGGATTCTATACTTGCATTACAAGTATTTTTCACTGCTTGTGAGTCAATGATGATTAAAGTTGTCCATTTTGATTTTTTTTGACTGTTCACGGGCTGTTGAATGCAAGGTTTCCATAATCGCAGTAAATGTACCTGTATCTTTCCACTCCTTGTAGTATCGATAGACTGTAGAGAATGGTGGTAAGTCTCGGGGCATATCTCGCCAATTACAACCGTTTTTGAGTTGGTAGAGTATGCCGTCTAAAATTTGTCTTTTTGTCCAAGTTGGCGGTCTAGTTTGCTTTTTCTTTGGGAGCAATGGTTCTATAATTTCCCATTCTTTATCTGTTAGGCTACTTGAGTATGGATTTAGCATTTTCTAAGTATCATACATCTTGCTCATAATAGATATGAAACAGGCTCTATAAAAAAACCTTGCCAGTATTATAAGCATGATTGCTTGGTTCGGCATTAATATAATCGGACTAAATGGCAAAGTGAGATTCTTTTGTCAAGATGAAACACGAATTGGGTTAAAGACAATTAGTGGAAGGAAGATCACAGCAAGAGGAGTCAAACCCAAAGGTAAAGTTCAGTGGCAGTTTAAGGCAACTTACCTCTATCGAATTGTAGAACCATCAACAGGGGAAAGCTTTTTCTATGAATTTACTCACCTTAATAGTGAATGCTTCCAAGTATTTCTGAACTTAGTAAGCGCATATTTTCAAGGTGACATCATCGTTATGCAAGTGGATCAAGCAGGAGCACACAGAGCAAAACGGTTAAAGATTCCTAAAAATATTATTTTGCTATTTCAGCCTGCCCATGCACCTGAGACTAATCCCATTGAAAGAGTGTGGCAGCATTTCAAATTAGGGTTGAGGTGGAAACTGCCAAAAGATCTTGACCAGTTGCGTGCATTAATGCGGGAAAGGTTAGAAGTTATGACTCAGGAGGTAATTGCTTCGATTGTTGGGTGGGATTATATTTTAGAGGCTTTATCTGTAGCTCGTATTTAAAGTTTGGTATTACTGACGGTTGGACTGTATATCCAAGTTTTATCCCTGATGGTGATCTGATTATTAGCAAGACTTACATGACCAGAGTTGAGGGTGAAAACTCTCGGTTACGTCACTATCTTGCGCGATTACACAGTAAAACTTTCTGCTATTCCAAATCTTTGGATATGTTGCGATACTCTATACGATTGCTGGTTCACTATCTTCATGACCCCTCTGTCCTTTCTTCTATCTGATTCATACTTCTATCTGCAACGCCAGTTTTTTATTTAAAACCAAATATCAACAGGAAACCTTCTAAAAAGTTCAACAGTTCCGAAAAGTATGGCAACAATAGTCATCAGGGCAATCATCTGCCCTTTTTTTGTGCCTTTACCTTCAAGCCATCGCTGATAAATTCGGCTAACCCATGGCACAGCGAACCAACCAGTAATAGCAACACTACAAAAATTCCCAAATAACATCCATGTCGGAAAGTCAATATAGGTCGGACGTTTCAGGAGCAGGGTAAAAATCATTACCGTTGGATATAAAACCACTAAAACTAGTAAGTTAATTTTCCACACTGGCGAAGGTTTAGTGAGATCCCGACTAAGCCAACGGGCATAGCCTTCGGCATTAGTATTACCCTCAAATTGATAGCCTTTGCCTTCCTCTAATTGAAGTAAATCACGTCTCTCTTTGCTTTCCAACCACTTCAGGCAGTTTTCAGCGTTATTGAACCGTAGTGACGTTTTAAAAATGAGAATATCTCCACCTTCATGGACAAGAATAGGTGTATCTTCGCTAATATAACCCTGATAGCCCATAGCCATCTTTTGGAGTTGTGCCTGAGAGTCTAAAAATTGCTCACGCATCAACGGATCAACTCGGTGAGTTAAATGATATTCAAAATATTCGCTAAGTGACTGCTCTGATGTTTGACTGGAATCCATAGCACCATAATATGCCTTTTTATTAAAATTGGTGATTAAGCTATTAGGCTACTAAAGTTTCAACTTGCTCTAATGTTTCACAGCAGAGATAGTAACTAATTTTGATAAGTAGAAATATATTGCAATCGCAAATTCTTAATTAAAAAGCGATTAATTTGATCAGATTTTTTGATCATACTTAAGCATAGATTGCTAATAGCTAACAAAAACTTGATCAAAACGGTACTAAGATGAAGTTATTAGACTCTCAAATTAGACTAAATTCGCACCTATGTTATCAGCCTACCGTAATCATGTTAGTGATCGCCTACAGTTAGGAAATATTCCCCCTTTACCACTTACTCCCCAGCAAACCTCTG
The DNA here is from genome assembly GCF_000317085.1 of Synechococcus sp. PCC 7502. Lineage (NCBI taxonomy): Bacteria > Bacillati > Cyanobacteriota > Cyanophyceae > Pseudanabaenales > Pseudanabaenaceae > Pseudanabaenococcus > Pseudanabaenococcus habilitatus. The sequence goes on from NC_019702.1 coordinate 2,025,131, forward strand.
AGCTTTGTGAACTTTTACAAAATCCCAGTGCCAGTGAAGAACCTGTAGAGGCAGAATTTTTATTAACATTGCTAAGCGATCGCATATCTCCGGGGGTTGATCCAAGTGCATATATCAAAGCAGGATTCTTAACAGCGATCGCTAAAAGTGAACTACATTCTCCCCTAGTTTCACCCCCCTATGCGGTAGAACTTCTAGGAACAATGGTTGGTGGCTATAATGTGCATTCCTTAATAGATTTACTTAGTCATGAAACCCTAGGGGCATTGGCAGCAAAAGCACTTAGCAAAACTCTATTAGTATTTGATGCATTTAACCAAGTTTTAGAACTATCCCAAACTAATCCCTTTGCCAAACAAGTAATTGATAGCTGGGCAGCCGCCGAATGGTTTACAGATCGACCATCCCTAGCTGAGAAAATCACCGTCACCGTGTTCAAAGTGCCAGGAGAAACTAACACCGACGATTTATCTCCTGCGTCCCAAGCCTTCTCTCGTCCTGATATTCCTCTCCATGCTTTAAGTATGCTGGAAACAAAGATGCCTGAAGGCTTAAACACTATAGCGGAACTAAAGAAATTAGGATTTCCCCTTGCCTATGTGGGGGATGTAGTTGGGACTGGCTCTTCGCGCAAATCGGCAATTAATTCAGTGCTTTGGCATATTGGACATGATATTCCCTTCACTCCCAATAAAAGAGCAGGTGGGGTAATTCTCGGTGGAGCGATCGCCCCAATTTTCTTTAATACCGCCGAAGATGCAGGAGCATTGCCTATTCAATGTGATGTTACTAAGCTGGAAACAGGGATGATCATTGATATCTATCCCTACGAAGGTAAAGTCACAGATCATCATACGGGCGAAACTCTTAGCACCTTTACCCTTGCACCCATCACCATTGCCGATGAAGTTAAAGCTGGTGGCAGAATTCCCTTAATTATTGGTAGAAGTTTGAGCGATCGCACCCGTCATGCCCTTGGACTAGAACCCAGTGATGTATTTATCCGTCCGTTACATCCCGAAGATTCTGGTAAAGGATTTACCCTAGCACAAAAGATGGTAGGTAAAGCCTGCGGAGTGAAAGGCATCAGACCGGGAACAGCCTGTGAACCAATTACCACAACTGTCGGCTCCCAAGATACCACTGGACCCATGACCCGTGATGAACTGCAAGAGCTTGCCTGTTTAGGTTTCAGTGCAGATTTAGTATTACAAAGCTTCTGTCATACGGCTGCCTATCCCAAACCTGTGGATATTAAAACCCATAGAGAACTTCCTTCCTTTTTCTCAGAACGGGGGGGTGTGGCTCTGCGTCCGGGTGATGGCATTATTCACTCTTGGCTCAACCGCATGCTTTTACCCGATACGGTCGGTACAGGTGGAGATTCCCATACTAGATTTCCCATTGGCATCTCTTTCCCTGCGGGTTCGGGGTTAGTTGCCTTTGCGGCTGCCTTGGGGGTTATGCCTTTAGATATGCCTGAGTCTGTATTGGTCAAATTTACGGGAGAAATGCAACCGGGGGTGACCTTACGAGATTTGGTAAATGCGATCCCCTATGTGGCGATTCAAAAGGGATTACTCACCGTTGCTAAAGAGAATAAGAAAAATATTTTCTCGGGTAAAATCTTAGAGATAGAAGGACTTCCTCATCTCAAGGTGGAACAGGCTTTTGAGCTTTCCGATGCTTCTGCCGAGCGTTCTGCCTCTGGTTGCACAGTTAAATTAGATCCAGAGCCGATCGCTGAATATCTCCGTTCTAATATTGCCTTGATGCAAAATATGATTGCTAGGGGTTATCAAGATGCTAAGACCTTAACTCGGCGCATAGCTAAAATGCAGGCATGGTTAGATAATCCTGTGTTGTTAGAAGCTGATACTGATGCGGAGTATGCGGCAGTAATTGAAATTAATCTGGATGAAATCAAGGAACCAATCGTAGCAGCACCCAATGATCCAGATAACGTGAAGCTGCTTTCAGAAGTGGCTGGCGATCCAGTCCAAGAAGTCTTCATTGGCTCCTGCATGACTAATATTGGACATTATCGGGCGGCGGCTAAGGTGTTGGAGAACGAACCTCCTGCCAGTGTCAGACTGTGGATATGTCCACCCACCAGAATGGATGAATATCAACTGAAGCAAGAAGGCGTTTACAGTACCTTTGGACTAGCAGGTGCCAGAACCGAAATGCCTGGCTGCTCCCTGTGTATGGGTAATCAAGCAAGGGTTGGCGATAATACCACTGTTTTCTCTACTTCCACTCGTAACTTTAATAACCGCATGGGTAAAGGGGCTAGGGTATATCTAGGTTCGGCAGAATTAGCGGCAGTATGTTCCCTCTTAGGACGAATTCCCACGGTGGCAGAGTACTTAGAGATCGCTAACAGGAAAATTAATCCCTTTGCCAATGATCTATATCGCTATCTCAACTTTGACCAAATTTCTGGTTTTATCGAAGATGGTAGAATTATCCCCTTAGATCAAATGCCAAGAATAGAGGATATTTTAGGTATCCCAGCCAAAGTGTAGTTACTCCAATTTCAGTTCTGCAGGAGGTCTAATTTAGACAAATCATCAATTTCAAAATACTGATGAAACTTCTGGGTAATTTCCAGATGATACGATCGCCCGTCCCGATGTTTTTGAATGAAGCCTTGATCCACTAACTCTTGAATTTGCAAATAGGCACTGGAGCCACGAATTTGAATTACATCAGCTTGACTAATGGGATTATTCAGGGCGATCGCCGCTAAGGTGCGTAATGTTCCCCGTCCTAGATCGGTGGGAATAATTTTCTGGACTAGGTCACTAAACTGAGATTTCAGGCATAATGCAAACCCTGCATCACTTTCAACAATTTCTAAAGCACTATTTCGATAAGCATAGTCGGCAATCAAATCAACCAATCCATCTTCGATGAGATTACGGTCACATTCTGCAACAATAGTGATCGCATCTATGGTCATGGGTTGCCCCTTGAGGTAAAGGATTGCTTCAATTTGTTGAGAAATATTAGTCATGGCATAATAAACACATCAAGTAATTCAGATGATTAATCTATGCCCAATAGCATAATGTATCAAGAAGATTGTTATGTAGTTCTTTCGCCTGAACTCACAGAGCAGTTTGTGTCATTGTCTGAGTTAGAGGAAATTCTTAAAGATTTACTGCTCAAGATACCATCTCAACTCCCCCAAGACCTTAAAAATATTCCTAGTCTGGAACATCAGGTGGAACGTTTGATTAAAACTGCCTGCGAATTAGATTGTCATGAACTAGGCAAATGGCAATGGTATGTAGTGAGACTAGACAAACCCAAAATCACCCATTAATTCATTTAAAAATAGTTCTATTTTTGCAACTAAAACTGATGAATCATCTCTAAATGGGTTAAGGATTGCCAAAGCTTGCTCTAGGGAACGTACTGCTTTGCCATGAAACTGATACCGATACCTAGATTCACAGCAGAGACTATATATAACTGCTAAATCATAGAGAGTGCGAGCTTTCTCTTGGGGAGTACCATAGTTATCAAACATCATTAATGCTTCTAAAAGTTCATCGGCGATCGCTTCAATACTTTCTTCGGTAACTTCATCCATGCCTTTAGCTAACCGAGCCGTAAGCACACGGGCTAAGGTACGTTTCCCCAATCCTAATCCATGTTGATTTTGGAGTTTTTCAAATCTGGGAATGGCAAACTGTTTTACATATTCCTGAGCTTGGGGAATATTATCTATCCCAATCTTAGCTTCAGCTAAATTTAGATATAAATAGGCAATTTGCTGTAAATCTAGGGGTTCTTCTAGCTGGGATAAAACATCTTTAATTACTGTAATAGCTGTTTCCCATTGTGCTTGGGCAATCGCTACTTGACTAAGTCCAATAAAAGCCTGAACCCGTAAATATTTGTCATCAAGTTCAACGGCTATATCCAAGCTTTGTTCAAAATACTCTTGGGCGCGCTGATACTGATCTAGTTGCAAATAAATCCGCCCTAAAAGCTCGCAGTTATTAGCTCGGCTGGTACGAGAAGTTGATTTCTGTAAGTAAGATAAAGCAGTCTTAAAGTCACCAAGCCCGATATAAGATTCTGCCAAGTTACGTTCCAATGTCGATAGCATTTCTGGCTCATTAGTGTAACTGCTACAGATTTGATCAAACTGGGCGATCGCTTCGTGAAAGTTACCCTCCTGCAAACTTAAAAGCCCTTGGGCATAAATAACATAGCTTCTTTGTTGATCCGTGGCTTGACGTGGATGGGCGGATAAGCTAGGAACAGACTGGCTATGACTACTATCTAATTTCTCTCTGTCTAATTTTTTTAATATATAGATTGATCTATCTAAAAGTGACTTAGCTCTACCTAGGGCAGGAATTTGCCCAATTTCAATTAACTCTATGGCTAATTCAGTTAGAGCTTTAGAAATTAGCACCTCATCATTCAAAGACTCAGCCCGTTGAATAGATTCCTCAAAACAAGCGATCGATTCGGCTCGATCTTGTCTCCGCAATAATTGCCCCTGCTTTAGAAGCTCACTTGGTTGCATAGACTACATTCCCTTTGCAAATATCCCTCATCTAATCTTACAGTGATTTTATCGCTCTTGTATAAACGGATATTAAGTAAATTGTGATTTTTGTCAAAGATTTATTGAGAAATTCTGGTATTTCCGTGAAAGCCTGTTAGTTTGTTAATCCATAAATCAGATTTTCTTATTAAATTACATTTAACTTTAATCATAAAAAATCATCAAATTATTAAAATTAAAACTATTAAACCCATGTATAAAAACTCAGACCCTGTGATATCAATTGTTACTGCTGCTGTTGGTGCAGGTAGTGCAGCTTATATTAGTGTTAGTCAAGGACAGAGTGTATTAACAGGCTTAGGAGTAACTGCGATCGCTACGGTTATAGCCGTAATGGTTGATAGGTTTTATTATCGGTAAGTAATATCCTAAAATATCTAACAAATATGTCCAAGTAATATGTCTAAAAAATATGTAATGTGGGGATCATACTGTGATCAAGTTCTAGAAAAAAGAACACCCCACCGCCAAGATCATTTAGATAATCTGCAGGCATTAAAAAATAATGGGCAGTTAATTACTATCGGTCCAACCCAAAATTTACAAAAAGTATTTGCTGTGTATGTAGCTGATACCGAGGCAGAAGCTCGCAGTTTGATTGAAGCCGATCCCTACTGGCAACATCAAATTTGGACTGAGTATGAAATCTATGAATGGGTGCAGGTTTTTTAGACAATTTTTTGGGGGTTATAGCTTAAACTTGTCTTTAAGTCGCTCACTAATCAATTACTAATCCGTTACTAAGATCAGGGATAAAGCCATGAAACAGAGAGTGAATCTGACTTTTCCTAAGTCCACAATTAGTATCCCTCTATCCTATCGCTTGGCAATAGATTTTAATATTGCGGCTAATATTATCCGTGCTCACATTGCCCCTAATCAAGAAGGTAAAATGGTGATGGAGCTTTCCGGCGACATTGATCATTTAGAATCTGCCCTAGAATGGATGCGATCGCAGAATATAGAGGTGTCTTCCGATAAAAGAGAAATTGTTATTGATGAAGACCAGTGTGTCGATTGTGGACTTTGTACAGGGGTTTGCCCAACTACAGCCTTAAATTTAGACCCAATTAGCTTTCGTTTGAATTTTAGGCGATCGCTTTGTATAGTTTGCGAACAATGTATTTCCGTTTGTCCCGTGGAGGCAATTTCGATTAATCTATGAAAAAGTAAACTAGACTACCATACCAACCTGAATAAAAAGCCAAATCTAAGACGGGAAATAGCCATGGCGTTTACTAGACTTTTTTGTGTACGGCTTTTTTGTGATCAGTGATAAAAATACAGTCATAATATATCTATACAAATGGTGTATTGTAAAAATGACCTTAAGACTTGTTTCTAAATTCCATAGTTATTTGGCATAGTGATTTGGCAATGTTAAAGCCATAGGTATTAGTAGCAGATGGTAAGTACTCAGCAAATAATTTTGTCAGCTTACTATGATCATGAAATTTGGTCATTAAATTTTTAGGAGTGTGTGATTTGGATAATCGTCATATTCAGTTTTGTGATTCCCCTGACTTGGTAGATTTTAAGCAGTTACAGGAGTTACTCAGAGTCAGTGCATTTTGGGCAAGGACAAGAACCATAGAAGACTTAAAAGTGGCGATCGCCAATTCCAATCCCGTAGTTACAGTGTGGGATGGCGTAAAGTTAATTGGTCATGCTCGTGCTACTAGTGATGTGGTTTATCGGGCAACAATTTGGGATGTGGTGATTGATCCAGATTACCGAGGTACGGGCTTGGGTAGAAAGTTAGTGCAGACCGTTTTGGCACATCCGAGAGTCTGTAATGTGGAACGTGTGTATTTAATGACTTCGATGCAACAGAAGTTTTATCAACATATTGGGTTTGAGCTTAACTCAAGTACGACTTTGGTTTTACATAATCAACGGGGATCAGAAGTAGAAGTTTTACTAACGCAGTCATCTTTATCTGGGTGATTTATCTGAGTAGTGTGATGGGATTGTTGGCAAGTATTACTGGCTAAGGAGTTGGGTCTCAAGGACTACTACGGGTATAAGCTGATCAACATGAATTTCGCCGACTCCTAAAAACTGAGCTTGGGCATAAATTCGCCGATAGTTATTCCCAGAAGTACTTGCAGAAGATAAATTAGAATCCAGGCTGATATATCGACTATATTGATTAGTGCTTAGAGCCTGTCCTTGCGTCCAACGTTTTGCCGCATCTATCGGTAATTCAATCATGGCAAGATTTTGCAGAGCCGCATCGGCAGAGATTAAACCATGGCTAGGCTCTGAAGTCTCAGGGATTTGGGCAATTTCAGTAAAAGTTTTGCTGTCAATAAGATCAAATCCATTGCTAAAGGTGCGTTCCAAGCCTGATAAAGTTGCTCCACATTTTAGTAACTCTCCTAAATCACGAGCGATCGCCCGAATATAGGTACCACTACCACAGGCAATCATTAGGTCTAATTCGGGAAAACTTCCTGATCGCCATGCCAAAACTTCAATTTTATAAACTTCTACGGTTCTAATCGGTACTTCCACGGGTAAACCAGCACGCGCTAAATCATATAACCGTACTCCATTGACTTGAATGGCACTAAAGGCAGGTGGACGTTGTTGAATAGTGCCTTGAAATAGGGGTAAGAGCCTTTCAATATCTATTAATTTAAGGTCTGGACATTCCTTTTGAGTCAAAATTTCCCCTTCCATATCATCAGTATTGGTAATAATTCCAAACCGTATCGTTGCTTTATATGCCTTGCCTTCAGGGAGAAATCGCAGCAGTCTTGTACAATTACCAATGGCGATCGGTAAAACTCCTGTTGCCATTGGGTCAAGGGTGCCACTATGTCCTACTTTTTTTTGATTAAGAAGTTTACGAACTCGGCTAATACAGTCGTGGGCAGTAATTCCTCTAGGCTTATGCAGATTTAAAAAACCATTAATCACAGAACAACTATCCTTAGAATCTTTAAAAATTAGCGATTGCTTCGCCATGCTCCTAAAGATTTACCATAGTCTTCGATCTCTTTTAGAGAATCTCCTAAACTCATACAGCCTGTTTCACTACCAATAGAAACGTTGGGGTGTGGGGCTGCGCCCCTGTACACCAAAGCCCGCTTAGAATAAGCCTCAGTATAGTCAGGATCGCCTTGATATTTAATAAGAAATAAGAACGATAGAATAAAGTACCAAGATTTTTAACCCTATTAGCCCTAGCATAATTGCCAAAGATTTATAACTGAGCAACTGAGATCAATCCTAGTAGAGATATCCTAGAGTCAGCCGTCTAAATTTTAGCTTTTATTTTGTTTTAATTTAACTTCAGGCTAGGTTACTATACAAATTAGGAAGTAGCTTAACCAAGAATACGAGTTGATTAGCTCTCAATTACTGTAAGCACTAATAGATTCAATTTGAAGTTGGAAATTGCCTGCGGTAAATCGAGGGTTTAAAGCACCGTCATACTCAAATTTACTTAGCATTAACTGAAAAGCATAGATTTGGGCAGGATTAAGAATAGCCCCCGCCACAGTTTTTGACCGAAATATGGGCTGCATTTGGGTAAAAGGAATCCGAACAGTTATCCAGCGTTCCCGTTCAGTATCAAAGGAAATACTAAAGGCAACTCCATCCCATCGAGTCTCACCCCGCACTAAAAACTTATACCTTTGCCCATCTCCTTTAAGCCGCAGTTCAATTCCTGTATATTGAGCGAGATTTAGTGGGGGTTCAAAGTTGCGAGTCCGCACTGAAGCAAATCCGCCTGAGTTGGCAGTGGATACAACTCCAGAAAATATGGCTCCACTACTTGATACGGTAATATTACTTTGGCTAACCCCGCCCATAACCACATCATCGATCGCCCCCCAAGCATCTTGTGAGTTTTTTGATGGATCACGAAAGTTAAATAAGGATAGATTTGATGACAATGGCTTAATCCCAGGACTCGTTACAGCGTATTTATCAAGAATAATCGGATCAGCATAGGCTTTACTATCAAGGTTGTTTAGGGCTGGATTCCCCATGATTGTTTGAAACCAAATGTTATCACTCAAAATTGGAATAACGCCAAAATAGGCAAGGGTTTTGACAAATCGCCCTAGATGCCAAGATTCTAATGCTTTTTTTTGTATTTTATGCAATGGTTTTAAGTTTATTGCCAATGGATGTGTCTTAATGTTTTATTTTACTCCTTTCCCACTCAACAAAAAGGTGGAAAATCACTGAAATCAAAGTAAATCAGGACTTATGCAGTATAGAAGAAAAACCTAGATTTAACAGGGGTTTGGGGCAAAGCCCCAAATGAGGGCGCAGCCCTCAAACTCCCTTCTACCAGCACTTTATAAATTTGAGTGTGTAAGTCCTAATAAATATCAAAGTAAATAGAGGTGGGGCAAATACAGAAGTGATGTAGTATAATTACCTAATAATTTTCTAGGTAAAGGCTGTGACCCAAAAACATATTGTGATCATCGGCGGCGGTTTCGGAGGTCTATACGCAGCCCAAAAATTACAAGGAATTGATGCTCGAATTACCCTAATTGATAAACGTAATTTCCATTTATTTCAGCCCCTTCTGTATCAAGTTGCCACTGGAGTTCTGTCACCTGCTGATATTGCCTCACCTTTACGGGGAGTACTGGCAAATCAAAAAAACACCACAGTCTTGATGGGAGAAGTTAAGGATATTGATCCCGACTCCAAGAAAATCTATGTAAGTGGTGGTGAAGAAATTGACTATGATTATGCGATCGTGGCAACGGGAGTCAGTCATCACTATTTTGGCAACGATCATTGGTCACAATGGGCACCTGGACTGAAAACCGTAGAAGATGCTATTAATATTCGGCGGCGTATTTTAGATGCCTTTGAAACTGCGGAAAAAGAAACCGATCCAGAAAAGCGTAAAGCTCTACTCACTTTTGTCGTCATTGGCGGAGGCCCCACTGGAGTTGAATTAGCAGGGGCGATCGGGGAGTTAGCAAATCATACTCTCCATGATGAATTTAGCAATATCAATACTACGGAAGCAGAAATTCTATTGTTAGAAGGGTTTGAGCGGATATTACCTCCCTATGCTCCAGACTTATCTGCCTCTGCCACCGATGCTTTAACGAAATTAGGTGTAACCGTTAAAACAGGAGCGATTGTTACTAATATTCATGACCATGTAGTTACTTTCCGTTGTGGCGATCGCACAGAAGAAGTTACAGCACAAACTATTCTATGGGCAGCAGGGGTCAAAGCTTCCGCCTTAGGGGAAATTCTGGCAAAACGGGCGGATGCACCTCTTGATCGAGTTGGTAGAGTTATGGTTTCACCAGATTTATCCGTACCTAATCATCCCAGCTTATTTGTGATAGGCGACTTGGCTCACTACGCCCATCAAGATGAAGGTAAGCCCTTACCTGGGGTAGCACCCGTTGCCATGCAGCAGGGAGAATTCATTGCCAAATTACTTAAAGCCCAAATCCGCAACTTACCTTTACCCCAATTCCGTTATGTAGATCGTGGTAGCTTAGCAGTAATCGGCAGAAATGCTGCGGTAGTGGATTTACGGTTTATGAAGCTCACAGGTATGCCGGCTTGGTTAATTTGGACTTTTCTCCATATTTTTTACCTAGTGGAATTTGATAACCAATTAGTAGTAATGGTGCAATGGGCTTTTAATTACTTCACCCGCAAACGTGGGGCTAGAATCATTACTACCAAGTACTCTCAGCAGGTCACAATTCCTGAAGTTTCGATTCCTGAAGTATCAACCACCTAATTTATTCTAAAAATTTATAATCCAGACTCTTTTTGCCATTGTTCATAGGAAATACGCGGAAGTTCAAAGCGATCGCTTGTTCGGCAATAGTAAGCAGGAGAACCCATTCTACCAATAGGTGCAAATCCATTAATATGGTAGCGATCGCCGAGTAAATTATCATCAACGTGAAACATGACAACCTGCCCAATAATAAGCGTATAAATACCAAGGGGCTGATGGCTGTGAAGCACACATTCTAGGCTGGCTTGTGCCTCTGCCACTCTAGGTACTTTAATCTGCTTTGAATCCGCTCCATGTAGCCCAATAGCCGTGAGTTCACTTTCTGCCTCAGGAAAATTAGCAGCAGAAATATTCATAGCATTTAACAGGTCTTCATTTACTAGATTAACCACAAACTCATGATTGTCAAGAATATTTTTACCTGTATCCTTGATGCTGCCATCATCTTTATTTCCAACACTGATAATGAGGTATAAGGGATTACTACCTATGGCGTTAAAAAAGCTAAATGGTGCCAGATTGATTACTCCTTTTGAATTTTGTGTAGTTACCCAAGCGATCGGTCGCGGCACAATAATATTGGTTAAAAGTTTGTAACTATCTGAAGCAGAAATGGATTTTGGATCAATGTGCATAGCGATATAAACACTTTAGGGTCACTTTTGGGTAGGCATCTTGAGTATAAGCCTATTGAATTATTAATTAAATAGTTTGGCTCTGAGGGGATCAATTTAGCTCAGGTTAATCTATCTAGTACATATCAAGAAATAAAGTAACCTGTGCATATGTCAAAACAAAGCTTTGGGCTAATTGGTCTAGCCGTTATGGGCGAAAATCTTGCCCTAAATATTGAACGTAATGGTTTTTCGATCGCTGTCTATAACCGCAGTCGGGAAAAGACAGATACATTTATGGCAACAAGGGCTGCTGGCAAAAACTTTAAAGCCACCTTCAGTATTCCTGAGTTTGTCGAGTCCTTGGAAAGCCCACGCAAAATTTTGATCATGGTTAAAGCAGGTGCGCCTGTGGATGCGGTGATTTCCGAGCTTAAGCCTTTACTCGATGAAGGTGACATTATTATTGATGGGGGCAACTCCCTATTTACCGATACCGATCGCCGTACCATTGAGCTAGAAAAGGATAATCTCCAATTTATTGGCATGGGGGTTAGCGGTGGTGAAGAAGGAGCCTTAAATGGTCCCAGTATGATGCCGGGTGGGCAAAAAACCGCCTATGCCGAGATTGAACCAATTGTGACCAAGATTGCGGCACAAGTTGATGATGGTGCCTGTGTTACCTACATTGGACCAGGTAGTGCAGGACATTACGTCAAAATGGTACATAATGGCATTGAATACGGGGATATGCAGCTAATCGCCGAGGCTTACGACTTACTTAAAACTGGATTAGGACTAGGAGCGCAAGAACTCCATGACACCTTTGTAGCGTGGAATTCTACGGAGTTGGAATCTTTTTTAATTGAGATTACTGCGGATATTTTCACCAAAATTGATGAGGAAACAGGCGAACCCCTAGTCGAAAAGATTTTAGATAAGGCGGGACAAAAGGGAACGGGTAAGTGGACTGTGGAAAGTGCGTTTGATCTGGGTGTGCCAATTCCGACGATGATTGCTGCTGTTACCGCAAGGGTTGCTTCTTCCTATAAAGATGAACGCATAGCTGCTTCCAAAATTCTAGGGAATGCCACGGGAAGCTATACAGGCGATCGCACCGAATTTATTAATGCGGTTAGGGATGCTTTGTACTGTTCCAAGATTTGTTCCTATGCCCAAGGGATGGCTTTACTGGCTGCCGCTTCTAAGGCATATAACTATAATCTCAACTTAGCGGAAATCTCGCGGATATGGAAAGGTGGATGTATTATTCGGGCGGGCTTTTTAGATAAAATCAAGAATGCCTACCTGCGTAATCCTGAACTAAAAAACCTACTTGTTGATCCAGACTTTACCCAAACCATTATAACTAAGGAACGGTCCTGGCGTTTGGTGGTGCAAGCTGCGGCTCAACTGGGAATTGCTGTTCCTGCCTTTAGTGCTTCCCTCAGTTATTTTGATAGCTACCGCCGCGATCGCCTCCCGCAAAACCTAACTCAGGCACAACGGGATTACTTTGGGGCGCATACCTACGAGCGGATTGACAAGCCTGCGGGTGAATTTTTCCATACTGAATGGACTAAATAAGAATTCACTGCTAGATAGCCCGATATATATTGCCACTGTATATGTACCTGATTCTCAAGGTTTATAGAGGTGGCTTTTATTATGCTTAGGTTAAAGCTCAAGGGCTGCAAAGACTTCTGCGAAAGCTCAGTAATCAAATAGGTTAATATTTAGAAGCTAAATTTATAGCTAAACTTAAAATTGCAATGGCACAAGAAACTACATTACCTATCTTGGTTAAGAATCTGACTGAGTTAAAAACATGGACAATTCAAAATAGTGAAGAACTCTATCGGATTAATGGCTGGGGTGAACCTTACTTTAGTATTAACGAAGCAGGTCATGTTACGGTTTCTCCCAAGGGCGATCGCGGTGGTTGCATAGATTTATTTGATTTAATTAATGATCTCAAGGAAAGAAATTTACGGCTACCGATTTTATTGCGGTTTTCAGATATTCTGGCGGATCGGATTGAACGGTTAAATGCTTGTTTTGCCAAAGCGATCGCCCGCTATAACTACAATGGCGTGTACAGAGGTGTATATCCAGTTAAGGTCAACCAACAACGACAGTTAGTCGAAGAATTAGTTAACTATGGCAAGTCCTTTCAATTTGGATTAGAAGCGGGCTCTAAGCCTGAACTCCTAATTGCCTTGGCAACGCTCAAAACTCCCGGGGCATTACTAATTTGCAATGGTTATAAGGATTTAGAATATGTCGAGACGGCAATATTGGCACGCAGGTTAGGGCAAACTCCAATTATTGTCCTAGAACAACTTGAAGAAGTGGATTTAGTAATCAAAGCTGCCAAAAATCTCAACATTCAACCAATTTTAGGAGTAAGGGCAAAATTAAGTTCCAAGGGGATTGGGCGGTGGGCAGATTCCGCAGGCGATCGCGCCAAATTTGGTCTGAATATGTGGGAAATTTTAGAGGTACTGGAAAAACTCAAAGCCGCAGATTTATTAGGTTCACTACAACTTTTGCATTTTCATATCGGATCGCAAATTAGTTCCATCGGCGTAATTAAGGATGCTCTGCGGGAAGCTTCGCAAATTTTTGTGCAGCTATCAAAAAGTGGGGCTGACATGAAGTATATAGATGTGGGTGGTGGTTTAGGTGTGGACTATGACGGTTCTAAAACCAATTTCTACGCCTCCAAAAACTACAATATGCAGAACTATGCCTATGATGTAGTCGCCGAGATCAAAGAAGCCTGTGCCGAAAATCATATTCCGATGCCAACTTTAGTCAGTGAGAGTGGTCGGGCGATCGCATCCCATCAATCAGTTTTAATCTTTGATGTTTTGAATGTGAGTGGGATTCCTAGTCATGATATTCCGCCTTTAGAGGAAGGAGAACATTTAATTATTCGCAATCTGTTTGAAACCCTAGAGCAGATTAATGTTGATACCTACCAAGAGGCTTATCATGATGCTACCCAATTTAAAGAAGAGGCAGTAAGTTTATTCTCTTTTGGTTATTTAAATTTATCCCAACGGGCAAGGGTAGAAAGGTTGTATTGGGAGGCTTGCGATCGCATCTTAAAAATTGTGCGTCAACAAAACTATGTCCCCGATGATCTGGAAGACCTAGAAAAAATCATGGCAACTACCTATTACTGTAATTTTTCTGTATTTCAATCTGCCCCTGATAGCTGGGCGATCGATCAGTTATTTCCGATTATGCCCATTCATCGCCTTAATGAAGAACCCACCTGTCGAGGCACGATCGCCGATCTAACCTGTGATAGTGATGGCAAAATTGATAAGTTTATTGATCTTAGAGATGTCAAATCTGTTTTAGAGCTACATCCATTTGATCCCAACCAGCCTTACTTTTTAGGATTATTTTTAGGCGGTGCTTACCAGGAAATTTTAGGCGATCTCCATAACCTTTTTGGTGATACCGATGCCGTACATATTCACGTTACCCCCAACGGCTACCAAGTTGAACATGTGATTAAAGGTGACACTATGACTGAAGTACTGGAGTATGTTCAATACAGTCGAGATGGATTGCTAGAAAGTATGCGCCGTGAAACTGAAAAAGCCTTACAAGCGAAAACCATTACCCTGGAAGAAGCACGATTACTTTTACAAAAATACGATCATAGCTTGAGTGGGTACACTTACTTAAGTTAGCTTTGAGTTAGCTAAATTTCATAGTGCCAAACATCTTCACGATCAGCCATAATCACCATAAAATGCTGATGTCTTTGAATCAAACCTTGACGTTCAAAGTTATTTAAGATTCTTGTCATCGTGACTCTGGTTGTACCAATAATTTCTGCTAATTCTTGATGTGTAAGCCGTAGATTAATTTGTTGTCCGTACTTTTCTTCAGAGTCAAATTCGGTTCCGAATCTTTTTGCCAGCCAGTTCAACATGTGCATTACCGCTAATTCCGTCTGACGGCAGAGAATAATCTTGATAAATTCCTCGTTACGCTGCATTTGGAGGATTAACTCTTTCGTATATCGAGGTAATAGCTCTTCGGAAAGAACCTTTAGCCTCACTTCTGTTAAGCATTCAATTTGGTAGGGCTGAGTGGTCGATAAAGCTGCACCAATTAAATCACCCTCTCCCCAAATACCAAGGGTAGCCACATTCCCATCTTCAAAGTAAGTGGTAGTACGCACAACTCCCGATTCTATCTGCCAAAGTCCATTTACAGGAATTAGAGATCGCCGCGTAAACTTATGGCTGATATTTCCAGCAAGTTTTAAACCTACTTTAGTTGAAGTAATAGTCATGGCTTTGATAAACAAAAAGTTGGAGGTATATCATAGTACGATATTTACTGTGCATTATAGTAGTTTTGATTTCGGTTCTTTTAAACACAGTTTTGAACTTGGTTTTAAAAATATTCAGGATAATCCGCACCCCATAACCAATACATAACAAATAAAAGCAGTCTAAAATTTAGCAATTCACTAATTCCTGGGACAGCTAAAATCTTGGAATCTTGTTCAGCTATGCCATAGCAGTTTTCTGCAAAATTAAAAAGGTACTGTAAAAATTAATGCAAAGGAGTTAGCTTTTAATCCTAGAAGCTTGATAAAGTTAAGTTATATTAATACCCACAAAATTCATTAAATTAAAAACTAACTACAAACCTAATGGAATCATCTTCTATCGTCTATTACGTCTCCATGAATCCACCCTATTTTTTGTTTGGTGCCTCTCTAGTCGCAGCTTTAGCAGCAGGGAAAGCCTTTGAAGCAACTTTACGAGAATTAGTACAACAATGGGCAAAAAATCGATCCTCTCGCACTTTCTTGAATTTAAGAGGTTTTTCAATTCAAATTCCATACCTCGCCATTACCATTAGCGTTGGGGTATTTTTGTCCTGTGGCTTAGAAATTTTTGGATTCCCTCCTGAATTGGCTTATCCAGTTTCCATAACCCTAACAATTTTTAGTGCGCTATTTGTATGGAGACAACTAGGAACTTTATTAGTAGAGCTAGAAAGGGGTGGCTCCGCAGCTATGGATTTAGATATGTTTGATATTTAGTCTGATATTTAATTATTTAGAGAATCTATTGGGGCTTTTGTTTAGCTAACATGGAATTTATTGCCGTTCTCAAAAGTCGAAAATTACTATCTCTATTATTTTTAGGCTTCGCATCGGGCTTACCCTTATTTCTAACTAGTCGTACTCTCCAAGTTTGGCTTACGGAAGCGGGGGTTGATTTAGGGGTAATTGGTTGGTTGAGCTTGGTGAGATTACCTTATACCCTCAAGTTTCTATGGTCACCATTTTTAGATCGCTTTGTGCCGCCATTTTTAGGACGCAGGAGGGGCTGGCTAGTTTTAACCCAAATTGGTTTGATGATAGCGATCGCCTGCATGGCATTTCAGAATCCCAAACAAGCTTTAAATATATTGGCGATTAATGCGTTGATCATTGCATTTTTAAGTGCTACGCAAGATATTGCTGGGGATGCTTATCGCACCGATGTTTTAGAGACTGCGGAACTGGGTTTAGGAGCTTCTACTTGGATTCTAGGCTATCGGGTTGCCATTTTAACCACAAGCTCGGTGGCATTGGTGCTGGCAGATTATTTACCGTGGTCAGTAATTTATTTACTCATGGCGGTATTAATGGGCGTGGGCATTATTGCGGCATTTTTTGCTCCTGAACCTATTGATCAAGAGCGATCGCCTGATTCCTTAATTGATGCTATTTATTTACCTTTTCAAGAATTTTTCCAACGTAAGGGCATAATCTTTGGCATAGTGATTCTTGCCTTTATCTTGCTCTTCAAATTTGGGGATTCTTTACTAGGTAATATGGCAACCCCATTTTTAGTAGATATTGGCTTTAGTAAAAAAGTGATTGGCACCGTACAAGGGGGTTGGGGATTTGTAGCAACTACGGTTGGGGTAGTTTTAGGTGGGGCAGTTTTAACTAAAATTGGACTTAATCGAGCTTTATGGGTCGTGGGAATCTGCCAAGCATTAAGTAATTTAAGCTATTTGGGCTTGTCCCTAGTAGGAAAAAGCGAGACGGCATTATTAATCGTTGTCAGTATTGAAAATATTTGTGCGGGTATGGTGGCATCGGTATTTGTGGCGTACTTGATGAGTCTATGTAACCAAAAGTTTTCCGCCACTCAATTTGCCTTACTCTCTAGTTTAATGGCGGCAGGTAATGATATTCTCTCCGCCCCTGCGGGTGAGTTGGCAAAGATTTTAGGTTGGTCAAACTTTTTTGCAAGTACGATCGCCCTATCTGTTCCGGGAATGCTATTACTATTTTTTGTAGCTCCTTGGTCGCAGCGATCGCTAAGGCAATCTGAAGAATAACGCTAAAAGGAAGGAAAAAGGAAAAACTTTAAAGTAGAAATTACCTTCAAGAATTAGGAGATTAGCCCATGACCATCTACGAAGCCACCATTACAAAACCACAAAAATTGCCTGAATCTTTAGTTCAGAAATTCAATCAATTTATCGAATCCTTAACTAGAGACTGTAAATTAGATTGGGTAAATCGTAATTGATTGAGCCAATTTGTGGAATTTTCTTCAGATAACAAAGCATCTAACTATTCTGAACCACAAGAATTATTTCATCCTTTAATTAATTGGCGTAATTGGCGATTAATTAACTCTAATTAGCAATCGCAACTGTGTTGATCTTGAGTAACCTAGAGCCGAGATTTTATCATGGACAAGAAATCCCCGCCCGTAATCGCTCGTCAATTTAATCTTTTCTTAGGGAAAGATTATAGTATCAGGGAGGATAGGGAGGAGGAAGGTAATTAAAAATCCTAAAACCTTTAATTAAATCTGATTAGCGATCGCCACACCCCAACTCCAGAAATCTTTAGTACCCTAATCATGGCTTACGGTAAAGATTTATCATGTCTTTATACAATTCATTCAAGTTGTACTTTGCTCAAATAGGCTTTACATGACCAAAATGACATACTGATAGTTATAGATAGGATTGAGTAATAATCTCACCAGATCTACTTTAATTTTATTACTGTGGAAAAATATTATGGAAAATGAAATTAAAGATAATTCAAGTGCAGCCGTTGATTCATCAAGTACCAAAACAATTCCTCTTAAAAATCTACTCCAGCAAAACGAAGAGATTAAAGAAAATGTAGAGGAATCGGCGGATCAACTTAGTTCAGTAAATGCAGTTCTCACAAATGATGATAAAGTTATCCCCCCATTTCCAAGTATTGAAGAGGTAATTGCTCAAAACGAAGAAGCTGAGAGAAAGGTAACAAAAGCGGCGGAAGATCTGGAGCAGGTTAATACCCAACTCGCCCAGCAAGTAGCTAAGAGCATCGAAATGGAGTCTAAACTGATGCAAACGAAGCAAGATATATTTGAGTTGCGTAACGATTTATCAAAATCCCAAGCAAAAGAGAAAGATGCACTACATATCGCACTTCATGATCCATTAACGGGGCTTCCAAACCGTTTGTTATTGGAACAGCGTCTCGATCATGGATTGATTCAATCAAGACGGCATGGTTGGAAACTTGGGCTTATGTTCATTGATTTAGATAAATTTAAGAATATTAATGACTCTTATGGTCATGATATTGGCGATCAGGTGTTGATCACTGTGGCAAAACGGTTACAAGATTTTGTGCGTGGTGAAGATATCGTTAGTCGATGGGGAGGTGATGAGTTTATCTGCGTCCTCTTGAATATTAAGCTAGAAGATGAAGTAATTAACCTTGCCCACAAAATGGTTGCTCGGATTTCTGAAGACTGTGATTTTAATGGAACTATTGTTCCTATAAGTGCCACTATTGGGATTGCCATCTGCCCTAGAGATGGAGAAACGGCTGACATCCTTTTTAAACAGGTGGATAGAGCTATGTATAAATCAAAAGGAACGAACAAGAGTGTGATGCTATTTAGTGAATCTATTTTGGATATTTCTGGTGTGAAATAGATATTAGTAACTTACCTTGTGGAGTAACAATGGGATAGGTATATAAATATAAAACTTCTTGCCCCATACAGTGACTACCCAATTTGTTCAGTTGGTAAAACGACTGCCACAGGGCTATATTGTTTTTATAGTTGTTAAATGTTAGTGTCAACTGCAGTGGATTCATTTAGCAAAATTCTGATCGTAGGTAAGAAATTCTTGGCGGTAATTACTCATAATCTATACATTGATCTACTAGACCTTAAAAAGTAAAGATGAATTTTCCATTCTTGGTTTACATAGTTGATAATTAAGTTAAGTTTAATTAAGCAATTATTAACAGAGTTAAGTATGAAACAATCGTGGAAAACTTTTTTACTATGGTCGCTCCCCATATTAGCGATCGCATTTTTTGCCTATCAGAGCTTTTTTGCCCGTCCTGCGGTACCGCAAATGAGTGTTAATGCTGCTAATACTCGTATTAGTTATGGCAGATTCTTAGGATATTTAGATGCTCACCGTGTCCGCAAGGTGGATATTTACGAGGGTGGGCGCACTGCCATTATTGTCGCAACCGACCCCCAATTAGAAAATCGGGAACAAAGAGCGAGGGTTGATTTACCAGCCTATGCCCCCGAACTAATGACCAAGCTCAAAGAAAGTGGCGTGGACTTGGCTGTGTATCCGCCCAGTAATAACACCCAGATTTGGGGATTTTTAAGTAACTTAATTTTTCCCATAGCTTTAGTCGCTGGTTTATTTTTCCTATTTCGTCGCTCTAGCCAGATGGGTGGACCTGGGCAGGCTATGGATTTTGGTAAGTCTAAAGCCAGATTTTCCATGGATGCTAAAACGGGTGTACTTTTTGATGATGTGGCGGGTATTGAAGAGGCAAAAGAAGAACTACAGGAAGTCGTAACTTTTTTAAAAAAGCCCGAACGCTTTACGGCTGTGGGTGCCAAAATTCCTAAAGGGGTATTATTAATTGGACCGCCCGGTACTGGTAAAACCCTCTTAGCAAAAGCGATCGCTGGAGAAGCAGGCGTACCATTTTTCTCCGTATCTGGCTCAGAGTTTGTCGAAATGTTTGTGGGTGTGGGAGCTTCCCGTGTCCGTGATCTATTCAAAAAGGCAAAGGAAAACGCCCCCTGTATCATCTTTATTGATGAAATTGATGCTGTCGGTCGCCAAAGAGGTACGGGCATTGGCGGTGGTAATGATGAACGGGAGCAAACCCTTAACCAAATCTTGACGGAAATGGATGGCTTTGAGGGTAACACTGGCGTAATTGTAATTGCCGCAACTAACCGCCCTGATGTTTTAGATTCGGCACTATTACGTCCGGGTCGTTTTGATCGCCAAATTTCCGTTGATCCTCCAGATATTAAAGGTCGTTTACAGGTATTAGGTGTCCATGCTAAAGGTAAAAAGATTGCCTCGGATATTTCCCTAGAAGCGATCGCCCGCCGTACCCCCGGATTTAGTGGAGCCGATTTGGCTAATCTTTTAAATGAAGCGGCAATTCTCACTGCCCGTCGCCGTAAAGATGCGATGACTATGCTAGAAATTGATGATGCTGTGGATCGGGTAATTGCAGGACTAGAGGGTAAAGCCTTAGTTGATAGTAGAAATAAACGCCTAATTGCCTACCATGAAGTTGGTCATGCGATCGTGGGTACTTTAATCAAAGATCATGACCCAGTGCAGAAGGTGACTTTAATTCCTAGAGGACAAGCGGCTGGTTTAACATGGTTTACGCCTTCCGATGAGCAATCCCTAATCTCTCGCTCTCAGATTATCGCCAGAATTACGGGGGCATTAGGTGGTCGTGCGGCAGAAGAAGTAGTATTTGGTAATGATGAAGTGACAACGGGTGCAGGTAATGATCTGCAACAGGTTACTAATATTGCTAGGCAAATGGTCACTCGGTTTGGGATGTCCACTATGGGTTCAATGTCGATGGAGGCTCCGAATGCGGAAGTATTTTTAGGTAGGGATTTAGTATCTCGCTCAGAATATTCCGAAGATAGTGCTGCCAAAATTGATCGACAAGTGCGGGCGATCGTCCAGAGTTGTTATCAAACTGCTCTAAAAATCATGGAAGATAACCGTGAGGCAATTGATCGAATTGTAGATATTTTGATTGATAAAGAAACCCTAAGTGGTGACGATTTTAGGCAGATAGTTGCCGAATATACGGTCGTTCCTGAAAAAGAAAGATATATACCTCAGCTTTAGGTTATATCTTGCTAATTAACTGCTGAAATTTAGCTAATTTAGGTTACTTAGTAATTAAATACTATTAATAAGGGTGTGGGATTTTTCTCCATCCTTTTTTTGTAGCTTTTTATGATTTTTGACAATTTAGATTAAATCGGGAAAATTCTGGCTCACGACTTTATCGATCTATATATTTCACATCAATCACATCATCATCGTCGTCATATTGATCTTTATCGTAAACAGAATCAACATAATTAGACTTATAGGCTGAGGGTTTAGGTTTTTGCGGGTTTGGTAATGGCTCTGGTGGGAATTCTTCGTCAGTTTCTATTTCTTCCTCTTTGGGGCTAAGCCAAAATCCAATGAGGTTAACAATAAATGCCGAGATACCGCCAATCAGAAAAGCTGCCAAAATTGCTAGGCTTAAAGGGATCGGAATAGTGAATTTACCAAGAAAATAAATTGTGACTAGGGGTTGCAAATTTTGAAATACAAGAATAAGGGTACAGGCGATCGCTATAATCCATACCACCAAATTCACCAAATTAAATATGCGGTTCTGCTCGTTCATGTGCATGTCCAACGTTTGATTAAGTCAGAGTCAATATCCAGTTGATCAAATACCCTTGCCACTACAAAATCAACCAGATCATTAATAGTTTGCGGTTGATGATACCACGCAGGAATCGCAGGAACAATTCTGGCACCCGCCTCCGCTAAAGCAGTTAAGTTGCGTAAATGAATTAGGCTTAAAGGGGTTTCCCGTGGGACGATAATTAGCTTTCGACCTTCTTTGAGGTGGACATCGGCGGCTCGTTCTAATAGATCGGAACTAATACCTTGGGCAATTTTAGCTACCGTTGCCATACTACAGGGAATTACCACCATACCCAAAGTCTGAAATGACCCACTAGCAATATTTGCCGCTATATCTCCCCAAGCATGACAAGTTAGATGACCTCCTGTTTCTTGGCATTGCGATCGCCAAAATTGTTCCTGTTGTTTAGGGTTGCTAGGCATTTTTCCCTCCGTAATATTCTCAGAATTCCAGACAGATATTGCACCCTTAGATACTACTAGCTCAACTGTATAGCCTGCTGAAAGTAAAAACTTTAGGGATCGCACCGCATAGATCATGCCCGATGCACCTGAAACTCCTACGGCGATCGTTTTATTACTCTCTGACATCTAATTTTTTCTAAATTTTCCTAAATATTTAAGTTTTTTTGAATTTTTGCCATAGATTTCTATAGCTATATTGCAATCTTAAGCCTGCCGTATAGGTTTTGGTATAATAAATTACCCAAAATCGAATCTTTTTCGTTTTTATCTGAAAAATTTACTGAAACACTTAAATACTTAAATATAAGTAAATGCTACAAGTTAACCGTCCCCGCCGCCTCCGCCGTAATCCAGCCATTCGTCGCCTAGTCAGTGAAACAACTTTAACCGTCAATGATTTCATCTATCCTCTGTTTGTAATGGAAGGTGAAAATACCAAAGTTGAAGTATCATCTATGCCCGGATGCTATCGCTACACCCTAGATTTATTATTAAAAGAAATTGCTGAAGTCTATGCCCTCGGCATCAATGCGATCGCCCTATTTCCCGTCGTACCCAATGAGAAAAAAGATGACGGTGGTACTGAAAGCTATAACCCCAATGGGCTAATTCAGAAAACTGTAAGCGCAATCAAGCAGGCAATTCCCGATATTTTAGTCATTACGGATGTCGCCCTTGACCCATTTACGACCCACGGACATGATGGCTTAGTTGATGAGAATGGCATTATTGTTAATGACCCCACCGTTGAAGTTTTGGTTAAAATGTCTTTGTCTCAAGCTGTGGCTGGGGCAGATATGGTTGCGCCCTCAGATATGATGGATGGAAGAATTGGGGCAATTAGAGATGCTTTAGATGCCGACGGATTTGAGGATGTGGCTATTCTTGCCTATTCTGCTAAGTATGCTTCTGCCTATTATGGTCCATTCCGAGATGCTCTGGAATCCGCACCTAAGTCGGGAGATAAGAAAACCTATCAAATGGACCCAGCCAATAGCCGTGAGGCATTAAAAGAAGTTTATTTAGATATTGCTGAAGGAGCAGATATTGTTATGGTGAAGCCCGCTTTAGCTTACTTGGATATTATTGCCAAAGTTAAAGATGCTACGGATTTACCTGTAGCTGCCTACAATGTTAGTGGGGAGTATGCCATGATCAAAGCCGCCGCCGAACGAGGTTGGATTGATGGCGAAAAGGTCATGCTAGAGACCCTTACCAGTATGAAGCGGGCAGGTGCAGATATAATTTTGACCTACTTTGCGAAAGAGGCAGCCCAGATTTTGCAAAAGCGTCCTTAAAAATTACCAAGAGTAAAAAATCTATGGATGCCAATCAACTGTTAGAAAGCTATGAATCTGGAGATAGAGACTTCAGCCGTTCTAAGTTACGGGATGTCAATCTTACGGGGGCTAGCTTAAACGAGATTAGCCTAATTGAAGCAGATTTAGGTTCAGCTAATTTAGAGCTAATTCGGTTGATTGGGGCAGAACTTAACTTATCAAACTTAAATAATGCCAATCTCAATGGTTCAGACCTATGCCAAGCCAACCTCAATGGTGCCAGTTTAAATAAGGCTACTTTAACGGGAACTAATTTAAGCGAGGCTATATTAATAGAGGCAAATCTAAGTGAAGCAATCTTAATTGAGGCAGATTTATCTGAGGCGTTTTTAACGAATGCTAATTTGACCCATGCTGATCTGAGGGGTGCTAATTTAACCAAGGCTTTCTTACGCGGGGCAATTTTAAGCGGTGCCAATTTGGTAGGGGTAAATTTAACTGATGCCGATTTAACAAGGGCAAATTTAAGTGATGCCGATCTAACCGATGCTAACTTGAGTGGAGCTAATCTGACAGAAGCAAAGCTCAATTGGGCAAATATCTGTCGAGTCAAGCTAGGGGGAGCGAATTTAGTGGGGGCATATCTAGCGACTGCAAAAAATATTGAGACTGTGGAATTGAATGATGTAAGTAATATTGCAATTAGTGAAATTGTCTAAAAATAACTAAAAACCACATGAAAACCTTTCTAGTATTAGCGATCGCTCTGGTTTTATATTTTCCGATTTTATGTTTTTCTCCCGTTGCCTCTGCTACGCCGCTATCTTTTAGTCATGGTGCGCTTAAGGGGCGAGATTTTTCGGGTCAAGAATTGCGGGGTTCAGGGTTTGCCAATGCCAATATGGAAAATGCTAACTTTGAGAGAGCAGATTTACGGGGTGCGGTCTTCAGTGCTTCAATTTTACGCAATGCTAATTTAAGGGCGGCAAACTTTACTACGGGAATGCTGGATCAAATAGATTTTGCCAATGCCGACTTAACTGATGCCATTTTAGTTGATACTTTGCTATTGCGGAGTACCTTTGATTTTGCCAAGATTGATGGGGCAGATTTTACCGATGCTTTGCTAGATGGGGCGCAGATTAAGTGGTTATGTAGTAAAGCAAAAGGAACTAACCCATTTACAGGAGTTAGTACGAGGGAATCCTTGGGTTGTGATTAGAACTTCAAATTTGGCTGAGTATCCACTCTACAGCCTTGGGTAAATGATCGGCAGTGTAGTCTGGTTGCACGGGATGTTGATAGTCTCCTGCTAATACTTTTGTCCCAAAGCCACTTTTCACTAAAATTCCTTTGCAGCCTGCGTTATTTGCCAGATCAATATCTGTGGCTTTATCCCCCACCATAAAACTGCGCTTTAAGTCCAAGTCATGTTGCCATGCTGCCGCAACTAGCATTCCCGTATTCGGTTTGCGCCAAGTTGACCAGTAGTTCAAACTAGGATTTATTCCACCTTCAGGTTGGCTGAGGCTAGGACAGTAATACATGGCATTAAGATATGCCCCTGCTTCAGATTGGAGGAGATATTGTAAGCGTTGATGTAAAGCCTCGATATGCTCTAGGGCATAATAACCACGGGCGGCTCCTGCTTGATTGGAAACTAGACAGCAAAATAGATTGTGATCATTGAGTGATCGCACAGCTTGAGCCACACCATCGATAAGTACTAAATCCTCAAGATTATGAATGTATCCAGCTTCTTGATTTAATACGCCATCGCGATCGAGAAAAACACAGGGTTTAAGAGGCATTATGATTAAGTCTTTTAAAGTAAATTTCCCACACAGATAAAATCTTAATTTAGAAAACAGCAAACTCGGTAAGTTCCCGACGCTCAATCGGCTTAAAGCCCAGTACGATCTGATGTTTGGGTATGCCAAAAGCAATTAAATCATCTGCAATTCCTGCTTCCGTTCCATCCTGCTGAATCCAAAGTTTATTGTTGATAATATCTATATGTATTAGCGTTCCATAAATGCGGCGACCATTTTCCCATCCCAGTTCAATGAGTAGATACCGATCATGATCTTTATCTATCACTGCCTCTAAGTGAATATCCTCAGTTTCGCCCAAAAAATTTATGTAATCATTAAAAACTTTCTGGATCGCAATTTGAAAATTTGTTAAGGGGAAATCCATTGTGTAATAACCTCTGCTTTAGGATTAAATGTAACTAGTCGGATCAGCTTATCTTCGAGTAAAATTTGACCTGCTTCTTCCTCAAATATTGACTTATAGACTGCATCAGCAACTGCCAAATAAAGCTTTCTATCAGGTTCGTATCGAATTAACAATCGTTCGTAAAGAATGAATTGACCGAGTGCATCTTCTAAATCTTTTATATCTGATGCCTGAGTAAAACTTTTGATTTCAACAGCAATTTTTTCTGATCCCCGATTTGCAGCAATTAAACGCTCAGCACCTAAATCTACAAATAAGTTTTTCCGTGTTAACCGAATCCGCAAAGGATCATGGGTAATGTCCCAATTTGATTTGATTAGGGCATTCTTTACACAATCATGATAAATATCCTTAGCGGGCATTCTAACTATTAACTTTCTGAAGTAGGCGTAGTTGGTGATGCAGATTCAATTTCAGGAACAGTTTCTGTATTTGGATTAAATTCATTTGAACTAATAGCAGAATTTTCTTCTGAAGTTGTAGGAGAATCCTCTGTAGATATTTTAGGAGATACTACCTCAGCCTTAGCAATGATCTCTTTAGTCCGAATTAAAAGTTGTTCAGTTATAGCATCCTGATTTACTATGTCTCCCTCAGTGGGTGGGGATTCAGGCTCTGCCGTAGGAACTGTAGGTACCTCTAAATTAGTTACAACTGGCTCTGGGGGAGTAGGAATTGGAACTTCTATAGAGACTTGAATTGCTTCCGTTATTGGTGCTGATTGGGGAGCCTCTATATCTGGGGTAATAGGAACTAAGGTCTCTACTAAATTAGTTACTTCAGATTCAGGAGATTCTGCTTGTGGTTCTTTTCCATCTGATGTTAAAACCTCTGTATCGCTTGTATTATTAACTGGATTATCAATAGCAACTTCTGGGGCGATCGCATTTGGTGCAGATACTGGCTCAACTATAGGGATAGGTTCTTCTGGGATAGTTTCAGAAACTGGTTTTGGTTGAGTAATTTCTGGTGTTTTTACTTCTGGTTTAACTGTGGGAGTATCTTTCCGTGATTGTGTTTGATCTTTAGGTTTCGGCTCTAATATCGCTTCTTGAATATGAGAATCTGAAATCAAGTATAAGAGGCGTGGCGATCGCTTACCTAGACTAGTAAAAGCCGAATTAATATTCTCTATAGGTAAAGGGTTGAGTTGATTTAAATCAGCCTCGGAACGCAAAAGCACCCTAATTGCCACCGCTCCCGCTTGCAAAAGTAAATTACTTACTAGAAAAAACGCTAACCACCAGATAATTCCAATAATTCTTAAACCGTCGGGTAATGGTAATACATTTTCAACCAAAGGCGCCCCCGCATAGATTTTACAGAAAATGGCATCAATTAAAACCCCGAGGGCGATCGCTACTAAAACCGTTTTAAATTCCTTAACAACCGTTAAAATGCGACGTTCATTATCATCGGTTAACTCTAGGGGCTTGGCAAATAACCATACACTAAATGGCGATAGGGGCTTCCACCACTGCAAAATTACTGGTAAAGCGATCGGGGGCAACCCTAAAACTGTAATCTCTAACCATTCAGGTAAAACTGGATCACCAACGCCTAAGCCTAGCATTCCTATAACTAAGGTGAGTGGTACTGCTGCTAGCAAAGCTATGTGAAACCATAGGAAGGGTTCTGCTTTTTGATAGTTGGAATTTAAGACATTGCCATTTGATAATTCTTGTTGAGCCATTTAGGTTATCCAAAGAGCGTATAATTTTAAGTTACCACGGGATAGCCTAACTCATGTCTGAAACTAAAACTTCCATAGCGCAGTACTATCATGAGCGCACTAAGTATGACCCTGAAACTATTGCTACAAAGGGAAGAGCTTTGGATTGGGATCAGCAACCTTCTGCCTTTAAGGTTTATCAAGTTGGTAAGGTTTACGATCTAAAGATGTATCTGACCGAAGATACTCCAAATAATTTTATTGCGGAAAAATGGCAACGACTCTCTCGGCTTTTGCTTTGTAGCTATGGACTAACCGCTAGAATTCGCACAGTCAACGGTGATATGTACCTGCGATCGGCACCATCGGCGGGGGGACTCTATCCAGCAGAAGTATATATTATTGCTAATAATCGCTCATTTTTACCGCCAGGTATTTACAACTATCAGCCTCAAACTCATGCCCTTGTGCATTTTTGGGAATCAGATCAAGTGTGGGAGCGTTTACAAGTTGCCTGCTTTACCCATCCTGTATTTAGGATTACGGATTTTGCGATCGCCACTACAGGGGTATTTTATCGATCAGCATGGCGGTACCAAGATCGGGCATATCGGCGCATTTTCCTTGATACAGGGCATTTATTAGGCAATATTGAACTGGCAGGAGCAATTAATGATTTCCGTCCTTACCTACTCGGTGGCTTTGATGATCAGGTAGTGAATGATTTGCTGTATTTAGATAAAACCCAAGAAGGAGCGATCGCTATAATTCCCATCCTTGATTTAAAAGATGATCTACCAGCAAACTCATCTCAAATTGCCCAAATTTTGACTACTGCCCCCACTGCCCTAGCTTCTGGCACAAATACTGACTATCCCCGCCTTGCCGATGGTGAACTCTTAGGCTACTTACATCAAGCTACGGAAATTCATAGCGAAATCCAGGGGGCTGGATCGGATTTGAAAATCGCAAAATCCCTAAATAACTTTGAGGATAAGTATAATTTTCCTTTCTGCACCAAGGTTTCAACTGTTACTAATTCTCTTAACTGGGGCACAGAATTAGAGGACTTAGAAAGTACAATCCTAAAACGGCGTTCTACCCGTGCTTTTACAGGGGAGCCTTTAAGCCTAGAACAGTTAAATACGATTTTAGATTTTGTCTATCAACCCATTCACTACATTAATCAGGGTTTAGATGGCGAGCCAGATTATTTCGATCTAAGTTTAATTGAAACCTTTATTGCCGTGTCTGCGGTTACAGGACTGGAAGATGGTTGCTATTACTATGCCCCAATTACTGAAGAGTTTCGCCAAATTCGCTTTAAAAACTTTCGTAAAGAGTTGCATTTTCTGTGCTTAGGACAAGACCTTGGACGAGATGCGAGTGCGGTGATTTTTCATACTGCCGACTTAAAAAAAGCTATAGAAAAGTATGGCGATCGCTCCTATCGGTATTTACATTTGGATGCTGGACATTTAGGACAAAGATTAAATTTGGCAGCGATTCAGTTGGGCTTGGGAGTTAGCGGAATTGCAGGATTTTTTGATGATCAAGTGAATGAGGTTCTGGGTATTCCTACGGATGAGGCAGTTTTGTATATTACGACTCTGGGTTATCCAAATTAGTTGCTATTTTTAGGATGTTTAGAAAGAGATCTCCATTGTAACAATAAGCAAAGCCTTGTGTCTGTCCGCTAAAATATACCCATAAAGTTTGGTTGATTACTGGTTGATTAATAATTATGTCCGATCGCCTAAAAACTTTCCGCAAACTCATGTCGTCTTTTGAAGGTAGTTCTAATCCTCAACGGGCGATCGAAAAGGGATTTTATATTGATTTACCTAATAATCCTGTAGGGGAAATTGCTCGGCGGGTGGAATTGCGTCCATCATCAGTGCATCTTTTATTGGGCGGCATCGGTTCAGGTAAAACCACCCAATTACTACTGGCTACAGAAAGACTCAATACCCTAGAGGATATAAAAGCGATCTATGTTGATATCACTCTCTACACTGATATATCTGACCTTCAACCTGGTGCATTAATAGCGATCGCTGCATTAGAACTTCTGAAATTATTAGATGAAGAGAAAATAACTTATCCAGAACGATACAGAAAAACAATAAATGATATTGCGCTTGGATACACTGAAACTAGAGAAGTTCTTTCTTTAGAGCAAATGATTGCACAAAGAAGTATAAGAATGACTATAAACGCTCCAAGAACTGAAGTTATTCAGCACAAAGGGCTTTTAGAAAGAAAAACAGAAAATGGTAGTAATGATCTAACAAGAACATTTTTTAAAATTGGTGAGAAAGTTAGAGAAACACTTGGCAAAAAAATCACTTTCTTTTTTGATGGATTGGATCGACTTAGTAACTCTCAGATTTTTATTAATTCAGCGTTGAAAGATGCGATCGAGATGAAGAAGTTTGGCTTTGGATCTGCACTAGTTGGTTCTGTAATTACAGCATACAAAGAGAGAGAAACTATTGAAAGCTTTGCGGGTGAGTTGTACTACATACCATATTTAGATGTTGAAGAACATGATGAAGCCTCTAAATTCTTTACAAATATTTTGGCAAAGCGAGATACCGATAATTTTATTACCGAGTCAACTAGAGCATTATTAATTTCTAATTCGGGAGGGGTTTTACGCGATCTAATGTCATTAGCTCAATCTGCCATTGAAGAAGCTTATTTTGATGGCTCTGAAAATATTGATTTAGTTCACGTTGAAAAAGCAGTTTGGTCTTTAACTCGTTCAAAAGTGGCAGGTTTAACTAAGGAAGGGTTAGAAACCATCAAACAAGTTTTAGCAGGGAAAAATTTCTTTCCCCAAACCCCAGAAGATTTGGAACTATTGGTTGGCGGCTATATTTTAGAGTACAGATTTCCGTTTAGACGCTTTGCTGTTCACCCAGTTATAGCCAAATATATTTCAACTCAAATTACTGTGAGTGTTGTAAGTGGATAAATTATCTTTAGATGAGTTATTGATTAAAAGGATTATCCATCTTGATAGTAATATTTGGGCAGTGCTGGTAGTGAAATCTGAGGATATACCCTCTACAGTTGTGGACTTACAAGATACTCTGGAAATTTTTATTAAGTCTGAGATTGCCGTTATTTCTGGTCAAAATGGCGTAAGAGAACTCATAGAACAAGTTAAAAAAGCAGAGCAAGACTATATCCTACTTTGGCAATTAGAATTATGGCAAACTGCGGACTGGAAATCTTTTGATGCGTTACGAAGCCGTTTGGATAAAGGTGACAAAGGCGGACTAATTTTGCTTACCGAGGAATCTACATATTCGTTGCTACATAATGCGCCTAATTTTGCTAGTTGGCTAGGTGCAAAGGTTTTTTACTTTGAAAAAGATGCAGAAATATTAACTGAGGAAGAAGCTCATATTCGACTTAGTGCTTTACAAGAGTGGACTGGAAAATCCAATGATGAGGTAATTAAATTAGCTGAAAACCTTCAACTTCCTCACGATCCTGAATACGCCGAGTGGTTAATTTTACTAAATCGAGGAGATTTGCTTGAGCAACAAAAGTAGCTGGAAGGAAATGTGTAAAGAAATTCAGAGTCGCTCATTTGATCACACTCCACTTGAAGTAAAAAATGCCAAGACTTTAAGAGCAGAAATTTTAAACATTCTCAATTTAGCTTCAGGTAAAAAGATTCTATCCAATAAACCTGATGAAATCATTAAATTACTAAAGCTTCAAGATTCATCTGAAGTCAAACAAAAAGGATATTCTGAAATTTTGGGAGGAGCCAAGAACTTTAAGCGTAATCCAGAAATTCCACATTTCAAGCTCCATAGCGGCTGCTGGTTCGATTTTGCAATTACCCTTGATGAAACAATCACACCTGCTCAAATAATTGCTTTCGATTTTGAGATCCGCTATCCTCCTGAAGTTTCAAAATGGTTTTTAAGATTTGATCTCAACTTGCCAGATCATGACAATGATGTCAAAAATATGCGCTTTCACTTTCATCCCAGCAATGATGACATCATGATTCATAGCCCGCCGATGTCACCGCTAGAGATCCTTCATTTATTTTTGTATGGGATAGAGATTCCTGAAAAGCAACGTTCTTAGCAAGTTTATTTCCGACCTGAGTTAGGTCTTATTTATGGCGTTTTATCTCAAGCCACTGTTGCAAAATTAAAGCTGCTGCCTTGCGATCAATTAGTGCCTTGTTATCTCTTGGCGAAATTCCTGAGTTCATCATCATTTGCTCTGCTTCAAAGGAGGTAAGGCGTTCATCCATAAACTCTAAATCTAGTTCTAAATGTTTAGCGGCACTGTAGGCAAATTTCTGTACATGCTTTGCCTGATAGCCAATACTACCGTCCATATTGTAGGGTAGCCCCACAACTAAGATATTAACTTCTCGTTCTATGACTAATTGTTGAAGTTCTGCCATATCCTGTTGCCAAGACTTGCGAAAAATAGTTGTGATCCCGTGGGCAATCAAGCCTGTGCGATCGCATCCTGCCACACCAATCCGTTTACGACCCACATCTAAGCCTAATGCTGCTACGATCAATTACTTTTCCAAATAATTTATAAGCTTATTTTACATCTGTAATTTATACAAAATTTATACGACTAATATTGAGAGTTATCTAGCTTGAAGCCTAATTATACCAAATCGAGGAGTATAGAGCCTGTTTCATATCTATTATGAGCAAGATTTATGATGCTTAGAAAATGCTAAATCCATACTCAAGTAGCCTAACAGATAAAGAATGGGAAATTATAGAACCATTGCTCCCAAAGAAAAAGCAAACTAGACCGCCAACTTGGACAAAAAGACAAATTTTAGACGGCATACTCTACCAACTCAAAAACGGTTGTAATTGGCGAGATATGCCCCGAGACTTACCACCATTCTCTACAGTGTATCGATACTACAAGGAGTGGAAAGATACAGGTACATTTACTGCGATTATGGAAGCTTTGCATGCAACAGCCCGTGAACAGTCAAAAAAAATCAAAATGGACAACTTTAATCATCATTGACTCACAAGCAGTGAAAAATACTTGTAATGCAAGTATAGAATCCAAGGGCTTCTGCTCCTACAAAGCAACTAACGGGATCAAAAGACATTTAGCCGTTGACACTCTGGGTATTTAACAAGAGCAAATGTATCAGATGACCAAGGACTGATTGAGATGTTAACGTTTAACATTGATTACTTCAAATCGAAGCCAGATGACATTACCCTAACTACGATATTGCTGGATAGTGGTTATCATATCGAAAAATTGACGACTGATTTACAGAAGGTTTATCCTGAGATTATGACTAAGATTAGGTTTGAAATTTCTCCTAAGGTATCAAAGCAACAGAAGGCAGAAAAAGGTCTGTCTGGGTTTGTAGTTGTGCCGACAAGGTGGGTAATTGAAAGGTCAAATGCTTGGGTTGAAAGATGCAAAATCTTAGTTAAGAACTTTGAGAGAACTCTCGTTAATGCTACAGCTAAACTCAATCTTTGCTTTATTCGCTTGATGCTAAAAAGAATTGCTACTCATGAGATATGAAACAGGCTCTACATTGCAGAGGATATGAAGGCAGGTGATATATTCACCAATGAAAATCTCAGGGCAATTCGTCCAGGCTTTGGTTTGCCACCAAAATATTATGATGTCATCATTGGTAAGCAGATTTCAAGGGATGTAAAACTTGGAGAGCCTCTAAGCTGGGATTTATTGACATAAGACTTTTTACTTAATTACAGCCTGCAACGGATACAGTATAAGTATTACCAATGGCATTAATTCCACCAACAAATACATTGACCTGAAACGGCTCGCCCTGCGATCGGGGGATGCCTTCTAACCTTAGGGGTTGTCGTACTTTAACTGCCACATTGTCTCTTTTATCTACTTCCGTACTGCTATTGTCGCTGTATTTTAGGTTTAATTTCACATCATAGTTGGCATTATTTTCAGGAATAATAGTTGCTACATAGCGATTAAAAGAACGCCCACCCGTCACAGCAAAATCAGTATTCCAATTATTATTAGTTACGAGTGTACTAATAGGAGAAACAGTTTTTTGTACTTTAGTACCATTAGCTCCGATGACTTTAAGGGCAGAACAGGTTTCAGCTTGGATAGGAAGAGCAAAAGATAAGCCTAGAAGTAGTCCTGTAAGTCCTAAAACCGTGATTTGTGTTGAATTTGATAACATATAAATCTCCTTAAAATTATAAAATTATGCGATATTTCAGAAGCATTTTAGGCTCTTGATAAAACGGCTTGGAGTTTTGCTTCGTCATCATAGGAAAGCGAAGTTTTCAGAACTTTACCTTCAAATTTGCTGAGGTCTTCTAAGACTTTATCGGAAGTGGCTTTTCTCACTAATACAAAAATTGCAGAGGTACCGGGTTCGATCGCTTTGCCCACATCTCGGATAAAGTTATCATCAATCCCAATATCTATTAATGATCCTGAAACTGCGCCTGCTAATGCCCCAACTGCCCCAATTGCCCAACCCAAGAGGGGATTAAAAAAGATTAAACCAAATAGTAGTCCCCAAAATCCCCCACTTAATGCGCCTGAAGTCACAAGTTCTTGAGTTTGTTTGATTTTTACTTTTCCTTCATTGTCCCGAATTACGATCGCCGCATCTTCTAAATCTATTAAATGTTCCCGTTGGAGCTTTCGGAGTTCTAGGATTACCTGATCAGCCGTGAATTCATCCTTAAAACCAACCGCAATTAGACTACTCATATATTTTCCTACTTAGATTATTGGAGATGATTGGAAGCGTAAATTTTCCTATTCATTTGTTACTCAACCAAAGCTGCTTTCCCAGCTTCAGGAGCGCGTAATTCTTCCAAAGATAGCTTCGGGGTTTCTGTGTAAACTGAATCCAGCAAAATTTCTAGGACATCAGCTTCACGAGCAATAGCGATCGCCTGATGGGTAATTAATTCACCGACATTAAGAATCACCTCGTCATTCCGATCAAGAATAACCCTAGTCACTGCACGACCTAAAGCCCCATTAATTCTCTTATCTTCAATTACTTGAGTTCCATGCTCCTGGAGATTGCTAGCAGTTTCTTTAACTTTTTCCCATAACCCTTTAGCTCCATCTTTAACCTGTGTCCCCACATCAGAACCCGTAGTTTTTAAGGCATCAACTGTGGTTAATCCCACCGCCTCTAATAGAGCTTGTTCTTGATGATGGGTTTTAGCTCTAGCAATTACTTGGGGAGTGACAATTTGTCCTTCTACTGCCACAACCGATCCTTCAGATGTAAACACTGTCCTATGCACTCGCCGTCCTTGAGACTGTTCTAAACTAATATTGGCAGTCATACCTACTACAGCATCAGTTATCTTCTCTCCTAATCTGCCCCTGACATTACCGCCTGTGGTTCGATAGAGTTCGTCGATCATCCCGTGGTTACGAGCCACCAGAATATCGGCTTGATTTACAACCTGACCTTCTTGAACTATGATTACGCCTTCGGGAGTTATCAAGGTTTTTTGAGCAATTTTTCCTAAGATAAAATCTTCCTGCTCTTCAGGATTGACAACAGCATTTGTCAGCTTAGTATTTGCCATCTGCGTAACTTCTTGTAACTTCTCTCCTGTCAGTTGGGCAGCTTCTTGAGCCTTTTCACCTGCAACATGGGCTATCTCTTGAACTTTGCCACCCACTGTTTCAAGGGTTGCCCTAATTCCTCCCACTTGTTCTTCCATTAATTCAGCAGTTTCAGAGGGAACAAACGCCACATCTTCACCAATTTTTATGGTATTGGGAGCAGGCACAAAAGAGCGACCAGAATAGGCATCAGCAAAAATACCTCCCGAGACTTCGTAACCTTCAATCACCCCACTAATATCATCAAAGTAAAGGTCAATCATAGTTCCTAAATCACGACCATCAACAGTCATAATCCGAGTACCTCTAAGAATATTATCCCTTGTTAGGATATTCTGAATTGCAGGATAGTTAGTGGCTGGGGAAATAGCATCCGCAGAGGGAACAATTATTGCATCAGAACCGATCGCAGTGATCATACTTAAAGGCACCACCAAAGCATCACTAAACCAGCCTGCTTCATCTACTAGAAATCCTAATAGTAAATTACTCTCTTGATCAAAAATCAAATCTACAACTGTCTTCAGCTTTTCTCCAGAGTCAAAGGCAACTACTGGCTTACCAATCATATCTCTACCATTTCGCATTGTAATTACTCTCCAATTCCTTTTCTGTCATAAACTAAAACTGATACCTACTCAAAAAGCAATTCTAAAATTTTCTCTTTCACCAAAGATGATCTTAATTAGTAGAATTATTAGACTTATTTATTTGTACTGGCATTTGAGTAGAAGTGCTAGTTGGTTTGGGTTCTTTACCAGTATCGGGAATAATATTAATTACACCGAAGTATTCCAATGCTATTGTGCCAAGGGCAGCAATCAATAGTCCTAAACCAATTGATAAAGCTGGATTAAATTTTTTTCCTACAAGTCTTGGCATATATCCTCTCGATTAAATTCAATGGATAGAATGGATAAATTTAGAATTACTTACCCATTAGTTAGCGAACTGTAAGTATGGAAATTCGTTTTCTAATGGATAAGTTAACTCAGAAATACTGGAATGATTCCCAATATTACTTTTGATGTTCCTTGTGTTCTATGCTATCTTTCACAGACTCAATCACATCACTTGCCTTGTGTTTGGCTTTCTCTACGCCTTTACCAATAGCATCTTTAGCCCGTTCAGCCGCTTCTTTAGCTTTCTCAAAATTCTCCTTAGTACCTTCGGTCACATTCTCTACTAAGTCTCTAGCATGATCTCCTAAATCTTTATTAGAATTATGTTCATCATGAATATCGTGATTTGCTTTTTTGGCTGCTTCTGCGGCTTGATCGATTTTGTTATCTATACTCATAACAGTTTCTCCTTTGTTAAATTGAAAAATCTATTTGGAAATTCAAATCTTGAGTTTTACTGTCCAAAAAATTCCTTGACAGAATCAACAGCCTCACCCACAGCATTTCCAGATTTGTTTGCTAATTCTTTGGTTTTATCCATAACTTCATTAGTGCGATCGCCAATGGCATTTTTGGTATTTTCCGCCGCAGTTTTGAGATTACGGACATTTTGTCTATTTGTAGCATCTATATCTTTAGCTGCTTCACTTGTGTTATTTCCCATTTCTTTAGCAAGGTCATTCACTTTGGCAACTACCTTATCTCCTCTACCATCATGAAGATCACGGGTTAATTCCTTGGTGGTATCCGTTGTTTTATTAGTTGCAGTATCTATTTGCTGACCAAAGCTAGCTGCGATCGCATGAGAATTAGAAAATGTAAATTGCAGAATTAATGCTAAAGCTACCCCAATTACTAAATTTCTAATCAAACCAATAGTATTTTTAATATTAGTCATTTATTTCACCTCTTTGTGTAATCTATTGACATCATCAGCATTACATCCTGTTGCTTGAAATCATGTTTGATGGTTGTATAAGTTGCACAAGTTGTCTGAAATTGACATAAACCTTCACGTTTTGCCTTACTATCTATTCAATTTCCGATAAATTCTAGGGTATAGACATCCTTGAGCTTTATATAAAAACTACGACAGATAAAGTCATAAACATCATCTATCGTACTTATTCAAATAACTCGAATTGGAAGATCACCTAGGGACTAACTTACTTAATACTCAATAGGAATTAAGCAATTCACTGACCATTAGTAGTTTTCGTAGGTGGAACTACAAAATTAGGAGTGGTGGTAGTAGTAGTGGAAGGAACATTAACATCAACCTTGGGGACAATTACCGTAGGAGGAGGAACGTTAACCTCAACCTTAGGAGCAGGCTGTGCAGGTATATTAACTTCAACATTTGGAGTTGTCTGGGGTGTGGCATCTTTAGTTGTTGTGTTATTGCGCTCAATCACGGTTGATTTATTCTCTTTAATTATATTAGTTGCTCCTGGTAATACAATTGTCGAACTTGGGCGATTATTCAAATAATATAAGCCTGCTCCTACTCCCGTAGCCAAAATGAGTAAAACCGCAATAACTAATCCAGTGGCACTATTATCACTCCGCGCCCTAGAGGTAGTTTGTTCAGTTACTCTATATCCATCTACAGGCGTGATCGGATTAGATGTTACTTTTCTAGTAGTGATTTCTTTTTCATCATCCATGATTTTTAATAATCTCCATTTTGTTGTTAAGTGAATGAGAACTAATTACTTCTCATTATTCATTTATGTTCTAAGCTGATCTGATGAGACGTAATCCAAATAAGAGGATCACGGCACCAATTGTGGCAACGATCAAACTGCCTAGCAATCCGCCGCCCGCAGAGACGCCAAAGGTACTGAATATCAGCCCGCCCAGTAATGCGCCAATGATGCCGACTACAATGTCACCCACCAAGCCAAAGCCGCTGCCCTTGACTAACTGTCCTGCTAGCCAACCAGCCGCCATGCCAATTAAAATAAACCAAAGAATATTCATATTTTTTCTTTCTTGCCTTTCAAGTGTTTGAATTTACGGATTTTTTACTAACTGTTACCACAAGCCTCGAACTGGCGGATTGACAGGTGCGGGAATAGGAGCTGGTGCATTATAGGGAATTGGGGTGACTTGACGAATCACTGGTTCTCTATAGACAACTGCTTGTGGCTCATACATCCACATTGCCCCAACCACGGGAATAGTTGCTAGACAGCATTCAGATTTATACCAAATCCGTTTTCCTTCTTCTAAACCTTCACTAGCAGGACTTTCTGTAACTGTACAATATCTGCGAGTTTGGGAAATTGAAAATGCTCCCTCTTTCAGTAGTCCATCACTGATGGCATCGACATAGGGTCCACGATAGATACCTTGAATCACATTGCGATTATAAAGATAGACAGATGATCCTACTTGAAGATTATATTTACTAAACATCCAATAGGGAACGTAGTAATTATGGGCTTCTACTTCTCTTCCTTTAAAGGTAATGATATTGCCAGAAATATTCTGAATTACCTGTGGTGAAGAACTATCTATAAACTCACCTGTTTCTGCTTGGGCTGATGTCACTCCGATTAATGCCGTGGAGGCGATCGCAATTGACATCGTAGTAAAAAAGTAACCTAGACTTAACTTTTGCATGACCTTAATCCTCCAAAAACTTTAATTTCAGTGCATGAGTTGCTGCTTGTACTCTTTCACGATTGCAGGAAAATGATTGATGTCATGATTGACGAGAATGAAATGATTAATGTAAACACAA
The DNA here is from genome assembly GCF_000317085.1 of Synechococcus sp. PCC 7502. Classification (NCBI taxonomy): domain Bacteria; kingdom Bacillati; phylum Cyanobacteriota; class Cyanophyceae; order Pseudanabaenales; family Pseudanabaenaceae; genus Pseudanabaenococcus; species Pseudanabaenococcus habilitatus. The sequence goes on from NC_019702.1 coordinate 2,063,829, forward strand.
AACTTATTAAATGCTTAAAAAGCTGAAATCAGAGTGGAGCGATCGCAAATTTGTAAAAATTATTTGATCAAAAATCAATCATATATTTTATGTTTGTTACATTTTTTAGCTTCACACCATAAATATTTTGCCGATTTTTGTATAAAAACTTAATATTTGGGGTGATTTAATTACGATTATTTACTTTTGTAAACACATGTTACTTAGGTTTGCAGGTATAACTTAATTACCCACACTAAATACATCTACCGATAGTCGGGGGGAAATAATGGCAAAAAGATCGCTTAGGGCATCACCCTCAGGCATAAAAAAAGCCAAGCAAATGTTTGCATTAAAAGGCTGGACTCAGGAATTTTTAGCAAATGAAGTAGGAATTAAAACTCGACAACCAATTTGGCGTTTTTTTGCGGGACAACCGATTGAGAGATATACATTCTTTGAAATTTGTGCAATCCTTGACTTAAATTGGCGAGAAATTTGTGACAGTCCACCTGCAGAAGTAATTGACCGTGAAGGGGAGGATGGGGATGGATCAACACCTGCTGCTCCAATTGATTTAGATACTCTGGTTAATACAGTGCGATCGCAGCGTCAAGACAAAATTCAGCATCAATGTGGCATCCTACAATTATTAGACATCAACCGTCCCGTTGCCATTAACAATATTTTTACGGATGTCAATATTTTAGAGCAAATCGCCAGCCAGCAATGGTTAGATACATCAGCTTTGGGTAATCTTAATCCTGAAGATATTGATCGCTTTGGGTTAGGAAAAATTACGGCATCTCAAATTTCGGGAATGGACGCAGTGGAGAAATATAGTAAGCTGCGAGTATTAGGTAAGCCCGGCTCCGGCAAGTCAACATTCCTCAAACATCTAGCAATTCAATCTAATCTGGGCAGGTTTGCGGCTCAATACGTCCCGATTTTTATTACGTTACGAGACTTTGCCGAAAGTGGTGAGGATCATGAACAGGTGGATTTATTGAAATTTATTCATCAAGAGTTTATATCTGCCGATATTCCCCTGATGGCAACGCTGAAAAGGCTTTTACAGGAAGGTAGAGTCCTGCTGCTCATTGATGGTATGGATGAAGTTTGGCATGAAAAAGAACACATGGTATTAAATGAAATTCGCCGCTTTGCTGATAAATATCATCGCAATCGCTTTGTGGCATCCTGCCGTACTGCCTCGCAAAAACTGTCACTAAAAGGCTTTACGGACGTGGAAATTGCTCCGTTTACCCACACTCAAATTAAGGCGTTTGCCCGCAAGTGGTTTGTGGAATTTAGCCCTACTAATAGCAGTGATGGCATAGCGAAAGCAGGGGAATTTATGAAGAAGTTGCAACTTGCGGAAAATTGGCGATTTCGGCGACTGATTACTACACCTTTATTTCTGCATCTTGCCTGTTCTATTTTTCACCGCCAAGAGAAGTTTCCAATTAAGCAAGCTGAATTTTACAAGCAAGGCATGGATTTGCTATTGGGGAAATGGGATGAAGTACGGGGGATTGAACGGGATCAAATTTACAAGGGATTTTTACTACCGCAAAAGGTGAAATTATTAAGTCAAATTGCCCTAGCCACCTTTGAACAGGGACAGTATTTTTTTGAACAAGGTGTAGTTGAGCAGCATATTACCGACTATATGCAAAAGCTCCCCAATGCTAGTAATGATCCCGAAGAAATCCAAGAGGTCAGTGAATCAGTGTTACGGGCGATCGAATCTCAGCATGGACTCTTAGCAGAACGGGCAAGGGGGATATTTTCATTTTCCTATTTGGCTTTACAAGAGTATTTCTCAGCCCGAAAAATTGTGGCGAGTCATAATCTGCAAGCATTGGGAGAATCTTTACAAAGACTTGTCAGCCATATTAGCGATCCCCATTGGCGAGAAATCTTTTTGCTTACTGCCAGTATGCTGCGTAGTGCCGATGGCTTAGTGGAATTAATGAAACAAAAAATTGATGCCATTGTGACTAATGATCCCTATTTACAGCAATATTTAACTTGGGCAAACCAAAAATCAGCAAATATTGAAACGAAAATTAAACCCAGTACAAGTCGGGCATTTTATCTAGCTCTGTCCCGTGCGCCTCATCTGATTCATGATTTTTCCTTAGCTTTTACCTTAGATCAGGGAGCAATTTTAGATGCGGGACTGGAAGAATTACTAGAACAATGCATTAATACTGGCAATAAAGACTTTGCCTGTATCCATTCCTGTGGCGATGCCCTTAGTAATATTTTGGGGACTGTATTGGACTTGGGATTTCATAAGTCTTTGGAAGAACTTAGTAAGCAATTACCCGATCAGAATCATACTAAAGCTAGTTTTGAGAACTGGTGTGCTAATAACTACGAAGCTTGGGTAGCACAATTAAAAAATGTGGTTACTTCCCATCGCAATATCAGTAATGAATGGCAATTTAGCACCGAGCAGCAGCAAATTTTACAACGCTACTATGATGCTAATCAATTATTACTGGATTGCTTAAATAGTGATTGCAAATTAACACCCGACATTAGAGAAGAAATTGAAGCAAGTTTATTATTACCACAGAAGGAATTAGAGAAACGAGAGTGGGCATGAATAATTTTTCTTAAACTCAAAGCTGTTGTTTAATTTTTAATCAAACATTGTATTAAAAACACTAGATTAAGAAATGTATAGAAATCAATCAAATCAACCATGTTATGAATTAAGTCGAACATCATCCTCAGAGAATAAGCCAGTGAGGAATTTTACTTATTATTAATATTTTGTTAATACTGTTACTAATACATAGGGATTACGAATATGTCTAATGATAATTTACCTAAGGATTCTGTATCTGAGACTGTACCTAAAACTGGATATACGGTTAATAATGACGGACTATTAAATAATTATGCGCTTGAGCCAGAAATGTACGAGGAAGATGGCGGGGCTTTATCAGAATCAAGCGATCGCGTGACTGTTGTTGATATATTTCCTTCAGTTTTAGAAGCTAAAAATGCGGTATTGGAGATGGGACATAAGGGGCTGCGAGCGGATCAAATTTCGATTGTGGGAAAAGACTATCAAGAATCTGAAAGCTGTATTAATTGGGACAAGATTACTGCGGATGGTGGCTTGGCAACGGTTTTAGCTGAATTGGGGATTAGTGAAGATGCCATATTGCAATTTGAAGGTGCGATCGCCGCAGGTAATTTTTTAGTCATTGCCATTGGTAGCGATCGGGAAGCTAGTCAAGCGCAACACGTTCTGGAAAACATTGGTCATTGTATTCAAGGTTGAATTCAAAATTGATGCGTAATTGCCTAGAGTTTAATCGAGATATTGGGAGAGACAGAAAAAATGACAAGTGAGCAAACAAATATTTATTTTGATGAGATTGAGATGGTTTTAATGGAAAGTAGCTCTCTCAATGAAGTTTTAGTGGATAGAGAAGTAAATGTGCAGGGTTTACAAAATTTTCTGACCTCAGATGGTAAATACTTTCCTAAATTCGGTACTAGATTTGATCAAATAGTTCCTGTAATTGCAGTTTTTTCTTCTTTGCAAAATGCGGAAAGAGTAGTACTAGCATTACAAAGACAGGGCTTAGCTTCCTATCAGGTTTCCATAGTTACGAAAAAAGAGCTAGATATTAAACTCTCAATCAACTGTGAAAATATATCCATATCAAGTGAGTTCTTGATCAAGATTTTAGGTGAACTAGGAATCAGTAAAAATGCCACTTTGAAATTTGCAAATGCGGTGGATGATGGCAAATTTTTGGTGATGGCGATCGGTAGCAATCGGGAAGCTAGTCAGGCGCAACACGTTTTAGAAAACATTATTCATTGTATTCAAGGTTGAGAATTGATCTGTAATTACCTAGAGTTTAATCGAGATATTGGGAGAGACAGGGAAAATGACAAGTGAGCAAACAAACGTTTATTGTGATGAGTCTAAGATGGTTTTAATTGAAAGTAGCTCTCTCAATGAAGCTTTAGTACATACAGAAGTAGATGTGAAGGAATTAAAAAAAAGTAATGCGACCGTTCCCCTCTTGTTTGAATTGGATTACAGTGAGACAGGTAGTGAATCTTTTCCCAAATCTGATCAAAGAATTTCTGTGATTGAAGTTTTTTCTTCTTATCAAGAAGCAGAAAGAGTCGTATTAGCATTCCAAAGACAGGGTTTAGCATCCTATCAGATTTCCATAATTAGTAAAAAAGAGCGAGATATTAAAGTCTCAATCAACTGTGAACATATTTCCATATCAAGGGAATTTTTGATCGAAGTTTTAGATGAATTACAAACAGATCATCATGCCAAACTAAGATTTATCAATGCCGTGGATGCTGGCAAGTTTCTAGTGATTGCGATCGGTACTGCTTGGGAAGCCAGAAAAGCACTTTATGTTCTTGATAATATTGCCCATTGGCATTTCATCAATCTTTTTAAATCAATTTTAACTTTCCCCTTGTAAATAACTAAATCATTAGCCAATTTATAAATTGCAGTGAGATTGAACTTAAGTTTAATAGTTCTGATCTAAGGTAAAAGCCCCAAATATCCGCAAAGTAAGCTAAAAAATTTAATTAATAGTAAATAAATTGAAGAATGTTATGAATACAGTAGTTTTTAATCTTGAGGAACTTGAGTTGGAACTAATTGATGCACAAATTGATCATAATGCGATCGCTGCCAAAGAAGGTTTAGAGAGGGATTTTAAGAATAATGGGCGTGTCTATAAATCTCCATATTCAGTCGGTAATGAAAGAGAACATAGCGTCACGGTAGTAGATATATTTTCCTGTCAGTGGGAAGCAAAAAATGCAGTAGTGGAACTACAACGTCAGGGCTTAAGTTGTCAGAATATTTGGCTGATTGCCCATGAATATCAAGCAATTACAGAATCTGTGGGCTTGGTTCGCAAAGAGAATGGGACAGTGACGGAAAACCTAACTTTATTTTTGAATCAGTTGGGAATTTCTAATCCAGACTTAGGGGAGTTGATAGAAGCAATTAAAGATGGCAACTATTTAGTAGTGGCGATCGTTACCAATCAAGAAGCCAGTCAAGCTCAGCATATCCTTAAAAATATTGGTCATTTAGCGATCGCTGTATATTAATTCAATTCACACTATAGGAAAGAATCCATGAATATTAGGAGGAAATATCCAATGGCTAATACCCAAGCCATAACTCAAACTGGATTAACGGATACCTATAGTAAAAATATTCATAGCTCCTCTTCTCCCCATCACCAGACAGATAGAGATAGCAATTCAAAAAAGCATTGGCAATGGTTAATTTTAGAAATTGAGGATATATCGAATTCCGCTTCAAGATTTAGAGTTGATGATGTAATTGCTGATACGATTTCCGTATTATCCAGAGTTGCTACACCTAAAGGTATTGATATTATTTTTACTCCCAATCCTGAGGCGATCGCCCATTCAGATCCAGATATAACCTATTCTATGAGCCATTATCTGCTTTCCAACTTGGTTAAACTAAGTCAGAGAGGTGAAACAATAAGAATTTCTTCTAAAATTGATCAAAACATAGTTCTTATCTCGATTACTAATGTGGAAATAGGAATGAATAAAGAAAAATTAGATCAGCTTTTTAAGGTGAACTCAGACTCGACAAGCATGGGACTAGTTGGAGATTTAGTACCTAGAATTGAGCTATTGCTATGTCAGAACTTTGCTAGAGAGAATATAGGTGTTTTATCGGTTATCTCTGGAGAAACTCAGGGTGTAACATTTACGTTTACTTTACCCAAGGTGACTTAAGACCTGACGGGAAAATTCTGAGATAATGCGATTAAAATCTTGAATCGGAATAGGCTTAGGCAGAAAGTCATTCATTCCTGCATCAATACAAAGTTGACGATCTTGTTCTAAGGCATTGGCTGTTAAAGCAATAATCCAAGGTTGAGGTTTGTCAGATTGACGAATAATTTTTGTGGCTGTAAGTCCATCTATTTCTGGCATTTGCATATCCATGAGAATTAGATCGTAAGATTGCTGTTCTACCATCGCTAATACTTCTAGTCCATTATTGGCAATATCGGCAATATAACCCAGTTTTCTAAGCATCATTGTCGCTACTTTTTGATTGACTGGATTATCTTCAGCAAGAAGAATTTTTATGGGTGGTTTAGCGATCACATTACTCTGTTGAGAACCTGATTCAGACTTAAGTGGAATTATTGATGATTGGATTTCAGTTTCAGAGAATGTTTTTAAGCGAATTGTAAAATAGAAACTAGAGCCGTGGGTGTTGCTTAGGGAATGCCAATCCCCAGGGAAGTTACCAGATATATTGCCAAGGCTTTCCACCCAAATCGTGCCATCCATTAACTCAACTAAGCTTTTACTAATTGTTAAACCCAATCCTGTACCACCAAATTTGCGAGAAATAGAAGAATCAGCTTGAGTGAAGGGGTGAAATAGTTGATGAATGCGATCGCTATTAATGCCAATACCAGTATCTTTGACGGATATTAATAACTCTAGGTGTGAATTGTTCAGAGTTTTATGTTTAGCCACTGTAATGATAACGCTACCATTTTCGGTAAATTTAATAGCATTTCCCACCAGATTTAAGAAGATTTGACGGAGGCGAGTGCTATCTCCGATCACTTTTAGGGGAATATCAGGGAAAATTACATACTTCAGATCAAGGTTTTTAGATAGGGCTTGCTTACTCAAAAGTTTACATACGGAAGTAATTAAATTATTTAAATCAAAGGGGTGATCTTCTAATTCCAGCATTCCTGACTCAATTTTGGAGAAGTCGAGAATATCATTAATAATAACTAACAGAGTATCGCCACTATCTTTGATCGTTTGGACAATATCCTGCTGCTCTTCTGTCAGATAGGTATTTGCTAGTAACTCTGCCATTCCCAAGACTCCATTCATGGGTGTACGAATTTCATGACTCATGTTGGCGAGAAACTCACTTTTAGATTTTGCGGCTGATTCGGCAATTTCTATGGCTTTGGCTAGGGCTATTTCTGCTTGTTTGCGATCGCTAATGTCAGATACTGCGACTAATACTTCATTATGATTGAGGGGAACAATACGAGCTTTTTCGTAGTAGGTTTGATCTTGATCAATAAATTTATACTCTTGTTTCTGAGTTATACCAGTGGAGATTGCCAGTTGAGCTAGCGCAATCCGTTCTTGGGCGATCGCTAAAGGCATGATGTCAATTATGTTATAACCTACGCTGTCTTGAGGTCGATCAGGTTTAGTATCGGGATTAGTGACTGCATGTAAACAGTGAATTGCCCCAGCATTAATAACTTCCATCTGTAATCCATCTTGCCGCATGCGGATCAATAGGTCTGGGATCGCATGAATTATGGCACGGGTAGTAGTTTCACTTTTTTGGAGAGCTAGTTCTGCCTCTTGGCGATCGGTAATATCTCGGACAATTACTAGTGCTTCCTTGTCGTTAACGGCAACTATGCGAATTTCTTCGGTGACTAACTTGCCGAATTTAAAGAGTTGATGACTATAAACCTGCAATTCCTTAGTAGCGATCGCCTTAGCAATGGTTTCAAGCTGGCGTTGCAGTAGATCGGGTGGCAAAAATTCCAATAGATGGTGCTGAATTGGCGCAAACTGATTGTCGGTGGAAGGGAAAAAACTATCCAGACAGTAGCCATCAAGATCAACCTGTAGGATTAAATCGGGCATTGCCTCAAGAATAGTTCTTTGCCGCAGTTCACTTACCCTTAAATTTGCTTCGCTATCTAAAAGAGTTTGATTGATTTTTTCTAATTCTGATATTCGAGCTTGAACTTGTGCTTCAAGATTCTCTTTCTCAGCCTGTAATTTCTCTAACAAAGATGCTTGATGGACGGCTATGCCCAGTTGAATGGCAATTTGCTGTAATCCATCGATTTCTTGGGGCTGCCAAGAGCGAGGTGCAGTGCAGTTATGAACAATAATTAGTCCCCAAAGTTGGGATTGATTGAATACTGGAATTACTAAAATTGCTTTGACTTGAGCTTGGTTTAAAAAGTCGGCATCGCAAGAGTTAAGGTTGCTACTGGAAATATCATTGATAGCTATAAAATTATGATCTTGATCAACAGCCAGTAAACCAGACTCAAGGTACTGATCACAGACTACCTGATTAATTAACGAAAACCGAGGATCGGAAATAGACTCTACTACTATTTGACCTTTTTGATGCGAAGTAAGATGGGGAGTAATGTGATTAAGCTGATAAATTAATACCCGATCGCATCCTAGCAGTTGATGTACTTGATCCGCAGTGGTTTGGAGAATTGTTTGTAGATTTGAGGACTGATGAATTTGCAACGCAATGGAAGCAATAAAGTTACTCCAAGCTAGTTGGGCAGAGTAATCTATATCACTGAGATTTTGAGTAGTAATAGGGCGTAAATCCATGCCGCAATTGTCCGTTGTAGGTATTGATTCGTCACTGCATAGGGCATTTTGTTTTAGGTTTTTCCGTCTCCATTATCCATAATAATTATAGATGATGGTTTATAGAAATTTCCGTGGGCAATTTGGTAGTAGGATCAGCTTAATTTTTGATGCAGGATGAATGACTAAAAAAGTTTTTATTACGGGTGCCAGTGGATGCGTAGGGCATTATTTAGTGGAGTCTTTAATTCATAAAACCGATTATGAGCTTTATCTTTTAGTGCGCGATCGCCACAAGCTTAAGGTGGATATAAACGTCCGTGCGGGCATTAATATTGTTGAAGGCACCATGCAGGATATTGAGACATATCGAGACTTGCTCGGCACCATGAATTATGTGATCAGTACGGCGGCGGCTTGGGGCGGAACGGAAGTTACCTTTGACACCAACTTACATAAAACCGTAGATTTATTTGCTGCCCTTAATCCTGCTGTGTGTGAGCGAGCGATTTACTTTTCCACTGCGAGTATTCTGGATCAAGATAATCAACTTTTACCCTCAGCAGGAGAAATTGGCACAGACTATATTCGCTCTAAATATGCTTGTCTGGAAAAATTAGAACATTCTGCCATTAGCGATCGTCTAATTACGGTATTTCCAACTTTGGTATTTGGCGGAGATGGCAATAAGCCTTATTCACACCTGTCGGGTGGTTTAAAAGAAGTGGCAGGATACATTAATTTAATTCGATGGGTAAAGGGTGATGGCAGTTTGCATTTTATTCATGGTAGCGATATTGCCCAGATTATTACTCAACTAATTACCAGTGATGATTGCCGTCTAAGTTGGGATTTAGATGACTTTAATTTCCCTGTGCGTTTGGTATTAGGAGAACCTAGACTTACGGTTAATCAGGCGATCGCCGAGGCTTGTGCATTTTTTAAAAAGCCCATTGGCAGATGGTCACCCCAACTAAATCTTACGCCTTGGTTAGTTGATATTGTGATCAAGCTCTTTAAGATTCAGGTGGCGGAATGGGATCGGTTTTGCATTAAGCAACGGCATTTCACCTATAAAGTCGTGAGTCCCGAAACCTTTGGGCTTAAGTCTAATTATCCGAATATTGCTAGTCTTTTAGCGGAGATCAATTAACCAAGATCAAATAAATTTACGGTCTCAACACCTTACCTGTGAGGGTTTTGCCATATACAGAAGTATTAGTGGAGAGAGAGGCGATCGCTTTGACTGTCCAAGTCTGATTAGGATCGAACAGAGTAGCAAGTTTTAGGTTTTGCGGATCAAGGTTTAAACATTGAGCAGGTCTAATACTGAGTGCTTGCCATAGTTCCAAGGGTGTGAGCTTTTCTGTTACTACCAGTTCTTGCCATAGAGTCGCTAAAATCAACTCCAACCCAATGACCCCAGAGGGTGCTGATTCAAAATCCACGGTTTTTTCTTCGTAGGTATAGGGTGTATGATCGACGGCGATCGCATCAATTGTGCCGTTTTTTATACCATTAATCAAGGCTGCCCGATCCTCGGAATTGCCCAAAGGTGGAGATAGGCGTAAATTGGGATCGTAGGAGTGTAAATCTTGATCCGATTGCCATAAATTCATCCAACAGACACTGGCGGTTACGGGTAAATGGGAGTTTTTGGCTTGGGCGATTAATTCCACACTACGGGCAGTAGAAATTTTCATAAAATGGGTGGGAGTTTTAGTCAAAGCTACTAATTCTAATAAGCTTGCTAAAGCTACGGTTTCTGCTATTTCAGGGATGCCAGCCAACCCATATTGTAAAGACCATTTACCTTCACGCATGACCCCAGATTCAGCCAAGTTACTATGCCACGCCCACAGCATTAGGGGTTTATGTAGAGGTTTTACATACTCCATCACTCGTCGGACTAACGCTAAATTCGATATGGGTTTGCCATCACTAAATCCGACCACATGGGGTGCTAGTTCTGCTAAATCTGTAATTGCCTTACCTTCGCAGTTAATAGTGATTCCTCCCCAAGGTAAAAATAAAGAATGCGATCGCCAAAATTCCGTAGCAGTGGCATTATCGATTGCTGGTTGAGTATTCGGTAAAATACCGACTTGAGAAAATCCCCCATTTTTAGCAGAGGCAGTCAAAGACGATAGGGTTTCCCGCTTTTCAAATCCCGGCTCTCCACTGTGGCTATACATATCAACTAAGCCTGTACCTAAAATGAGCCCAGAGCGATCGCTGATTTCTACATCTTCTGGAGGCGAATCTAATCCAATTTGAAAGTTACCATCAGATGTGAGCAAAATATCTTGAATAGATTCAGTCTGGGTAATGGCATCGATTACTTTAACTTGTTTAAATTGAGAAGCTTTAAATAATGCAGGCATGGGTTATTCTTGGACTTCCTTAGCTAAATTAGCTTGACTATTAAACCAATTTTCTAAGTCATCGATTGATTTGAAATCTAGTAATTGCTCGGCGAGTTCTTCGATTTGAGTGACTTCTAGTTTTTGGAGGGCTAGGATATGGCGATCGCTTAACTTTCCAAACCGTCGGTTAAGTATTCTTAAAACAAGGGATAATTCACCTTCTTGGCGACCCTCTTGGCGACCCTCTTGACGGGCATCTTGATAAACTCTGGTTTGCTTGAGGTCACTAATGGTAAACATTGCTTCGATCTCCTGTCGTGATAGTTTTGGAAATTTATAAACTAATACTGTTTCAATTAATTTTAGTATTTCTGCTTGGGTATTGGCATTGACCGCTAATTGCTTTGCTAAATTTATGGCATTTATCGGTTTTGCAATTACAAGTTGAACCACCCCTAGGGCAAGGGATTCGGGATTTACTAATAATTCATCTAGGTAAATGGGAATGATTCTGCCACTGTCAAAAAATTCTTGATAGTGATGTAAACTTCCATAATCCAGGGTGCGTTGGGCAAATATGGCTACAGCCTTCCACTGATTTGGAGGTTTGTACTGCCTTAAATATAAGCAGATTTCTGCCATTAAATCCCAGTAAAAATCTGATTTATGCTGGAATTGCACCTCAACAAAGTAAATCGGTTTTGCTTGTAGAGTATCGGGCGGTGTGAAAATCCCATCAAACCGAAAGGCTTTTTCTTTAACTTCTACGGATTCAAATTTATATCCCACGGCATTTTCAATTGGTTCACCTATTAGCTCAAACAATAAGGTGTCAAAGGTTTGAAATAATTGGTAAAAAATAGTATCTGTACGCATGAGTCTAGTTAAGCGGGTGGGGCGATCTTTGCTTTAAGATAAATTCGGCGATCGCTAAATCTTGAGGGGTAGTAATTTTAAGATTTGTCTCTTCCCCCATGACAATTTGTACAGGCAACCCAATTTTTTCAAATAAGGCGGCATCATCGGTTACTGCCCAGTTTAAGGTTTGAGCTTGAAAATGTGCTTGTTTTAGCTCTTTGACTGCAAATCCTTGGGGGGTTTGGGCAGCCCATAAGTAATTGCGATCGGGAGTGGATTGAACTATGCCATCATTGACAACCTTAATGGTGTCTTTAACTTGGATAGCGGCAATCAAGCCTAAATATGTTTGTAATGCCTCAGCACAGCGTGTAAATAAATCAGGAGTAGCTAAACATCTTGCCCCATCATGGATCAAAACATACTCAGAATTTGCAGGCAATGCGTTTAAGCCGTTAAATACGGATGCTTGGCGCGTATCTCCGCCTTGAATTAGGATAATGATTTTCTCAGAGTTTAATTTGGCGAATATTTCCCTAAACGCAGGAAAGTCATAGGGCTGACCAATGACACCAATCCATGAAATTGCGGAAGTTGAGATCGCTGCCTCCAGAGTCCATTGCAAAATTGGTTTACCTAAAAGTGGTAGTAAAAGTTTATTGCGATCGCTACCCATGCGCCTCCCACTCCCAGCCGCAGGAATTAATAATTCACAAGTTGGTACAGAAATCATGGTTTTAAATCCAAAATCCCCTGACCCTTGAGTTTGGGATTAAAGCGGACTTCAAAACCCACACCTCGGCTTGCTAGTTGCTGTAAAATGTCTTGTTCAATGCGTCGTGCCAAGTTCTTTAATACTTTTTCCTGTTCCGCTTCATTCATAGTATTTTCATAGGCAGCTTTTTCAGCATCGGTGATCCATCTCAGGCAGTTCAAGGGTTGTTCCCATAGCTCATGATCGGTATTTGCACAAGATGCTTGCCATGCTGCTTGAATTTCCAGTAAGGCAGTACGACTGGGCTTGGCAATGGTTTCTATTTTTAGCCAATGACATAAACTGGGAACCCTGACAATATGCAGCTTTAGACTTACCGCTATATCACGGGAAATGCCCACATACTGAAGTTGGCGATCGCTATCAAAGATGGCATACACTCCAATCTTACCCACTAGATCAGGAGAAATATTACCAGTTTGATCTAAGTAAGGTAAAAACTCAATATCAGTTAAAGCCGCCATTTAGTATACTTTCCACCAACCAAAGGCTGGACCAATAAACCGAATTGTCACCCAGTAGGCAACCATGATCCCAATGCCAATCCAAGCACCCGTCGTCGTAATTTGCACAAACTGATTAGCTTTTTGTTTTGTCAAAAAAGGGAGCCAAGATACAATCGGTTCTGGTTGTCCGTAATTATCCCCCAATTCCGCCTTACGTCGTTTTGACTCGCCCATAATCGTTTTTTCCTTAGACTATCTATTCAAATATATAGCTTAGGTTTACTTGATTCGGGATTTTGACAAAAGTTTAAGAAAAATGGGATCGATTAACCAATAAATTAAGACGGAAATCAATAAACGACATTATGATTACTCACATTGCCTAAAAGAACTATCTCTTCATTCGTGTCTTGTCATTTGTCCTACCGTTAGTGCCACATTTTCAGATTTAAGCTAGCTTATTGTTTGTAGCCAAGAACAACTAGTAAGATGAACGTCAACCGTTGCTAATTTTAGATTGTAAAAAACTGCTGAAGCAACTATAAATCGATCAGCAGGGTCTTGGTGAGGTAGTTCAATCTGGCGACTTAGTAATGCGATGTCATTGTTTAAAGTGGCTTCATAAGTTCCTAAGTTTTTTAGGGCTAGATTTACCCATGTAGTCGTGTTAGGCTGCAAAGATATTCGGTTTTTCTCGGCAAGGATAATGGTCTCCCAGATGCTAATCGGACTGAGCCAAAGCCCATTATTCGGGTCTGCGATCACGTTTTGTAAATTAGTTGAAAGTTTCGGATTTTTCAGTAAATACCAAAGCCAAATGTGAGTATCAAGCAAAAGCTGCACTCAGTACCTCCCATTCTGTTATAGATAGAGATGGCTCAACAATATCCTCTACAATTTCCCCAGTTCCTTCCATACAACCAAAAGAGGCTCGTTTGCCATTTGCAGATAAAGATGCCATTAAAGTATTGATTAAATGTTGTCGCTCTGCCTCAGATAGGCTCAAAGCTTCTCTTTCTAACTCATGAAATTTCATAGTCTTTCTTCTCTTCTTGCTTGGGTTTCTTGGTATTTAGAGTTTAAGTTTACCATTTGGGATATTTGCTTCACTGAATTTAGAGCTTAGTAATTGTTTGAAACCGTTGCACAGTAATTACTTGACAAAAATAAATGGGGGGGGGTAAGGTTAGCTATCCTCTGTAATTTCTAAGTTTAATGCTTAAATCTCTTCTGACTGCTTCTTTAGCGGCAATTGGTACGACACTAGCTACACTTCCCGTTCACGCCTTATCTCTTTCAACAACCTTTGTAGCTGGTAATAGTAGTAATGGAGCTATGTTTGATGCCACTACTTTTGGTAATTCTCTCAAGGTTACTGGATTAGAAATAAATCAAAGTTCTATCAGCTTTTCTGGACCCGATCAGCTAGAAGTGTATATTAAGCCTGGGACATATATCGGTTCTGATACAAACCCCGCTGCTTGGACTTTAGTATCTCAGACTTTAGTTTCAGCCATTAGTGGTGCAGAAAAGTCTTAAAAGGGTTGACAGACACTGGTTTTCATAATGAGACAGGGAAAGGGGTAAAACATGAGATGCTCAAGTTCTCCAACAAAAGTTCTAATGCAATGCCCCACCTCTATCTTCAGCTACAAACACAACTGCGTCAATGGATTAAGCCAAAAGATCAAAGACATCTCCAAGGATTTTCCGAGGCAGTAGCAGCCATACTCCAATCAAAAAGTGCCTGCTTGAGCCATTGGCTACCGTACTTAAGCCATCGGAACTGCAAAGCAAGAAGTCAAATGGAAAGACTAAACTACCTTGTCCATAACCCACACATTATCGCTGAAACATTTTATAACTCACTGCTGAAGAACTTTCTGCAAGCATTTGTAGGAGCATCGTTAGAACTAGTTCTAGACACAAGTGTACTGTGGGATAAATTTTGTTTGATAGAAGTATGCTTAATTTGAGGAGGAAGATCGATAAGCCTAGCGCAAGTAGTTCTAGAACATGGTAGTGCCACAGTTGGGTTTGAGCATTATCGTCCAGTGCTAGAACAAGTCCTCACCGTATTACCAGCCCAGAGTAATGTCACTTTGCTAGCCGACCGAGGGTTTGAACACGGAGAATTAATACGTTGGCTTCAGCACAATCAATGGTCATGGGCAATTCGGGCAAAGACTAATCTACAAGTGACTTTATCGAGAGGTAAGACTAAAAGTGTAAAAGGCGTTGCAGATATAGGTATGAAATATACAAACCTTAGAAATTAAAGCTTATGCTGGATATTATTCCTAGCCTTTAAACAATATTTGGTTCATACTAAACTCTGCAACGCCCAGATTTTGCCTAAATTCAATCCTCTTCCTGCCTGTGCTTCTCAATCTAAACGAGAGCTGTTGGATTACCGTATTGAATTCTCTCGTGTTACTCCTGTCTCATTCTAAGACTTAAAAAGTTTTCTGCACCACTAAGGGTCTAAAGTGAAGATTTTAGAGTTAGAATCTTAGCCTAGTGTCAAGTTTGCATATAACGCATGAGTCAAAAACTTTACGAAGGCAAAGCTAAAATTCTCTACACCACAGATAAACCAGAGATTTTGTTAACGCATTTCAAAGATGATGCCACAGCTTTTAACGCCCAAAAGAAAGGACAAATTACCAGAAAAGGGGAAATTAACTGTGCGATCGCTACTCATTTATTTCAGTTTTTAGAAAATCAAGGTATTCCCACCCACTTCATTGCCCAGACTGCCCCTAACCAAATGGAAGTAGCCGCAGTCAAGATTTTACCTTTAGAAGTTGTCGTTAGAAATATTGCCGCAGGAAGCTTTGTTGCCCGCACAGGGATTACATCTGGAACTGTACTTAAGTATCCTCTTGTCGAATTCTTTTATAAAAATGATGACTTGGGTGATCCACTATTTACGGAAGACCATATTCAACTTTTAGAGCTTGCTACTCCCACACAGGTGACTCAATTAAAGCAAATGGCACTCACTATTAATCAATACTTACAACAATTTTTTAGCGATCGCCACCTAACCCTAGTAGATTTCAAACTAGAATTCGGGCTAGACAGTTCAGGGAAAATTCTATTGGCAGATGAAATTAGCCCAGATACCTGTCGCCTTTGGGATACTTTAACCACCGATCCAAAGCAAAAGATCATGGATAAAGATCGGTTTCGTCAAGATTTAGGTAATGTTGCAGCTGCATACGAAGAAGTTTTAGCTCGAGTAATGTCGCAAAATTGACGAAATCATGGATACTATTAAGGACTAAAAATAAAAACTTTTATAAAAGCTAAGGTCTGTATTAAAAATCAAGAACTTAATTAGCTAAAGTTAGTCACTTAGATAAGTTATTTTGATAAGTTGTAAATTGCTGTTTATTAATTGGTGTAGGTGAATTCAGTATGCGTTTAAGCCCTGTTATCTTAGCAGCCCTAGTCTCATCTAGTTTTGCATCTCTAATTAATCCATCCCAAGCGCAGCCAACTAAACCTACAGCCCCAACCACTCCCTTAACTACTCCTGTAGTTCCAACTACACCCACAACTCCAACCGCTCCAGAAACCCAAGTTTTGATTGGTGAGGTTGTAATTTTAACCCCAGATGGCAAGAGATTACCCCCTCAGCTAGAACAGGAAGTCTATGATGTCATTACTACTAAACCTGGTCGCCCTACCACTGCTAGTCAAATTCAACGCGATCGCGAAGCCGTGTTTGCTACTGGCTATTTTACGGGGCTACCTGACGTTGATCCCCAAGATACTGACATTGGCGTTCGAGTCGTATTTACAGTGCTACCCAATCCCATTCTGAAAGCAGTGAATGTGGAAGGAGCAACAGTACTTGAGGCTGGGGTTGTAGATCGGATATTTTCTCCTCAATATAATAAGATCACCAATCTTTCTACCTTACAAGCGGGAATTAAAGAATTAGAGAAATATTACCAAGACAGAGGATTTGTGCTTGCCCAAGTTGTGGATGTTAAGTCTCAACAAGACGGTAATGTGAAGTTAACCGTGGCAGAGGGGCAAATTGAAGATATTAAAGTTGGTTTCTTAAATGAAGATAACAAAACTCAAAATGCCGATGGTACGCCTGTGAAAGGTAATACCCGTGACTTTATCATTACCCGTGAACTCAATCTCAAGCAGGGGGATGTATTTAATCGAAATTCTGTACAGTCCGATCTACAAAAAGTCTATGGACTGGGTATATTCGATGATGTCAATGTGGGGCTAAATCCTGGTACCGATCCACGAAAGGTTGTGGTCACAATTAATGTAAAAGAACGCAATACTGGCTCAATTTCCTTTGGAGCGGGTTTAAGTTCTGCCACGGGATTATTTGGCACCTTTAGCTATCAACAGTCTAACCTTGGGGGAAATAATCAAAGAATTGGCTTCGAGACTCAAGTTGGAGAGAAAGAGTTACTATTTGATGTCAGCTTTACTGACCCCTGGCTAGCAGGTGACCCTAACCGTACTTCTTTCACTGCTAATATTTTTAATCGCCGTCTATTTAGCTTTGTGTTTGATAGTCCTGTAGGTATTCTTAATCCTAATTTTGATGCCAATGGTAATAGACTTGATGACATTAATCCCCGTGAAAATCGTCTGGGCTTTGGTTTTAGTTTTGCTCGTCCTATTACTAATACAATTAATGCTTCTGCGGGATTTAGGTATGAGCGGGTAACTATTACAGATGACAATGGTAATGTTTCTCCTTTTGATCGACTGGGTAATCAGCTTTCGATCAGTCCTTCGGGTACCGATGACTTATTTTTATTTCAGTTAGCAGCAGCCCAAGATTTACGCAATGATCCGACTAGACCAACCAGTGGTTCTGTACTACGTGTAGCCACCGAGCAATCTATTCCTCTGGGCAATGGCTCTATCTTTTTTAATAGAGTAAGGTTGAGCTATAGCGTGTTTTATCCCATTAGTTTAATTAATTTTTCTGAAGGTCCGCAAACCATTGCCTTGAACTTTCAAACGGGAACCGTAATTGGAACTTTACCACCCTATGAAGCATTTAGATTGGGAGGAAGTAACTCTGTGCGAGGTTGGGATGAAGGTAAAATCGGTACAGGACGTAGTTTTGCTTTGGTTTCAGCTGAATATAGATTTCCGATATTTTCCATTGTTGGTGGGGTATTATTTGCTGAGTATGGCACCGATCTTGGCAGTGCCAGTAGCGTACCAGGGAATCCCGCAGGTGTGAGAGGTAAGCCCGGTAGTGGGGGTGGTTATGGGATTGGGCTACGGGTAAACTCGCCTTTAGGGAATATTCGCATTGACTATGGGTTAGCAACTAATGGCGGAACTCAGTTTAGCTTTGGGATTGGGGAGAAGTTTTAATTAGTTCTTGGGCTCATTATTCTTAAAGGGATAGATAAGCTGCTGCCAATAATTTTGAGGAACAAAACTATCTATTCCGTAGCGATCAGGCATACGATTTTTGGGCAAATAGAAAGTACCAAATATTAGATCGATCGCTGGAAAGCCAGAGAAGTTACAACTTTTAGAATCATTGTTGTGATGCCAGTGATGAAACTCTGGTGTAGCAATTAGCCATCGTAAAATTGGGAAAGATAATTTAGTATTGGCATGGTTGAGGATCGGAAGAATTGCTGAAAAAATCAAATAAATTCCAAAGGTATCTTTATTAAATCCTAAAAAAAATAGAGGTAAGCCTACGGCAACATTTGTAACTATACCCTCGATAGGATGAATGCGGACAGATGCTAGCCAATCTAGTTCACTACTGCTGTGGTGAATGGTGTGAAATTTCCATAGGTAGGGGTTGGTATGTGCTAACCGATGAATAATGTAAAAGGATAGGTGTGCGATCGCAAAAGCCTCTAAAAATTGGAGCAAAGGTGGTTGAGAACACACGGCAAGCAGCCAAGGGAAATCCATAAATTTATAAAACAGAAGATATAAAGCGACAAAACCCACATAACTTCCAACATTAATTAAAAAATGGCTGATAAAAAAATGCACAACATCGGTGAACCAGCCCGACCGAAAGCGTTTTTGCTGTGGATTTAAGGGAAAATAATGCTCTATGGCACCGAAAAAAATACATAAAATGATAAAACCAATTACAATCTTCATAGATTTCCACCCCGTGATTCAGAGTTATATTCTGAGATTATGCCTTACCTTGATAAGATTTTTATCTATCCAATTAAGTCTCTAGATCGAGTTGAAGTATCTGAGATTGAAGTATTACCCAGTGGGGCTTTGGTGGGCGATCGCTCCTATGCCATGATTGATAATTCTGGGCAGTTTGTTAATGCGAAGCGTTATCCTAAAATTCACCTGTTGCGATCGCAGTTTGATTTAAAGCACAAAACCGTAGAAATTAAAATCCAAGGACAGGATCAGAATTTTTACTTTGATTTAAGCTCCGATGCAGGCACCAAAGATTTAGAAGAATGGATGAGTGGTTTTTTTGAATTTAAGGTAAACCTAATTAAAAACTTAGAAATGGGATTCCCTGATGATACCGAGTCTCCTGCTCCCACTATTACTAGTACTGCAACTTTAGAGATGGTTCAATCTTGGTATGGGGATTTGAGTTTGAACGAGGTACGGGCAAGGTTTCGGGCGAATTTAGAGCTTGCTGATGTGGAACCATTTTGGGAAGATCAATTATTTGCTCGTAAGGGTGATAATTCAAAATTTCAGATTGGGAATGTGGAATTTCTGGGTATTAATCCCTGCGCTCGGTGTGTGGTGCCAACTAGAAACCCTGAAACTGGTGAAGTTTATCCCAACTTTCAAAAAACATTTAGTAAGAAAAGGCAGGAACTTTTACCTGCTTGGGCAGAGCGATCACAGTTCAATCATTTTTATCGTTTGACTGTGAATACAAGACTTAGTAACCTAGGAGATGGAATTTTACGAAAGGGCGATCACATCACAATTTTATAGACTTTTATAGAGCCTGTTTCATATCTCATGAGTAGCAATTCTTTTTAGCATCAAACGAATAAAGCAAAGATTGAGTTTAGCTGTAGCATTAACGAGAGTTCTCTCAAAGTTCTTAACTAAGATTTTGCATCTTTCAACCCAAGCATTTGACCTTTCAATTACCCACCTTGTCGGCACAACTACAAACCCAGACAGACCTTTTTCTGCCTTCTGTTGCTTTGATACCTTAGGAGAAATTTCAAACCTAATCTTAGTCATAATCTCAGGATATATCTTCTCTAGTTCTTGGATCAGTTTCTCGATATGATAACCACTATCCAGCAATATCGTAGTTAGCGTAATGTCATCTGGTTTCGATTTGAAGTAATCAATGTTAATCGTTAACATCTCAATCAGTCCTTGGTCATCTGATACATTTGCTCTTGTTAAATAGGTAAAGAAAGGAAATCCCAGAGTGTCAACGGCTAAATGTCTTTTGATCCCGTTAGTTGCTTTGTAGGAGCAGAAGCCCTTGGATTCTATACTTGCATTACAAGTATTTTTCACTGCTTGTGAGTCAATGATGATTAAAGTTGTCCATTTTGATTTTTTTTGACTGTTCACGGGCTGTTGAATGCAAGGTTTCCATAATCGCAGTAAATGTACCTGTATCTTTCCACTCCTTGTAGTATCGATAGACTGTAGAGAATGGTGGTAAGTCTCGGGGCATATCTCGCCAATTACAACCGTTTTTGAGTTGGTAGAGTATGCCGTCTAAAATTTGTCTTTTTGTCCAAGTTGGCGGTCTAGTTTGCTTTTTCTTTGGGAGCAATGGTTCTATAATTTCCCATTCTTTATCTGTTAGGCTACTTGAGTATGGATTTAGCATTTTCTAAGTATCATACATCTTGCTCATAATAGATATGAAACAGGCTCTATAAACCATCATAAAATGAGGGTTGTGGGTTCTGTGCTAAATTAGCAACAAATTCACTAAAAATATAACTAAAAATCCCAATGGTTTCTACTGAAGATATTAAGTCTTTAATTTTACAAGCTTTACCTGATGCTCAAGTCGAAGTATTAGACCCCAATCGAGATGGTCAACATTTTGCGGCGATCGTGATTTCTGCTCAATTTGAAGGATTATCAATGATCAAGCAACATCGATTTGTCAATGATGCCCTCAAGGAATACCTAAATAGTGGTTTAGTCCATGCTCTACAGCTTAAAACCTATAGCCCTAGTCAATATCAGCAGACCAATTTTAGGGTCGAGATTAGCTAAAAAATTAGACTAAGCATATAGTCTCAATAGGTGTTTCATCTTTACCTCGCTTTATCACATCTGAATTTTTGCATGACAGAACACCCCTGTTGTCCATCCCATCTGACGGACTGATTCGTAACATTTTTCCTCATCGATTAGATGGGTTAAGTTCACACTCAGCATAGTGTTAGCTGCTTCTGGGTTTCGCTACAGTATTATCAAACTCTTCCTTTCTTTCACCTTCCCGAAATACCTATTGAGCCTCTTTTTTAACTTTCCGCTTCTATACAGTCTTTTATGAGTTTGTGTATTACGGAGCTTGAACCTCTGCGTGGTGTGCAGCCCCATACCCCAACGTATTACTTGGTCGTAAAATAGGTTGTAATTTTCCAGTGAAAATGTTACTCGCTTAATTCATAATTGGAGTTAATCAAACTTGACTCTAGTTCTCTTTGTTCAGATTCAGCAACATCTATGGCAACCGTGGGCAGGGCTGCTCCTGTCAGTCCACGTTTAATCCGTTCAGGGGTATAACTACAAGTTACAAATAAAGGATAAAGATATTCGCCCTTATCATTCATAATCTGATGATGCTTCCAGGGGAGTAGCCAACTATACTCATTGCCAAGTATTACTTCTACCTGCCGCCACCGATTTAATAACTCAGAAAATTCTTCGTTGGGACGATGGATAAAGATAAATACCTCCCTCCCCGTTTTAATTTTCCACTCTGGGTCACACATAAGCAGAGCAACATCGCACATTAGTTGAAAGTTTTGATCATTTTCTTTGTAGTTAGATATTTTAACCACAGGTAATGGGATTGTAATTACACTATCCGTAGCTCGACGTAGGCTGGGAATCAACTCAAAATATGGTCTATAGCGTTTGAGTAAATTAATCGCTTCTAATTGATTGCTATAGGCGCAAAGTAAGGTTTCATAAAGAACTTGATCATTTGTCATTTTGACCTCATTGCCGTTAAATGCTGGCAAATATACGGATAAATAGTTGAGGATTGCGCTACTAGCACAGAGTTTGAGGTAAATTTAATAAAAGTTTGTCTAATCTTTATTCAATATAGCAATTTCTAACCTCGATCATGAGCATTTTAATATGCAGCAAGATAAATAATTTAACCAGCAAGCTTGATAGATTAATATGCCTGATTTAATTTCGTCTCCTTTTCCTCTATGGCTTCAAGTTGGGGCGATCGCCATTTGGCTAGGAGGTGTATTACTAATTGCAGAAATTTTACGGCAGTGGAAAGGTGAGTCAGAGCTAGTTCGTAAAGTTGTTCATATTGGCACGGGAAATATTATTGTTTTGGCTTGGGGTTTAGGTATTCCCTTGTGGGTGTGCCTAATTGCCTGTGTTAGCTTTTGCATTATTACTTATATCTCTTATCATCAGCCGATTTTGCCAATGCTGAATAGCGTGGGACGTAAGACCTTGGGCGTATTTTATTATGCTGTGAGTATTACCTGCTTGGTGGTGTGGTTTTGGAGTATTAAGCTACCTGAATATGCTGTGGTGGGTGTATTGGTGATGGCGTGGGGCGATGGCTTAGCTGCCTTAATTGGGCAAAAATGGGGCAAACATCCTTACCTATTTATGGACAGTAAAAAAACTTGGGAAGGCTCTTTAGCTATGCTAGTTACCAGTTATATAGTGACGGTTGTGGTTTTGGCGATCGCTGGTCAATTTTCATGGTTAATTCCTCTACCTGTGGCGATCGTGGCAACTTTGTTTGAAGCAATTTCACCGGGGGGAACAGATAATTTGACCGTACCTTTAGGGAGTGGATTTCTCTGCTATGGTTTATCGATGATGGCGGGGATTGTCGGTTAAAGAATTTTATCCTTAAGTATATTCAGAGCCAGATTTAGCAATATGCAATTTCCTCAGGTTAACTATACAGATCAAATTGCGCCGCAGTTATTGGCAGAGGCACTCCATAATATTGGCTTTGTCGTACTTTCCGATCATCCCATTGATGCCCAGCTAATTAGTGATGTTTATACCGAGTGGGCAGAGTTTTTTAATTCCCCAACTAAAACCCTTTATACTTTCAAGCCAGAAATTCAAGCGGGTTATTTCCCTTTCCAAACTGAAACAGCTAAGGGATATTCCCAGCCAGATTTAAAGGAGTTTTTCCATCTGTACAAATCCCATAATTTACCCAAGGGGATGAGCGATCGCAGTTGGCAATTATTTCAAAGTTTAATTAACCTTGGCGAAGAGTTATTAAGTTGGATTGAGTCAGTTTCCCCCGATGTGGTGCGTGACAATTTAACTATGTCCCTTGAAGGCATGATTAAAAATAGTCAAGAGAATTTATTACGAATTCTGCACTACCCGCCTCTAACTTCAGAATACACTGATGGTGCAATTCGAGCCGCTGCTCATGAGGATATTAATTTAATCACTTTGCTGCCTGCCGCTACTGCCACAGGGTTACAGGTTTTGGATAATTTTGGAGTTTGGCATGATGTGCCTTCAAATTTGGGTGATATTGTCATTAATGTTGGTGATATGTTGCAGTTAGCAACCGGGGGCTATTACCGCTCCACAACCCATAGGGTAATTAATGGTGAATCTGCTCATATTTCTCGCTACTCCATGCCGATGTTTCTCCATGCCCGTCCTGAGGTGGTTTTATCTGGGACAAAAACTGCTAGGGAATATCTACAAGAACGGTTACGAGAGATTGGTTTAATAAAATAGCCTTTAAAAAGAAAGTTAATTTAATTTTTCATCATCCCAAGATACTGGGTCTTCTATCGGTTCTAAGTGGGTAAATACATGGGTTTCTGGTAGGGCTAAAGCGATCGCCTGTTCAATTTCTTCGCAAATATCATGTCCTTTCTGCACTGTCCATTCGCCGGGTACAAGGATGTGAAAGGA
Organism: Synechococcus sp. PCC 7502; assembly: GCF_000317085.1. Lineage (NCBI taxonomy): Bacteria > Bacillati > Cyanobacteriota > Cyanophyceae > Pseudanabaenales > Pseudanabaenaceae > Pseudanabaenococcus > Pseudanabaenococcus habilitatus. The sequence goes on from NC_019702.1 coordinate 2,087,780, forward strand.
GACAAACCGATGGGAGCCTGCAACTCTAGTCCGCATACAGTGAAACTGGATACCTTGGCGATCATAGGGAGAAAGAATATCCGTAATCAATTGCTGTTCTGTATGGGGAATTGCCGCATCTAAAAGAGCAGAGCCACTTTCCCCAATGAGCTTAACGCCTGTCCAGACAATATTAACCGCCACAAACAAAGCCACAATCGGGTCAAGTACTAACCAACCTGTTAAGGGTACGAGTAATAGTCCTAGAATCACACCAACGGAAGTCCAAACATCAGTAAGTAAATGATGGGCATCGGCGCGTAGAGTAATAGACCGCAACCGCTTTCCTGCTTTTAGTAGTATTAATGCCAATCCACCGTTTATGAGTGATGCTACAAAGGAAAGTGCTAGTCCTATGCCAAATTGCTCTAAGGGTTGGGGATGAAATAGTCTCTCTATAGCAGCGATCGCAATACTGACAGCAGCAACTAAAATTAAAGCTCCCTCTACGCCACTGGAAAAATATTCAGCCTTAGAATGACCAAAGGTATGTTCTTGATCTGGGGGCTTCGCAGCATAGGTCAATGCCCACACAGCAACTATGGCGGCAACTAAATTAACACCTGACTCCAAGGCATCGGAAAGTAGCCCAACTGAACCAGTGAGTAAATATGCACCTAATTTGAGGGCAATTGTCATTACTGCCGCACCAATAGACAGAAACGCATAAAAACGGGCTGATTTGCTACTTTTTTTCATGAAAGCGTTCCTATAATCTGGATTTGCTAATAATCTTAAGGTGTCTTAACTGCTGTCTTACTTTAGGATTTCTTAGGATTACGGCGGAATATACCAGTTAGAGAAATACCACTAACCAAAAGCCCAATCAACCCCAAACCACTTAAGATTGGATAAAATGCCTGCAAGTTAAAGATGGCACCTGTGTGTAAATCAAGCAAAAATCCCCGTGATAGGTGAATATCCAGAAATTGCCATTGCTCTTCTATGGTTACTGCCATGCCAGTTAGCACAATTAAGGTGAATGGAATCGCAATAATTATGGCAATCAGACGATGGAACTTGCGGAATAATTGGATGAGCTTAGCATTCATAGCAAATTCAAGAAGTTAATGCTCCAAGTTTATCATTAGTACCTCAGCAGTTAAGATACCTAAGCCGATGGTAAAACCAATGTGAAGCAACTACCGACATTGAGTTGGCTAGAGACAAAAATTTCCCCTTTGTGCATGCGGGCGATCGCTTGGGCAATTGCTAGACCCAGACCTGAACCTTCCTCAAAATATGAACGGGCTTGATCGGCACGCCAAAAACGGTCAAATACCCTATTAATTTGGTTAGGGGCAATCCCAATTCCAGTATCTTCAACTTTGATAGTGATTACGGTATCAGTTTTTAAGAGACTAACCCTGACCTCACCACCACTAGGAGTATATTTAATGGCATTATCAATTAAGTTTAGTAATAGTCTCCTTAAGTTACTAGCATCACCCTGAACCCCAAAATCCCCTGACCATTGCCCTTGAGATTGTAGAGAGATATGTTTTGCGATCGCCATGGGTTCCAATAATTCTAGTAAATCTTCTAAAACCTCATCAACAGGAATTGTAATAGCAATAGGAGCCAGAGGGTGTGTATCCATCCGATCTAAGAGTAGTAAATCCTCCACCAGTTGTCCCATTTGATGGGTAGCACTAACAATTGCCTCTAGTTTATTCACATAACTAGCATGAACTCGTTCAGGATGGCTTTGTATGACCTCTACCGCAGTTCTAATGGCAGTTAGGGGACTTCGCAACTCATGGGAGGCATCGGCTGTAAATTGTTGTAATTGTCGGATACTTTTCTCAATTGGCTGTAGCGATCGCTGAGTTAGCCACAAACCTGTACTGGCGATTAAAACCAAAGAAATACCACCCCCAATTTGCAATCCCATTAGTAATCGAGATAACTCATCAGCAGTGGGAATGCTAACTCGCACATAGCCGTACAAGACTTGTTTTGGGGGCTTAGAACTGGACATATATACTGGCATGGTTAAGGAGCGCAATCCATTTTCTTGGAAGGTCTGGAGACTTTTACCCAAGGGTCGGCTTGGTATGCGCTCGCCCGTACTCGCTAATTGCTTCCCCTGAGAGTCAAACCATTCTACAGTTTGGTGATTGCGGCGCAGGTCTTGCCAAGGAATTTCTAGCTCACCATCATTATCAAGGTTATGCAGAGTTTGGGTTACCACTAGATTTTTACTCATTTTGCCTGAGAGGGCATTGGGTAAGCTGTGAGCAGCAGCAGTAGCTAGGGTTGATAATTCCTGATCTAACTCACGATAGAGATTTTGGGCAAAAAACTGATACACAGCGATCGCTGAGACTCCCATAATTGCCAACATCGTAAACGTATAGGGTAATAACAATCCCCATGTCAAGTTAGAGAGAAAGGGTATTTTCGGATAAAGGCTTCTGGTTTTTCCTACGGAATAATATTTATATTTTATTCTTTTAAACACCCTGCTTAAGGCGGTATCCCAACCCATATACAGTTTCGATAAAATCATGACTCGCGTTTACAGCTTTGAGTTTTTGTCTTAATCCCCGAATATGGACTTTAACCGTTTCCTGACCGGGCGGGTCTTCCGATGACCACAGATGATCCAAAATATCGTTGCGACTAAGCGTACGACCATTATGACGTAAAAGTAATTCCAAAAGCATGTATTCCTTCGGAGTTAAAAAAAGTGGGTGATCGCCATAGGTAACCTTACAGGTAGCTGGATCAAGTTGCAGATCACCACAGACTAAAATTGGTGAACTTGATCTGGTTCCCCGCCGCAGTAAGGCTCGAATCCTTGCTAATAACTCCTTTAGATCAAAGGGTTTAATCACATAATCATCAGCCCCCACATCTAAGCCTGATACCTTATCACTGCTAGTGTCCTTGGCTGTTAACATCAATACGGGCATAGTATAGCCAGCTTGACGCAATTGATGACATAGGGAAATTCCATCTAGCTTTGGTAACATTAAATCTAATACCACCAGATCGTAGGGGAAAGTTTTAATCAGTTCCCACCCCGCTAGCCCATCGATGGCAGTATCAACGGCATAGTGGCGATCGCTCAAAGCTTCAACCAAAGACATTAAAATTCTCTGATCATCTTCAACCACTAATATTTTCATGACATATTTTCATGGCAAAATTTTTATAGATTGACGAGCTAAGAATAGCGACTTAGATAAGTAGGAACTGATAATTCAATTTTAATTAATGGATTTTATGGATTTTAAAGACCTGATCCTGATCAGGACTTACGCAGCATAAAAGAAAAACCTAGATTTAAAAGGGGTTTGGGGCAAAGTCCCAACTGAGGGCGTAGCCTCAAACTCCCTTCTACCATTACTTTATAAATTTGAGTGCGTAAGTCCTACCTGATAATAAGATCACAGATAAAAAATGTGGTCAATAACTTTAATGGGACTACAGAAATATTAATAATGTCAGTGCTAGACTAGTCCCTAAGGAGATTGCTACCTGAACTACTAAATTAGTTCTAATCAGTTTTATAGAGGGAATTATGGATCGCCTAATCTATCCTGTAATCTATAATTTAGGATTTGCCTTAACTTTATTCGCTGTGCTACCTATTGGTGCTAGTGAAGCTGTACGTTTGCGTGATGGTAAAACCTATTTTAATCAAGTTCCGCAACTGGTGGATGCCTACACCACCCAAAATCTTGTTAATGTTACCAATGCCGTTTATTACTTCAAAGTTTCTGTGCCTAAGGATGCGGGTGAATCTTTGCAAAGGCTAGAGATTAAACCCTATAAGTCCCTTGATGACGTTAATTTTGAAGTTGATAATACAGTTAATAACCCAACAGGGATAGCGATCGCTCAGGATCAAGACAAAAATATTACCGTGGTATTTAATCCTGCCATTGCTCCGGGTGAAACCATTAATATTCCCCTACGGGCAGTGCGTAATCCCCGATACGGAGGAGTCTATTTATTTGCAGTAACAGCTTTTCCCCAAGGCGATACCGCCCACGGACAGTTTTTAGGTTATGGGCGACTTAATTTTTATGACAGCGATCGCTTTGGTTATTAAATATTAAAAGTTATCCCTAGTTGTGAAGGTGATGTTGTTTCTAGTCACAATAGTAAAAGGAGTAGAGGGTTCAATGACCACAACTTGAGGGGCTGTAACATTTCCAACGATGACCCCTGCGGCAGCTCCACCGAGGATTTTTTCCGTAGAAATCGAGCGATCGCCAAAAATCCCACCTAAAAGCGCTCCAGCCAAACCACCAATCGCTGCATCACCGGCAATGGAACCAACTCCAGTTTCACGGGGGTCTTTAACATCATTGATTAGGTCGGATTCAGCCAATAGTCTTACGGTTCCACCTCTGCTAGTCAAGGTTTTAGCCACAAATTTTGCACCACCAGATACTGGGACAAACTCACCGCCAATGATCGCACCTTCAGGGATTAAAACGGTACCGTTAGCTGAGATTACATCTTGATCAACACGGAGGTCTGCGGTTTTTCTTTCACCTTTGCCGATATATAAGGTTTCAGAACTGTCTAGCCTAACTTCAATGCTTTCCCCTGCTCTTAATACTGAATTTTGGCGAAATACTTGAGCTATTTTAAAATTACGACTGGGATTAAACTGATTACTCTCTGCCTGAATGGGTGGGATATGCACGGCTCCACTCACGATCGCAGTTAGCACTAAGGATGAAATAGCTTTAGATAACATAGAATAACCTCCGTCTGAACTTATACACAACATGACCAAATGCGATCGCTTTCAGTTCCCATTTTAGTGATAACGGTTGAATTCATCGCATCATAACAAAAAGCCTATTTCTCCATTCCATCTGTCATTCGTCAATTTATCTTAGAAAATCTCTTACAACCTCTACCAACCTGAATCCATACATCGTCATTTCTCTAAATGCGTAAGTCCTATATCAAATCAAACTAACCACGGAAATTAAGAGCGGAGGTAATGCGGTTAAACTAGCTAGGACGGAAAAATTTTTGTTTGACTAGGGAAACTAATCCTTTTATCTCTGGTAATTTCATTTGCCAAGTTAAGACTGAGAATATTACTAAACCAACCAAACTCGCCAAACCTAATTGGATTAATTGCCATAACAAACCTTGATTTAGGCTTGGGGTAGCGACTAAGACTAGCCAACTACCAATACCAGCTAAAAAACTAGCCCCCGTTAATCCCAAAATTAGTAGGCTCCATTCTTGCCAAGGTAATCCATTCAGCCTACGATCTAAAAAATATAGTAAGGCAATCATAGAGGTAATATTCACACCTACGGTTGCTAATACTAAACCCGGCGCTCCGAACCTTTGTACTAGTAGATAATCAAACAGCGCATTCAAAAAAATATTGATAACACTAATGCGAAAAGGGGTATCACCATCACCGAGGGCATAAAATACCCGTATTAAAATATCCCTTGCCAAGTACACAAACATGCCAACCGCATAGGCAACTAAAACCGCAGCCGTTAGCTGGGAAGCTTGGTTATTAAAGGCGTAGCGTTCATATACTACTCTGGATATGGGTAGAGCCAGAGCAATCATTAAAGCACTTAGAGGCAACATGGTTAGAGCAGTGAGAATTAACCCTTGGCGAATCCTTTGTTTTAATTCATCCCAATCACTAGGATCGGTGAGCTTTGATAGAACTGGGAATAGAGGTACAAGGATTACACTAGATAAAATCCCTAACGGTGTTTGAATTAATAACCCTGCATAGCCCATTGCTGATACTGCCGCCGCCGCATTGGGAATAAAAGAGGCAAAAAATAAATCTGTCCAAACGTTAATTTGCAGCATTCCAGAGGAAAAAGTAGCAGGTGCCATAATTTTAATTACAGCTTTAACTTCGGGACGTTGCCAATCAAAGCGTAGGCGTAAACCTCCCATTCCCGATCGCCACTGAGTCGGAATTTGGACAAGCCATTGCAAAACAGCCCCTGCTAAAGTTGACCATGCCAATACTGCGCCACCTAAAACTGCATATTCTGGTGATAAAATCTTGCTCCCCAACGTCCAAGCCAAGCCCCCAATTCCTACTAGTACCGTAAGGCTGGAAAACAAAGGACTAACCGAAGGTAACCAGTAAGCATCCGCAGCATTAAGTGCGCCAAATCCTATGCCGATTAAGCCAGCGAGTACCGCCATCGGTGCCATAATTTGCAGTTGCTGAATGGCAATATCTCTAGTGATCCTTAGATCAGCGATCGCCGCCAGATCAAAACCCTTAGCCCGCAGTTCTGATTCCGCAATAAATAAACCCGGAGCAGCAAGATGCATTAACGGCTCTGCAAAGATCATAATTGCTAATGTTACCAGCAATAAAATTCCCGTAACGAGGGTGGTAATAGTCTCCATAATCGGAGCAACATCTTGACGATCATGCTTAGACAAGACACTAACGATCGCACTATGGAAAGGTCCATTAATTCCGCCCAGTAAAATTAGCAAAAACCCCGGAATTACATAGGCAAAGTTATAAGCACCATAGGCGGTTCCATTACCAAATGCAGCAGCGATCGCCACTTGGCGTAGTAATCCTAAAACTTTACTGAGCAGGGTTGCAACCGCAACAATTCCCGCAATACTGACAAGGGATTTAGATTTAGCTGTCATTACTAGTTCAAAACCCTAAATTTATGAGCTTAAGCATAGCTGGTAGTTGCGTTAATTCAATGTCAATTATGTTTTGAGATGTTAATTATAGGGGCTAACTTTACAGCAAAATTAATTTAGTATACAGCAATACTAAATCAGTTAAGAATTAGGTTCAAATCCCCGAATTTATTTTGCGATTAATCTTGAGATTAAATTAAGCGCCATTATTGTTCAGGCGATCGCACTCACTAGAAACTACACCACAAATCACAGATGTACTTTTTTGACAGTATTAAATGAATCAAAGATCAGAAAAATTATTTGGTAGTTTATTTGAGCTACATTTTTACTCTATAGAAATCTTTATTCAGACTGCTTAGGTAAACTTAGGTAAATAAATATGACCAGCCTCAGCACCATAGCTCAAGCCAAAGGAATTCGGTATTTTCTCATATCTTTTACAGATTTATTTGGCATCCAAAGGTCTAAACTCGTCCCAACGGCAGCAATTGATGATATGGCAGCTAATGGTGCAGGATTTGCTGGTTTTGCCACATGGTTGGACATGACCCCTGCTGATGCCGATCTGTTTGCTATTCCCGATCCCAAAAGTCTTTTCCAGTTACCTTGGCAACCTGAAGTTGCGTGGCTGCCTGCGGATTTGTATATGAATGGGCTACCCGTTGATCAAGCTCCCCGCCTAGTCTTAAAACGTGTGTTGGGGGAAGCCAAGGCTATGGGCTATCGCATCAAAACGGGTGTGGAGTGTGAGTATTTTCTGTTATCTGCCAACGGTGATCAAATTTCCGATCCCCGCGATCGCGCCAGTAAACCTTGCTATGACCAACAGGCATTAATGCGCCGCTATGACATTATTGCGGAAATCTGCGATGCTATGCTGACTTTGGGCTGGGGAGCCTATCAAAATGATCACGAAGATGCCAATGGACAGTTTGAGATGAACTGGAGCTATGCCGATGCTCTAATCACTGCTGATCGCCATGCTTTCTTTAAATACATGGTAAAAGCGATCGCCGAAAAACATGGTTTCCGTGCCACCTTTATGCCCAAGCCCTTTGCTCACTTAACTGGCAACGGCTGCCATACCCATTTGTCTGCATGGAGTCTAGATGGAGACCAAAATCTTTTCCATGATCCCCAAGGAGAATTAGGATTATCAGAGATCGCTTACCAGTTTATTGCAGGAGTTCTCCACTCAGCCGAGGCAATCTGTGCAATTACAAATCCTACCGTTAACTCTTACAAGCGTATTAATGCCCCAGTTACGACTTCAGGAGCCACATGGTCGCCAAATACCATTAGCTATACGGGCAACAACCGTACCCACACGATCCGTATTCCCGAAGCAGGACGGTTTGAGTTCCGATTACCTGATGGGGCAGCAAACCCCTATCTTTTACCCGCCGCATTAATTGCCAGTGGTCTTGATGGCATTAAGCATCAACGCTCACCGGGAAAACGTTACGATCACAATGCTTATACCGATCCCCTACCCGTAGGTACATTAAAGCAATTACCTAGCAATTTACTGGATGCCCTGCGGTGTTTAGAAACTAACGCAATTTTGCCCACAAGTTTGGGCGCAGATTTTGTCAAATCCTATTTAAAGCTAAAGTACCGCGAATGGAGTGATTATGGCGATCGCATTACCCCTTGGGAGTTAGAAAATACACTGGATTGCTGAGCTTATTGTTTCATCAGATATTCAACTTTCCTCAGAACTAGCTCTTAGGACTAGGAACTAAATAATATTTAGACTATTAAATCGCCATTAAATATTGGTATTTAAATTTGGTATAAATAGAAAGCTTATAAAATTCGAGCTTTCAAAGCTATAACTTTCCAAAATAACTTTCCAATTTATAACTTCTGTGGACTTTCAGTCAGTAATTCTAGCTTTACAATCCTTTTGGGGCGATCGCGGTTGTTTAATTGCCCAGCCCTACGATACCGAAAAAGGAGCAGGTACTATGAGTCCTCATACTTTTTTGCGGGCGATCGGTCCCGAGCCTTGGCGTGTAGCATACGTCGAGCCTTGCCGTCGTCCTACGGATGGTAGATACGGTGAGAATCCCAACCGTCTTCAGCATTATTATCAATTTCAGGTACTGATTAAGCCCTCACCCAATGATATTTTAGAGCAGTATTTAGAGAGTCTTAAATTTATTGGTGTTAACCCTGCTGATCACGACGTTCGTTTTGTTGAAGATGACTGGGAGTCTCCAACTTTAGGTGCATGGGGCGTAGGATGGGAAGTCTGGCTCGATGGTATGGAAGTTACTCAGTTTACTTATTTTCAGCAAGTAGGTGGGCTTGATTGCCGCCCAGTTGCGGTGGAAATTACCTACGGACTAGAAAGGCTAGTCATGTATCTACAAGGTGTTAATTCGGTATTTGATATTACATGGCAAGAGCATCCAGCCTTGGGCAAAGTAAAGTATGGACAAGTGCATCATCAAGGAGAAGTAGAGCATAGCTACTATAACTTTGGTAAAAAAAATAATGACTCAAGCCTACTCCTAGCTTTATTCAATTCCTACGAACAGGAAGCAGGTAACTTAATTTCTGATGATTTGGTTTTACCCGCCTTTGATTATGTGCTTAAGTGTTCTCATACTTTTAATTTACTCGATGCTAGGGGTGTGGTTTCCGTAACTGAACGAGTAAGATATATTGCCCGTATTCGTAATTTAGCTCGTCAAGTTGCCAAACTGTATTTAACCCAAAGAGAAAAAATGAACTTTCCCCTTGGTAATTGCCTTTAGCCATCTATGTTCCCATCTTTAGAATCTATTTAAGGAAGTATTTATACTTGACACAGGGAGAATATTACCAATAAAAAAATGCGCCAACCTTACGATAGTGACTTAACAGATCAAGAATGGGAAATAATTGTGCCAATGTTGCCAAAAGCATTCAAGCTAGGGAGACCAGCAACTGTTAATATGCAATGGTAAATAGGCTGTACATGGCAAAACTTATCCCCACCATACTCAAAAGTATATTTTTACTTCCGAAGATGGACAATCATTGGGTTAATCACAAAAATCAATTGAAAATTAAGAGAACAAATAAGGGTAGAGAACGGGAGAGAAGCAACACCAAGTTTATCAAGTCTTGATAGTCAAACAGTAAAGACAACTGAAAGTTCAGGAAGTTGAGGTTTTGATGGCGGGAAAAAGATAAAGGGCAGAAAGTGATACATCATCATAGACACCTTGGAATTATTGATAGGCGTATTTGTACATACTGCTGCGGGGAAAGAGCAGGTGCAAAACTTCTACTATCAAGGATAAAAAAGATACTGGTAGATAAAGGATATTCTGGGGCAGAGATGACTGATTGGGGTAAGGATAAGTTTAATTGGATCTGGGAGGCGAGTAAAAGTTCAGATAACCAGAAAGAGCTTATACCAGAATTGAAGCGTGAACCTTCGCATGGTTAGGTAAATGTCGGAGGTTAAGTAAAGACTATGAGTATCACGAAAAAATATCTGAGTCCTTTATATGACTTGAAAGGGAACCTGCAATAGAAATAATAATGGTGATGGTTTAGGCATTTTGTGGCTGGGCTTGTTATTCAATTGCTGAATCAAAACGTCGAAATAAAGAGCTATACGCATTACTAGAAGTGCTATATTCTAGCGAGTAGTAGACTTTATCTTGCCAAAGGGAAAAAATTTAGGTTTAACCTTCACAGATGAAGAAATAGAAAGACTATACCTTAACACTTAATAGACTTTACTTTATTACAAGACTGAAAGCAAAGAGTTAATAAGGAATTTAATTCTTGTTTATGAGTATTATGAGACATCTCATCACAATTATATGACTACCATTAATTGAAAGTTCAGACTATATTAGGACTTACACATTGACAAAAATGGCGATGTATGGATTCAGGTTGGCGCAGGTTGTGAGAGATTTTCTAAGATAAATTGACGAATGACAGATATAAAAAATCCCTCGATAAACAAGTCTTTAGGTGTATGATTCTCGAGCAATAAAAAATGGTTTACGCTGTCATGACTCAAATCAATCGCTCATGATCTTGGCTAAGACTTTGGTTCTGTAGGCAAATATAAAGTGTAGAGGTGGCAATTACACTTTGCTGTTGAGGGCTTTGTCTGTTCTCTCACTCCAAGACCACCAGATAAACGCTTAATTTACAATCACCATATCTTTGCTATTCTGTCAATGTGTAATTCCTGTAGAAAGATATTAGCTAAAGATTAAAATATCGAAGTTATAATAAGTTCAATCCTCTGTGATGTGCGTGACTGCCAAAAACGTTCTTTGATCTATAAGCGTTTTTAAGGAAGCACCCTCAGGTTAGTGGCAGTAAACCAGACTTGTATCTGGAAACTTTAAGCTAGCTAAATGCCCAGCTTCCACCTTGGTTATCCCGGGGTCAAAAACTGCGGTAAGACGGCATTACGGAGGGGGTTATTGAGGATTAAGCTCAAGCAACGGCAGGATGACTTCGCTACGATTACGCTCTTGCCAAGGAATGGGCTTAAAACTAGGAAAATTCGGAAAATTAGAGGCAATTCCCTGCCCCCATTTTTGGGTAAGTGTCAATAAAACCTGATCTTGTCCACGGTGAAAAATATCTATATCGCCCGCTCCACGGTTGAGAATAGCAAACCAAATAGTACCGCGATCGCGGGTTTGAAATACTCCTCCTAAGGCACTAACATCAGAGAGGGTTCCCGTTTTCACGATCGCCCCAAGGGGTAAATTACGATTTCTAATGGTGCCGCACCGACATTCAGTTGAAGCGAATAGGTCTGCTAAAGATAAACCCTGAGCCTGAGCCAAATTTTGAATGGCGATTAGCATTGCTACTGTAGCTCTAGGGGAAATTTGATTTTGCTGCCCTAATCCAGAGCCATTAATTAATCTAACCTCTCCCGATAATCCCGTAATATTAGTAACCTTTTGAGCGATCACCTTGCCACCACCAAGGGAACTTGCCAATATTTCCGCCATATCATTATTACTAAAGATATTCATGCGCTTGAGTATCTGCCACAGCGGTAAAGAGGAATGTTCAAGTAAGGGAGTTGTTGCCGTAGGATAAGCACTAGTGTAGAGAGACTTACCTAGAATCAGCACCTGTGGGGGGGATATTTGGGGAGTCATGGACTGGTATGTTCTTTGAATTGCTGCCGTCCATTGCTGAGAATTAATGGCTTGTCGTAAAAAAGTCGTACTTAATTTGGGATCGGTTTCAAAGTTCATATAGAACCCTTTAGTTACGATCAAGTTACCTTGGACTCGATAGATACCTAGACGATTAATAGCATTACCTATGGCGATCGCATCTTCCCACACAAATAAAGGATCAGTACTACCCTGAATAATTAAATCTCCTTGCAGAGTATTACCCACGATTCTGCCCGTTGTCGAGACCTTAGTTATAAACTGATAGTTACTACCCCAAGTATCCAGAGCCGTCAGCGTAGTGGCAATTTTAGTTAAAGAAGCCGCAGAAATTGGTTTTGTCCCGTTATGGTCAGCAAGAATGGTGCCATTGCTGGTTTGCATCCATATCCCCTGACTATCGGCGTTATAACCTTCTTTTTTTAAGTTGAGGAGTAAAGACTTAACCGCCAGATCAGCATCGGGGTCTGAGGTTGATGATGCCGAGGCTAAAACTATGGGACTAGTAAGCGACGAAAGTAGGGAAATCGGAATTCTGACCGCTTGCTGCTCGAGCTGAGATACTTGCACTTTAGATAAAAGAGCGATCGCTCCCACTAGATTCCACATAGGTTATTTGCGTGATCGTAAATTCTGGACTGATTATAGACTATGTGAGTTAGGGAAAAAGTTCACTAGAATCCAATAAATTACCAAAAAAGGGAGCCATAGCCACTCCCTAGTTAAAATATTTGATTTGGATTTTAATTACCAATTTGAATTGCCAAAAGTTAAGACATCGCTTGAATCACATAATCAAAGTACGGTTCGGCGAGGTCAGCATCTTCTTCGGACAATAGCTCAAGGGAAGCTGTTTTCAGGCACCGCACCGAGTCAGCCATCCCATTTACAGGCACACCCAAGGAGTTATACATTTCCCGCACGCCAATAATACCGATCGATTCGATGGGGTCTTTATCTCCCGCCAAAATCCCATAGCTAATCAGACGCACATACCAACCATAGTCACGCAGACATTGAGCACGCTGTCTTTGTCCATAGGCATTACCGCCAGGGGCAATATAGTCGGGATGAATCTTCCACAACTCAGCACTAGCTTTTTTAACAATTTTGCTTTCATTTTCTGCCAAAGTTGAAGCAATCCGAATCCGTTGCCCACCCGTCTGCAAAAAAGTTTTAATATCTTGAAGCTCGTCTATAGTAGGATAGCGGAGTTCATCGTCGGCTTTGAGTAAAACTTGACTAACTACACTCATAAAATTTAATACTCGTAAAATTAAATAAAACCGGTCAAAGTATAACTATTAGTTTACAGATACTTGCCCAGATGTAGTTAGTACTACTCTACAAATCTTCTAAAACAAAACTTAGATATTCATCTTACGGGTAGTGTTACAGTTTTAGCGAACCTATGTTTTTGCAAAGTTTTTGTAAACTCATTGAAAAAATATTTAACCAGAATCCTATGCTAAATCCATCCCATCTGCACAGACTATTTTTATATGGATCAATCCTTTTATCTCAGGTATTACCCCTTGCTGCCCAAGCAGAAACCCCCGAAGAGATAGCCTGTTACAACGATGTTCAAGGCAAAGTGGCATGGAATCAAAAAGGAACAAGAACTTGGGGTGAAGATAATGCCCGTAATTTATGTAAAGGTGTTGTGCAAAGAGCAAAGCGCATTTCCTGCTTTGAAGCTGGCATTCTGTCCCATAACAATTGGAGTAAAGCCATCAGTGACTGTGCCCAAACTGGTGGAGAAGCCATAACTGCGATCGTTCCAGGTAAACAATGTATCTACAATCGAGGCGGCTATGCTTTGACTGTACAGTGGTACAACCCCGGCTTAATTGTTTTTAATGGCGGTGATGCTGATGATTATAGTAAATACTCCACACCCGGCACTCCATTTAGGACTGAAAAAATTGCCTTAGGGCAAACTTCCTGTACAGATGCCGCAAATCGGGCAGCAGTTGTGAGGATCATTGGACAAGGATTTCTGAATGAAGGAATTACGATTGCCGTTGGCACAAGTGTAGGCATAGGAACTGGTGTCCTTGGAGCCATTGCCTGTGTTGGCACAGCAGGTGTGGGTTGTCCAGCAGCAGTGGCTGGAGTATCAGTAGCAACTGCAGGAGCAATTTCAGCAGTGGGCTTAGCTCTGCCTGAAGTCAAGGAAATCGCCTATATTGGGGTACCTGGTTCCACAAATTATTTGGACTTTTCTGGCACAGCTTGGAATGTGGGGATTTCAAATAAAGTACCACTTAGCCAAACCCGTAATTTTGCCAAGGAATCTGCCCAGACTGTCGCAAGCAGCATTAAGGACTTTGTCACTGGAGGCACCCCTGGACCAAGAAGTATTACCTTTAACAACCAAGCGGGCTATGTGGCAGAAATGGTGGTGATCTATCAGATTTATAAGGATTTTGGCAATGGAACTATAATTCCGATCCCAGTTACCAAGAGTTCTGGTCAGATATCTCTAGGATTTTCTAAGCACATTGATATTCCTGTGGAAATTGCAAATCTGCCGATTAGCGTGTTTATAAACGGTGTAGGTACTACTAAAAATCAGATCCTAGGTGCTACTGTTCCTGCTAACTTTTCTGGCAACAGATGCTTTAAGTCCTTCGGCACAATTTTTAATCCCCAAAGTAGCAACTGTAATTAAGAGTAGGGTTTTGCGATCGTAGAAACCGAACTTTGATCTCTTGAAGCTATTGTTAAGATAACTCTAGTGAAAAGCTAATAGTTAGTATTAGTTGAAATCACTAAATTACCTAGAAACGCTCGGTTTTTAGTTAAGTAATATTGATTTTAGGAGATAAGACTATGACTATTATTCGTTGGCAGCCCTTGCGTGAAATTGATGCTTTGCAAAGGGAAATGAATCGTCTATTTGAAGGTTTGACCCCTATCACTGAAAATGCTGCTTCCAACAACTTTGTGCCATCAGTGGAGTTGGAAGAAGATACTGACGTTATTCACTTAAAACTAGAAGTTCCCGGTTTAGAAGCTAAGGATTTAGATGTACAAGTAACGGCTGAATCTGTCTCTATTAATGGTGAACGCAAGTTTGAGCGTACTGCTAGTGAAAATGGCATAACTCGTTCTGAATTCCGCTATGGTAAGTTCCAACGGGTCATTCCTTTACCTAGTCGAGTGCAAAATACCGCAACCCAAGCTGAATATAAAGATGGGATTTTACGCTTAACTTTGCCTAAGGCTGAAGATGAAAAGAATAAAATATTTAAAGTTAGTCTAGGTAATTAGATGACTAATTTGAATATTAGAGATCTTAGTGTTTTAGGTATTAGTTAAGAGCGGGGAACAAAATAATTTAAGGATTAAATAGTCACATTGGGAGATTAATTTCTCCCTTTTTTTATGTATTTTTAGATGAATTTTTGATAGAAAATAATCTGGTATTTGTAAGGATTTGCCAGTAAATTGTGCCTATACCAACTAGAAATCCTAGGTAGGCGATCGCCTGAACCAAATAAAGTCGATCAGTGTAACCAAATAACGCCCGTAATACTATCCCTGGAAACTGTCTTTGAGGTAGAACAGTACTCAAGTTCCAAACTAGTCCACCAAGGATACAAGAGTTTGGACTTGCCCAGCATAGGGATAGGGACTCTGATTGGGATAGCAAGCGAAAAACGGTATCAAAATGTCCTAGGGTGGAAATTACTAGCCCCGATACAATCAGGATTAGAAGTACCCCCATCACCCGAAAGAAGTTGCCAATATTAATTTTGATCCCAAACTGAAATAGGCACACACCGATCAAAACACTGCTGATTAAACCTGTGATCGCCCCTAAAATTGGTAACGCCCCTTCTTGAAACTTGGCAGTAATGAAAATCACCACCTCAAATCCTTCTCGCAACACAGCAAATAGAATTAGGCTAAAAATTCCCCATTGTTCACCCCTCTGCCCTAGAGATTGATTGAGAGCAGATTCTACCTCTCCTTTAATTAATTTACTCTGTTGAGTCATCCACACTAGCATCCAACTCAGCATGGCGATCGCCACTAGGGTAAAACTACCTTCTAGTAAAGGCTTAAATATGGGAGCAACTTCTGGAGTATCAAAGGATTGTAGGAGCCAGTTAAAAGCCAAGCCCACACCACCACTAATTAATATTCCGCCCACAACCCCAGCAAATACCCAAATGTATAGGTAGGTACGCTCTAATTTCTGGAGGTATGCCATGACAATCCCCACGACTAAAGCCGCTTCTACTCCCTCTCGTAAAGCAATTAAAAAAGTTGGCAGGGCAAATTCCATAGGGATTTTAGTTTAGCTAAATAACATTTCCAATAATTCCTCATCAGAGATTTGATGGTGGAGAGTCAATGTCGCTGGGCCTTTTAAAAATTCTTTAATGGTGATACGGCGATCGCGAAAATCAGTAACAAACTTATATATTTCTTCCGTCATCTTAACTTGAGCTTCCATTCCTTCCACAGCCTCGGCAATAGGATCAATACCTAATTTGGTGATCTTTTTATACTCTGATGCCATGCCCCCTTCATTGGTATTTTTAGTGGTGCGAAGTTCCCGCTTCAAATTCTCAAATTGACTTTTCAAAAACGCATTTTCAGCTTCCACCTTGGCACATTGGCGGGATAGTTCATCGGTACTGTTGCGATTAATAATCTGTCCTAGTTCCTGCTGCTTTTCGATCGCTAAAAGTTTGGCTAAGTCTCCAGTTTGGTATGCCTGATTAACTTCCTTCATTACCTCGGTGTAGTATTCCTTATCCTCAGCATCGGTTAATTTATCGGGGTGAAAAATCTCTGCCAAGCGCAGGTAAGTTTGACGAATTTTTTTTAGCTCTTCTCGGTCTAGCTTTTCTGCATCTTGCTTAATTTCCCGTTGCGATCTCTGCTGCTTATATTCCTCATCTGGCTCACCTTCAGGAAAGTCAAAGTTAAACTCAAACATATTTTTGTGATTAGGTTCACGTTTAGGGCTAATTAAGCCACTAGCTTGCAGACTATAGTAAACAGATTCAATATTTTGGCGGGACTGTTTCCCTAACTTTCTCCCAGTAAAAATTTCTGTAAATACGGCATGAATCTGCCCATTTAGTTCTAGAAGCTGCTGCATGATGGGGATAGTGTGTTGTCTAATCTTGATCCCAAGCTCATTTATGCCATCAGTGAGCTTATTTAACTCTGTTCGTTTTTTCTCAATCTGCTGTAGTAGTTTGGCATTTTCCTTTTCTAAAAAATTTAAACGCACACGCAGTTCAGAAAGATCAAGCTCATTGCTTGAATTATCGGGTGGAGCCACAGCATTACGAGTTGAGGCTTTGGGTTTTCGAGCCATAGTTTAGATCGTTTGCTCCAGAGTCACAGCATTAATAGTTTAATATAGCTTTCCATAACCTCTAAGTAGCAAAGTTACACTACATCTATTCAAATACAACTTCATGGGCTTTAAATTCATACCTAACAAACAAAAAATCAAGGGTAAAGATTTTTCCTTACCCCTAAGCAATATTCGATTATGCCAAACTTAATTTTAGACTTCGTAGGTAGCTTTACCCGTGAATTTAACGGAGATAGGATTAGGATTATCACCAATTTTACGGCTGACACTATTTACAGCTACACGCCCAGCATTAACTTTCTCAGGGAAAACACCATCTTTAGGATGTAGATATACTTGATCCCCATTGGGAAATTCACGCCAAACTTTATAGTTATTGATTTTGAACTTTCTAAGCTGAGTGCCTAGAGCTAGTGCCTGTTCCTTTTTAGCAAGGTATAAAGCATTGTCACCCTGATTCATAATGGCTGCGCCACCAGTAGGTAACTCAAATACTTGTTCTTTGGGGCTATTCCAAGTAATCAGGTATTTTTCTTCTAAATAAGCAGCAGAGAGTAAGCCGCCAGTGCTACCGCCCCAGATCGGGGTTTTACCTGAAGGTTTACCAGGGGTAAAGGTCGCAGGGGTCTCTTGAACTTCTTGAATTTCTTCTGACATTAAATTTATCTCCCAGTTTATAGAAACTTTGTTTCTTATCTATGAGCAAACATATCACTATCACCTACCCCCTCTTCAATAGAACTTAATGATCCTTTACCTAGGCAGACTCTAATTTTAGTTGATGTTCAGTTTACAAACGCAGTCCCAAAATTGCTAAATCTCGCTCTACTTGATCTAGTTCCGCCACTTTGGGTAAAAATCCCCATTGGTTGAAGCCGAGATTAGCAAAAAGTTTAAGGCTGGGCAGGTTATGTCCAAAAATAAATCCCAGTAGGGTTGATATTCCGAGATTAGGACTAGCTTGAATAGTATGGCTCAGTAAAAGTTTACCTAAGCCTTGGTTTTGATAATTGGGATGAATGTAAATACTCACCTCGGCGGTTTTGTGATAGGCAACTCTACCATAGAAGGGCTGTAAGCTTACCCAGCCTAAAATTTGATCTTTTGGTTCTACTGCTTCTATGGGATTTTCTATGACCCAAATGGGATGAGTTGCAGAATTATGGCTAAAAAACCAGCTACGTTGACTAAATACGGATACTGGTTCTAGGTCTGCTGTGGCTGTGCGATCGGGAATGGCAGAATTATAAATCTCGACAATCGCCCCTAGGTCACTTTCCAGTGCTTCACGAATTTTTTTATAGACTTTATCGGACATTTGCACTTAATTCCATCATAGCAGCCTGTCTTTATAAGATAATAGCTAAAACCCTAGCAAATCTCTTAGCACTTTAGTATGCCCAGAATTAATGACCTAATCCGTGATGGCGAACCTAATCAGCAAGTAATCGCTCAGGGCTGGGTTAGAACCAAACGGGAGAGCAAGGGTATAACTTTTTTGGAATTAAATGATGGCTCTTGTTTATCCAGTCTGCAAGTGGTTGTCCAAAACGATCGCTATGAGGAATCTTTACTTAAGCAAATTACTACGGGAGCATCACTGCGGGTAAATGGGGTATTGGTGGCATCCCTAGGTAAAGGACAAAGAATTGAAATGCAGGCGCAAGCGATCGAAGTATTTGGCACTGCCGATCCAGAAACCTATCCTTTACAAAAAAAGCGACATTCCTTTGAGTTTTTACGGGAAATTGCCCATTTGCGATCGCGGACGAATACCTTTGGGGCAGTTTTTAGAGTCAGAAATGCCTGTTCCTATGCCATTCACAAATTCTTTCAAGAACGAGGTTTTATTTGGGTACATACCCCAATTATTACCAATAGTGATTGTGAAGGGGCAGGAGAAATGTTTGCGGTAACAGGGCTGGATTTGCCTAAACTGGCTACTTCTGGCAAGGCGATCGACTATAGCCAAGATTTTTTTGGTAAGCCCACATTTTTAACGGTGAGCGGACAACTAGAAGCTGAGGTCATGGCAACGGCTTTTACTAATGTTTATACCTTTGCCCCCACCTTTAGGGCAGAAAACTCTAATACTTCTCGGCACCTAGCGGAATTTTGGATGATTGAACCCGAGATGGCGTTTTGTGATTTGGAAGGGAATGCTGATTTGGCTGAGGAGTTTCTTAAGTATATTTTTAACTATGTCTTAGAACATTGCTCTGAAGATATGGCATTTTTTCAGCAACGGATTAGCGATCGGGTTATGCCCAATGCTGAGAAGATTATTAAAGAAAAGTTTGAACGTATTACCTATACTGAAGCTGTAAATATTCTGATAAATAGTAATCAAGCCTTTGAGTTTCCTGTTCAGTGGGGGCTAGATTTGCAATCAGAGCATGAACGATATTTGGCGGAAACCCACTTCCAAAAGCCTGTTATTGTCATGGATTACCCCGCAGGTATTAAGGCTTTTTATATGCGTCTTGATGATACCTCTAACCCTGATCGCCAAACCGTAAGGGCAATGGATATTTTAGCTCCTGGGATTGGAGAAATTATTGGCGGTTCCCAAAGAGAAGAACGGCTAGAGGTCTTGGAGGCAAAGATTAGAGCGATTGGGCAGAATCCTGAAGACTATTGGTGGTATTTAGATTTACGGCGCTATGGGACTGTGCCCCATTCTGGCTTTGGCTTAGGCTTTGAAAGGTTAGTGCAATTTATCACAGGTATGGCTAATATTCGGGATGTGATTCCGTTTCCGCGATCGCCTCTCAATGCTGATTTCTAAAACTTTTAATTAGCACTAAACTCATATTTATCAATAATCCTCAATTTACAATCAAAATGTCTAAAATTATCCTCACCTACAAACTTAAAGCTGAAGTGAACCGTGAACAATTTGAAACTTGGCAAAGAGAATTTGATTATCCGAGTATGCGAGGACTAAAACGCGTAAGTTCTTTTGTCAATCATCGAGTGATTCGTCCATTGATAGGTGAAAAAGCTCCAAGTGTAGATTATATTGAAGTCTTTGAAATTTCTGATCTGGAAGGTTTTATCCAAGAAGATATGGGTGGAGATGTCGTTCAATCAGTAATGGGGCAATTTATGGGCTATGTGGAAAATCCAGAGTTTCTGATTGTTGAAGAAGTAGTTTAATATGATCGACCATGATGTTTTAATTGTAGGTGGTGGTTTAGCGGGTTCAAGGGCTGCGGTAGCGATCGCCCAAAATTATCCTCAACTAAGTGTCGGCTTAATTTCTAAGGTACATCCCATTCGTTCCCATTCAGTCGCCGCCCAAGGAGGAATGGCAGCCACATTGGGAAATTTAGATAGTGAAGATAACTGGCTCAGTCATGCCTTTGACACGGTTAAGGGTTCGGATTATCTTGCCGATCAAAATGCCGTAGAAATTTTAACCAAGTCTGCCCCTGCAGTAATTATTGACTTAGAACATCAAGGCGTTCTGTTTTCAAGATTTGAGGATGGACGCATTGCCCAACGTGCCTTTGGTGGTCATAGTAATCGCCGAGTTTGCTATGCTGCGGATAAAACTGGACATGCGATTCTGCACGAATTGGTGACTGGATTAATCCGTTATGGTACCAAGGTTTACGAAGAATGGTATGTAATGCAGTTAATCTATGAAGAGGGAGAAGTAAAAGGATTAGTTGCCTACTGCCTAGAAACAGGAGAAGTGGAAGTATTCAGAGCAAAGGCAGTTTTATTTGCTACAGGTGGCTATGGTCGAGTTTTTAATACCACATCCAACGACTTCGCTTCTACGGGTGATGGTTTATGCTTGACCGCGATCGCAGGCTTACCGTTACAAGATATGGAGTTTGTGCAGTTTCATCCTACGGGTTTATATCCAGTCGGTGTTCTAATTTCAGAGGCAGTCAGAGGGGAAGGCGCATATTTAATTAATGATCTGGGCGATCGCTTTATGGGAAATTATGCTATCAGCAAAAATAAAATGGAACTTTCCCCCCGTGACATTACTTCTCGGAATATTGCCCAAGAGATTAGGGAAGGCAGGGGTATTAATGGTGGAGCTTTTGTGCATTTGGATGTTAGGCATTTAGGCAAACGGAAGATTATGAGTCGGATTCCTTTTGCCCGTGAGGAAGGGATAAGAATGTTGGGAATTGATTGCATAGAAGCTCCTTTACCTGTGCGTCCTACGGTGCATTATTCTATGGGTGGCATTCCGACTAATACTAATTGTCAAGTGATTGATGGAGATAGTGTTCCCATTAGTGGCTTCTTTGCGGCGGGAGAATGTGCCTGTGTATCTGTGCATGGGGCAAACCGATTGGGAGCAAATTCACTTTTGGAATGTGTAGTCTTTGGGAAGCGATCTGGTGAAAAAATTGGCGAATATGTCCAAAATCGCTCTTTACCTAAATTAAATTCTCAGTTTTACCAAAGTCAGGCTGAGTTTAGACTGCAATCAGTTCTTAATCAAAATGGTAGTACTTCTATTTTTAATCTTAGAACCCAACTCCAAGACCTGATGACCGAATATTGTGGTATTTATCGAGATCACGAAAGTCTAAGTACAGGCTTAGGGAAACTGCAAACTTTGAAAAGAATTTATAATCAAGATTTAAACCTAGGCGATCGCAGCCCTGTTTTTAATATGGAATTAACAGCAGCCTTAGAACTAAAAAGTCTAATCACCGTAGGCGAAATTATTATGGCAAGTGCATTAGCAAGAAAAGAAAGTCGTGGAGCGCATTCCCGCAGTGACTATACGCAACGAGATGATCAAAACTTCTTAAAACATTCTCTTGGCTATATGCGAAATAATCAAGTTTATACTAGCGATCGTCCCGTAGATATGAGTTTGATTGCCGTAGATAGCGATCGGTTCACCCCCCAAGAACGAAAGTATTAATCTCCTAAGAACCACTTAAGCATTACTATAGAAAGCTGATTCAGAGTATTTAAGCGGGTTGAATATCCCATCCAGTTAATTCATCAACTGAAAAAATTTGACCAATCGATATTACTTGCATTCCTCGTTCTCGCATCTGATCAATTTGCTTATTTCCGTGATCATTGACCTCAGTAATTCTAAAGATCACTTTTTCATTATTTTTAATCACTATTCCTTCAAAGGAGATACTTGTGACTAGGGTGCCAATTGCCTCCGGGTGGCTAGGAGATTGAGGAAATTCCGACCCTCTAGATATTCTTCCAACTACTTTTCCATCCAACTCAAATTTTCCTTGGATATTACTGTTCATATTTTTCTTGTGTTATTTATTAAGAACCCATTTAATAAAGCATATATACTTAGTAAAGAAAAAATATTAGTAATAAAAAATGCGCCAAGGCTATGACAGTGATTTAACAGATCAGGAATGGAAAATAATTGGAGGAATGCTACTAACCCCATCAAAGCTAGATAGACCAGTAATTGTAGATAAGCGAGAAGTCGTGAATGGTATTTTCTACATACTCAAAAATGGCTGTACATGGAAAAACTTACCGCATGATTAACCGTATATTTCTACTTCCGAAGATGGACATTCATCGGGCTAATGGTAGAGATCAATCAGAAATTAAGTGAACGAGTAAGGATAGAGGATGGAAGAGAAGCAACAGCAAGTTTGGCAAGTCTATATAGAGCCTGTTTCATATCTATTATGAGCAAGATGTATGATGCTTAGAAAATGCTAAATCCATACTCAAGTAGCCTAACAGATAAAGAATGGGAAATTATAGAACCATTGCTCCCAAAGAAAAAGCAAACTAGACCACCAACTTGGACAAAAAGACAAATTTTAGACGGCATACTCTACCAACTTAAAAACGGTTGTAATTGGCGAGATATGCCCCGAGACTTACCACCATTCTCTACAGTGTATCGATACTACAAGGAGTGGAAAGATACAGGTACATTTACTGCGATTATGGAAGCTTTACATGCAACAGCCCGTGAACAGTCAAAAAAAATCAAAATGGACAACTTTAATCATCATTGACTCACAAGCAGTGAAAAATACTTGTAATGCAAGTATAGAATCCAAGGGCTTCTGCTCCTACAAAGCAACTAACGGGATCAAAAGACATTTAGCCGTTGACACTCTGGGATTTCCTTTCTTTACCTATTTAACAAGAGCAAATGTATCAGATGACCAAGGACTGATTGAAATGTTAACGATTAACATTGATTACTTCAAATCGAAGCCAGATGACATTACGCTAACTACGATATTGCTGGATAGTGGTTATCATATCGAAAAATTGACGACTGATTTACATAGGACTTACGCAGAAGAATGATTTGAGGGAGAGCAATGTCAAAAAAGTTTACTACCCTAGATTATTGTCAGTACTTGCTAAGTAGTCAAATAAACTACACAATCACGAATTTAGCAGAACATATAGAGCCTGTTTCATATCTCATGAGTAGCAATTCTTTTTAGCATCAAGCGAATAAAGCAAAGATTGAGTTTAGCTGTAGCATTAACGAGAGTTCTCTCAAAGTTCTTAACTAAGATTTTGCATCTTTCAACCCAATTACCCACCTTGTCGGCACAACTACAAACCCAGACAGACCTTTTTCTGCCTGCTTTTGCTTTGATACCTTAGGAGAAATTTCAAACCTAATCTTAGTCATAATCTCAGGATAAACCTTCTGTAAATCAGTCGTCAATTTTTCGATATGATAATCACTATCCAGCAATATCGTAGTTAGCGTAATGTCATCTGGCTTCGATTTGAAGTAATCAATGTTAATCGTTAACATCTCAATCAGTCCTTGGTCATCTGATACATTTGCTCTTGTTAAATAGGTAAAGAAAGGAAATCCCAGTATGTCAACGGCTAAATGTCTTTTGATCCCGTTAGTTGCTTTGTAGGAGCAGAAGCCCTTGGATTCTATACTTGCATTACAAGTATTTTTCACTGCTTGTGAGTCAATGATGATTAAAGTTGTCCATTTTGATTTTTTTTGACTGTTCACGGGCTGTTGCATGCAAAGCTTCCATAATCGCAGTAAATGTACCTGTATCTTTCCACTCCTTGTAGTATCGATAGACTGGTAAGTCTCGGGGCATATCTCGCCAATTACAACCGTTTTTGAGTTGGTAGAGTATGCCGTCTAAAATTTGTCTTTTTGTCCAAGTTGGCGGTCTAGTTTGCTTTTTCTTTGGGAGCAATGGTTCTATAATTTCCCATTCTTTATCTGTTAGGCTACTTGAGTATGGATTTAGCATTTTCTAAGCATCATACATCTTGCTCATAATAGATATGAAACAGGCTCTATAGAAGGACATAGCCATGACAAGATCAACCGATATTTGGCATCCCAGAGATTAACACCGAGATTGCTATGGCAGAATGTGAAATCAACAATTGTGTCAGATGAAGCCGAGTATATGTACGTGCTGTTTGACGACACAGTATTAGATAAACGCCATGCCAAAAGACAATACAGTGGCAACGAACATGGAATTGTGCAAGGTATAGGGGTGGTCAACTGTGTGTATGTAAATGTCAAACGGCAAGAATTTTGGGTAGTAGACTATCGGGTTTATGACCCAAATGGTGATGGCAAGAGTAAATTAGATCATGTGTCCGATATGCTTAAAGGGTTGATCAATATCAAACAATTACCATTTCAGACGGTGCTGATGGATAGTTGGTATGCCACACAACGACTGATGGCAGAAATTGATAACTTCGGCAAGATTTATTACTGTCCACTCAAGTCCAATCGCCTAGTTGATGATAGTGGTGGAGTGGAAAAATATAAACGCATTGACCAGTTAACTTGGTCTGAACAGGAACTGTTGCAGGGAAAATTGGTCAAAATCAATAAATTCCCCAAAGATAAGAAGGGGAACCTATTCTGGGTCACTGTTTCTCCAAGCAGGACAGAATTTGTCGTGACCAACGACTTAACTCAAGACTACACCCCTGAAGTACTAGCTATTTGCTCCATAAGGTGGAAGATTGAGGAATTTCATCGTGAACTCAAACAACTGACTGGTGTTGAGGCTTGCCAATGCCGTAAGTCTAGAATTCAGCGTAATCATATTGCTTGTGCCATGCTAGTGTGGAATCACCTCAAGCGTTTGGCTTTTCAAGCAGGTAAGACTATCTACCAAATCAAGTTTGGACTTTTATCTGATTACTTAAAATCTCAACTCATAAATCCTTCTATTTCTATGATTCTTGCGTAAGTCCTAACTTATACTCAACTGCAACGAGTCTTTCCTTATCCCGAACTAACGTTAACTAGGCTTGGTTTGGCTGGGAATTAAAATAATTGCCCAGTAGGGAACTGCTGTCGGATCAACGGTGGAGATCGCCTTAATTACTTGATTAGACATGGTAACTCTTTCAATGTATAAAGCCCGATCTATTAGATTTAGATCAATGAGAACTTGCTTAACCTTGGCAAAATGACGACCTAATTTGATAATAATTGCCGAATCCGATCCAGCTAGGCGATCGCTTAAAATTTCCGCATCCAAAGTGGCAGGCATAATACTAAGGACATCATTACGATAGGTCAGAGGCGCACCCAACATCGCTGCACTAGCAAAGGTCGAAGAAATTCCGGGGATAACTTCCGTTGCAAAACTATGGGACAGGCGGTTAAAAATATACATAAATGAGCCGTAAAGCATAGGATCACCTTCACATAAAACAGCAACATCTCTACCTGCGGTTAGGTGTTGGGCAATATTTTCTGCCGCCAAATCGTAATAGGGCTGGGAAGACCTTTCTACACTAAAAGGTAAGGGCATAGGTAGTTCAATCTGGTCAGAACGGATAAAATCAGCCACGATCGCCCGTGCTAGGACTTTGCCATTTTCCATAGTGGGGTAAGCAATTACAGGAACGGAAGTGATGATGCGATGTGCCTTTAGGGTCAACAATTCTGGATCGCCAGGTCCAATCCCCACGCCATATAAGGTTCCTTTAATCTCGCTCATAGTTCCTGCCCCTGCCCTAAAGAATTTACTGCTGCTACTGCCATTGCACTGCCACCTCTACGTCCATGAATGGTCAAAAACGGAATACCTATAGTATTTTCAGCCAAGGCAGCTTTAGATTCGATCGCTCCGACAAAGCCCACGGGAAATCCCAGAATTGCCGCTGGTCTGGGAAAGCCTTGATCAAGTAATTCCAGTAGATAAAATAAGGCTGTGGGCGCATTACCGATCGCTACAATTGCTCCTTCGATATGATCACGCCATAATTCTATTGCTGCTGCTGACCTAGTATTTTGAATTTTTGAGGCGATCGCCACAACTTCAGGATCATTCAAAGTACAAATTACGGAATTATTAGCGGGTAACCGACTGCGGGTAATACCGTTAGCTACCATTTGCGAATCACATAAAATTTTGGCTCCATTTTTAAGAGCAGTTCGAGCAACTTGAACTAGATTTTCAGAATATGCTAAATCTTTGACAATATCTACCATTCCACAGGCATGAATTAAGCGCACTGCGACCACTTCTAAATCGGTTGGGAGAATAGATAAGTTCGCTTCCGATCTAATAGTGGCAAAGGATTGACGATAGATTTCATTCCCATCTCGGATATAGTCGATCATGACAGTACCTGATGATGGATAACTAACATTTGATTACCGCCTTTTTGCAATTCATAGGCTACATTCTCAATTTTGGTGATATATCCTTGAGCATTTAGATATTGGATAATTGCCTCTAAGTGGGGCGATCGCTCCAAGTTTAGGTTAAGTAAAGGGAAAATTCGTACCTCTTGACTGACTCGTAGCATCTCTAGAATTCCATTAAGATGAAACTGATAATCCAAGTGATCGGAGTATAAAAATAGGAGATGGGAACATAGAGCCAAATCATAAGTATGACTAGCAAATTTCAAATTTGGTAACTCTTCTGCTAAATATCTACCTTCCTTTTTACCCAATTCATAGTCAGCAATAAATTTATGAACAGTATCCACCCTACTTTTTTTCAGCATCTGAGGGGATTGATGATAAGTCCAAACCCAAGAATTTGGAGTATTCTCAACTTGAATTATGATTTGATCGACTACCTGATAAAAGCGATCAAGAATTTCAGTAGCACTAAACTGATAAATAGGATCGATAGAAGTCAAACTATAGCCAAGCTTGGTACCTTCAGCATTAAAACTAGCAGGCCCATCTCCTACTCCCAATATATTCTTTTGCAAGTCAGTGTTACTAAGATTAAACATCCTTAGGTATTCATCTAGCGATCGCCCAAAGGGAACCACTTTCTCTAATTTCATCACCATTATTTATGCCTCCTAATTCTAGGATCAAATAAATCCGAGTTTTGTGCAATCATAGAACTATTCACAAATGTCTTAAAACTGCGATCACCATTCTTGGGATCCAATTGATAGTTGTCAATAAGTTCAGAGATTAAATTAGGTAATTCGGATTTTTGATATCTGCCCAATTCTCTATTTCGATCACCTACAAAGACTTCATAGGTATCAATATCAATTCCTAATAAAGTAATGTCGCTGGTTTGATGGTAAGCGCAGGATTTTTCGCAACCCGTAAGATGAATACTTAGTGGACGATCTAAAGTGATAGATTTTTCTAAATAACTAGCGATCGCTCTACCATCAGTTTGAGTATCTGTTAATGAAGATTTACAGCCAGTAATGCCGGAACAAGCTACCATTCCAGCATAGGGATGATTTTTAGAAATAGATAAACCTAGTTCTAATATTTGAGTTTTGACTTCATCAAGTTTTTCATTTGGAATATTTGGGATAATAAGATTTTGAAAGGGAGTTAATCTTAGAGATTTAGATATCTTGCCTAAGCTACGAAATTGTTTGGAGCTTAATCTTCCTAAAGGCAAAACTATACCCATATATGAGTATTCGGATTGCTTCTGATTATGAATACCTAAGTGTTGATAATAATTTTCTAAGTTCTCTCGTAATTCATCTAACTTCTCTAACTCATAGCCCAAAAGTTCTTGTAAAGTATTGACATAGGCTGTTATTCCCCATTCATCAATTAAGTCTCTTAAACGAGGTAATTTTTGATCGAACTTCTGAAATGATTTTTGTAGAGTAAAATTGCGATAGATTTCTGTTAGAACTTTAAGCACATCCAAAGTATGTTCAGGGCTAATCAGAATTCCTGTAAAAAAATTCACTAAGTGTAAGGAGAAATAGATTTGTTGATTATATGTAATTGCCTGTAAACAAATATCATTACGCTGATTAGTAATCGAAACTGCTTCACCTCCATCTATGCCCAAACTAAACTTAGGTGACAGAATAGCTAATTCTGGATGAGTATCTATATATTCCTGCCATGCGATCGCTAACGGACGAGTATCCAATAAAGCCTGTGTATCAATTCCCGCGGTGGGACTAATCATAATATTCCGTAGATGATCTAAGTCTGGATTAGGAGCGGCTAAACCTAGTTTCTGAAAATCCTTAAGTACTAAATCGGATAAAGGTTCTGTGGTGCGGATTTGGATATTGGCACGATTGGTAATATGAATAGAGTCTGAGGTTAGAGCGATCGCTTCAACTTGCTCATAGGAAAGTATGCCAAAGGGAATCCGAATGCGAGTAAGAACTCCATCCACCGCAGTAGTAGGTTTAAATAAACTAGGACAAAGATTTGTATTCATCACTTATTAAAAGTTTTTTATGAGTAGTTCTTGCCCAATAGATGCAGATTCTTGCTTATAGTTATTCATCCCATATTGAAGTTTCCACTCAATAACTTTAGCAAAGGTAAATAATTTTCTAATTTCAGGATCATCATCATAGGTGATCAACCATCTATGCTCACATTTACGCATATTTGCGGCAAATCTTTCATGATCAAAATCAAGATGTAGTGATCCTCTTTTTCCATAAAGTCGAGATTTAGTCGCACTTAAATAGGGAGGATCAAGAAATAAAAATACTCCTGTTCCTGCTCTTAATACCAATTTCTCATAATCAAAGTTTGTGATCTTAGCATTAATTAGACAGGGTGAAAGTTGCTCAAGCCTATCGATTGATGAATCAGTAAATCTTTTTTCAAAAGCTTGTTGTGAATAACCTCCAGAATCGACAGTTCCCGAAAAAGTAATGCGATTTAAGACAAAAAATCTTACTGCTCGATCAAATTCATTTAAACTTAATTCTGGTTGAGTGTAATAGTTAAATAATTCTCTGCCATCAGTATATTTTTGCTTAATTTCGGAAATAGCACTTTTCAGATTTTTAATATCATCTCTAGCATATAACCATAGACAATATAAATCATAGTTAAGATCATTAATCCAATAGTGTTTAATTCTTGTATGAAGGAATTGATTTACAGCAATAAAAACCGATCCTCCCCCCACAAATGGTTCTCTATAGTCATTAATATTTAAAGGAATATGGGGTAGGATTTGATCAATTGCTTTTGACTTCCCTCCCGGATAACGTAAGGGACTTTTTATATGAGATTTAGTGACCATATTAGTTATTGCCTCCAATCACAATTGTTATATTCTCATTAGATGTTGACTCTGAAAGCAGGCGTCTGATAGTATTCATTTCTTTTTCACTTAGAATACACACATTTTCTACAAAGAAATTTCTAAGTTCAATTAATCCGCAGGGTAAGGTAATACTTCCTTTAATATTTTGCCCCGTTAGCTTTAGTCTTGTTGTAAATTCAACTTGCTGATTATTTAAGAATAAGGAATCAATATTAGAATACAGAATCAGTTTAAATAATCCATCTTGAATATCACTAAGTTCTGGTAATGCTTTCTTGGTTGAATTCTTTGACTCTTGAATTATATATACGTCTTGATCCTTAATTATCTCATCTATTGTTAGATAGTAAGTGCCACCAAGATAATTTTCAATACTTAAAGTTGCCTTTGTTCCATCGGTAAGATATTCAGAGCTATGAGTAGTTTTAACTTCTCGATTACTAGCAGCTTCAGAACTCTTTAGAGATAGGTTTTTGAAATTCTCAAAATTTTCTTTAATCATTTCTAAATAGCTATTCATACTATCTTGAGAGTGAATCTGAGCATTAGTTCTATTAGATATATCTTGATAACTATTAAGAGATTGCCTAAATATTTCCAAAAAACGATCTTCAAGTAAATTCCTATTCCAATGTAAAGCACTTTGCTTATAGGCAAATATCTCTTGAATTTGAGATTTTATGAACTGATTATTAAATCTCTGATTAGTAAGTTTATGTTTATTAACCTGTTTAGGATTTGTACTTTTCTCTGCATCTTCATAGTATCCAAGCACAATGTAGATATTTAATAAATTCATCCATGAAAATGTAGAATATTGAATTTTATCTAAATCACCATCTTTACCTTCATCTTTAATAATTGGTATGACTGTTAAGACTTTAGCCGCATTATAAGTGTTGTATATTCTTGCGAAAGGATAGCTTCTAGTGCGCTTAGGAGAAACCCATTTTGAGTATGCTATTTCGGTATCAGCCATACTAATCATTCCAAATGAGTTGGATGTATTGACATCAAAATTTTCAAATTCAATTCTTTCTAGTTCTTGTGCCAATCTAACTTTGTATTTTACCCCCCGTATAAATCCTGTAAAGTTTAATAACTCAGGCATGGCTTAACCCTTTAGATTTAAGATTTGACTTTCAATTAGCGATCGCTCTAAATTCTTACCAATAAAAACCAACCGAGTTTGACGGATTTCATCACTTTTCCACGCCCGATCATAGAAACTTTCTAGGCGATCGCCCACACCTTGTAGCACCATTCGCATCGGT
The DNA here is from genome assembly GCF_000317085.1 of Synechococcus sp. PCC 7502. Lineage (NCBI taxonomy): Bacteria > Bacillati > Cyanobacteriota > Cyanophyceae > Pseudanabaenales > Pseudanabaenaceae > Pseudanabaenococcus > Pseudanabaenococcus habilitatus. The sequence goes on from NC_019702.1 coordinate 2,118,744, forward strand.
TTATTTACTACATTTACAAAGCCTTTAATTCTATAAATTTCCTGCTTAGAGATTAATAGTTTGAGTGACTCCATTAATTTAATTGGCTCCAAGTTATGCTCAGAGACTATTTCCACCGAGTTAATATCATCATCGTGATCATGCTCTTCCTCAGTATCGTGATGGCTGGGACGAGCATCGAGGTTATCTTCTACCGCCGAGTTAAATCCTAAAATCACGGCTGAATTCACGGCTCCATCTTTACAGGCAAGAATTTTTACGCCTGATCGCAATTCAGTTTTCAACCAAGTTTCTACCTTTGATTGTGCTTCAGAATCAACTAAATCAGTTTTAGTCAGCAATACTAAATCCGCACAGGCTAATTGATCTTCAAATAACTCTTCAATGGGAGTTTCATGCTCAAGGCTGGAATCATCTTGGCGTTGGGCATTTACGGCATCAAGATCACTAACTAATTTGCCATTAGCTACTGCTTCACAATCGACCACGGTAATTACCCCATCTACAGTGGCACCATTCCGAATTTCTTGCCAGCGAAATGCCTGAATTAACGGTTTAGGTAATGCCAGTCCAGAGGTTTCAATTAAAATACAGTCAATTTGATCCCGCCTTTTTAATAGTTCCTGCATAGTCGGCAAAAACTCTTCTTGCACAGTACAGCACAAGCAACCATTGGTAAGTTCGACAATATTGGGCGTAATTTCTTTACCATCTTCGTCACAAACACGACACGATCGCAGGATTTCCCCATCTATGCCAATTTCGCCAAATTCATTGACTAAAACTGCAATTCTCCGCCCTTGATTATTTAGAAGTTGATTACGAATTAAGGTGGTTTTGCCACTGCCGAGAAATCCCGTAATCACGGTTACAGGTATTTTTGCTGCCATAAAATTCTCTAAAAATTGACCTTGTTATATCGCACTTTATTCCGCAAACGACGGTTTTGGAACCATAATCCTGCAATCAGCCCTAATGCTAAAACTATAGTGAAATAAAATAAGCCTATAAATCGCACTGACATCGGTGGGGCAATACCCTCCACTTCAATTTCTCGACTGACTTGGAATGGTTCAAATTGGAGATCGCTACCTAATCTAGGCGAAACTTCAACCTCAACTTTATGGGGCGCACCATCAAAAAATTGCTCCTGCCATGTCAGCAAGCCCTTATGATCGGGAACACCTTGATAGGCAAAGGATACCCAATTATTTTCTATCTGTGTGGACTTAACGGCAAAAAGAGCATCACTTATAGGTTGATTGGTTTGGCTATCCGTAAGTTTTAATTGGAAAGAAGCCATCTGCCCAACCGCCGTATGGTCATCCCCATTTAACTCTAATTTCAAGCCTTGGGACTGAATTAAACCAGAATTTTTGATCGAGTTTTCTATTGATATCTCAGCATGGGCTTTACCTAGCTCGGCACTGACATTAAAAAATAACAGGGCAGCGATCGCTAAAATAGTCACACCACTAAGCATCAAGCGGACTGGACGGGGTGCAATTTCACCATCTCGAATTTGTTGCCGACCACCAATCACCCAACCACCGCCAAACCCGATCGCTAACAAAACTAATAAAACGAAGGGGAAATACTTAAACTTTAAGGGATTTTCGGGAACCGTAAGACTTAAGCTCTGGGATATCGGTGCAAAACCATTGGTACCCAAGGAAGTCACATCAACCTGCAGCTGATACTGCCCTCGAATTGGGAAAACCTGATCTATTAAAAACTCACCCGTAGGCGCATCTCCTGAAATATCCAATAATTTTGTGCCTTCCACAATCGGGAAATCAGTTGTCAACCAGGGTGTTGGGGCAGGTGTGAGAATCTGTAGATGAAATCGAGCATTTTCTAAGGTTGACCCAGTGGCAGATTTTGCCTGAAATTTCAACTGTACTGGGGACTCATACTTACCTGAGCCTAAATATTTTGTTGCTTCGGCTTCCAGGGGAATTATTTGGGCGATCGCTGGATTAGTAGTTAACTGAATAGAAGGCTCAGATGATTGAGAAAACCCAATAAAGGCGGTACATAAGCCAATGATGCAGCAGGCTATACCAATCAAAGCGGATAGTTTGAACTTCGATAACATGATTAAAAACTCCTGATAAGTGCTGAATCCAAATATTAATAACCCATTAATGACAACTAACACCGAGGGTATGGTGTCGTAGCGAATGGACGGAATCGTGCACTGCAGGATAGGTAGTGAAGTAAACCAACCAAATAATTAGTGACCAGAGAAGTATATATAAAGTAGCTTGGGCAGGTATTGACAGTACAAACTGCTCAGTTTTCAACCATATAACTTGAAAAGAATTTCTCATGCTGTAACTCGCAGATGTGAATAATATATTGATCTAGACTTTGGCGGGCATTCTGACTTAGAGAACTTAGAGAATAGTAAAAAACTAAACTTCACTTTATTGCTCTTTTACAGTTGCGGTACAGCGTTGGATTTGCACCAAACTTTCCCCGATTAGAACCTAATCTTCAACGGCTGCTCCCCGTTAAAACCTTGTCAGTGCATCATACTATACTAAATCTGGATTATGGCAAATTGTTACCAAACTATGTATTCAGATAGTATTGAGATGCGTATTCCCAAAAGTTAATCTAAACCCTACTAAAATCAGCTTAGACGCTTTTGTAGTATAATGTCTTAGTGTTTTAACGTTTACTTCAACAAACCTGTTTAGAGGCATGAAAAAGCTCTAAAAACAAATGGTTTAAAAACACAACTTAACAAGAAATATTTGGAGTCTAGCCCATGATTCAATCTTTAACCCCCAACGAAACCTACAATGCCGATCAAATTCAGGTTTTAGAAGGGTTAGAAGCCGTTCGGAAGCGTCCGGGAATGTACATAGGCTCTACGGGACCTAAGGGTTTGCATCATTTAGTGTTTGAGGTCGTAGATAACAGCGTTGATGAAGCTTTGGGTGGATATTGCGATCGCATTGAAATTGAACTACTACCTGATGGCTCTGTATCTGTAACTGATAATGGTCGTGGGATTCCCACAGATATTCATCCTAAAACGGGAAAATCAGCCCTAGAAACAGTCATGACTGTCCTCCATGCTGGCGGTAAATTTGGCGGCGGTGGCTATAAAGTTTCAGGGGGCTTACATGGGGTAGGTATTTCCGTAGTTAATGCCCTCTCGGAATGGGTAGAAGTCAGTGTCTGGAGGCAAGATCAAATATATACCCAACGCTTTGAGCGGGGATTTCCCATTGGCATTTTGACAGGGGTTAAAACTGATAATCCTAGGCGAGGCACTCAAGTTAGATTCAAACCCGATGCCCAAATTTTCTTAACGGAAACCACCTTTGATTTTACGACTCTGGCGGGTAGGTTAAAAGAGCTTGCCTACTTAAATGCGGGTGTTTATATTCAGTTTAGCGATCGCCGTGGTGAAGAACCAAGAAGTGAAGTTTACCAATACGAAGGCGGTATCCGTGAATATGTCACCTATATGACCCGTGAAAAGGAGGCTATTCATAATGACATTATCTATGTGAACGGGGAACGAGATCATGTGCAGGTAGAAGTGGCTTTGCAATGGTGCAGTGATGCTTATAATGACAATATCCTTGGTTTTGCTAATAATATCCGTACCATCGATGGCGGAACTCACCTAGAGGGACTAAAAACTGTATTAACTCGGACAATTAATGCCAATGCTCGTAAATTAAAGAAGCTAAAAGAAGGTGACTCTAATCTAGCGGGAGAGAACGTCAGAGAAGGCTTAACCGCCGTAATTTCTGTCAAGGTTCCCGATCCAGAGTTTGAAGGACAAACTAAAACTAAGTTAGGTAATCCTGAAGTTCGAGGCATTGTTGATTCCTTCGTCGGTGAAGTTTTAAGCGAATATTTAGAATTTCATCCTGCGATCGCTGCCTCAATTATTGATAAAGCGGTGCAATCCTTTAATGCTGCTGAAGCTGCCCGTAGAGCTAGAGAATTAGTACGAAGAAAATCTGCCCTAGAATCTTCGACATTACCCGGAAAGCTGGCTGACTGTAGTTCCCGTGACCCCAGAGAATCTGAAGTATTTATCGTGGAAGGCGACTCTGCGGGTGGAAGTGCCAAGCAAGGAAGGGATAGACATTTTCAGGCAATTCTCCCCCTCCGAGGTAAGGTTCTCAATATCGAAAAAGCTGAAGATAGCAAGATTTATAAAAATGCGGAAATTCAAGCTTTAATTACAGGTTTGGGGATGGGTATTAGAGGTGAAGAGTTTAACCTAGCTCAACTGCGCTACCACAAAATCATTCTTCTAGCTGATGCTGATGTGGATGGTGCTCACATTCGCACACTTTTACTTACCTTCTTTTATCGCTATCAACGGCAATTGGTGGATCAAGGCTATATCTACATTGGCTGCCCGCCGTTATATAAAGTGGAACGGGGTAAGAGTATGCAGTATTGCTATAGCGATCGCGAACTTCAAGCACATCTTGCCACTTTTCCTGCCAATGCCAATTACAACATCCAGCGCTTTAAAGGTTTGGGCGAAATGATGCCGATTCAATTATGGGATACAACCATGAATCCTGCCACCCGTACCCTCAAACAAATTACGATTGAAGATGCTGCTGAAGCTGATCGGATTTTTACAATTCTGATGGGCGATCGGGTTGCACCAAGGCGGGAATTTATCGAAACCTACGGTTCTAAACTAAATCTTACCGACCTAGATATTTAGATATTTTAAAGATATTCATGAAATTTCTTAAACAACTTGTTATAGCCGTAATTACCTGCCTTCTTGTCATCGCTTGCTCTACAGATAATAGTTCGAGCATTGCCATTGGTGTTGCCGTAGCCCAAACTGGAAATGTCTCTTTGTTTGGACAAGAGCAAGTGATTGGTGCCAAAATTGCCGAGTCCTACTTTAACGCTCAGGGCGGGATTAATGGTACGCCGATCAAGCTAATCTTTCAGGATACCTCTGGTGATGAGCAAGGGGCAATTAATGCTTTTCAAACTCTAATTAATCAGGATCAAGTTCTAGGTATTGTAGGTCCAACTCTCTCCCAACAAGCATTTGGTGCTGATCCCATTGCTGAGAGGGCTAAGGTGCCAGTAATCGCTCCATCTAATACTGCTAAAGGGATTCCCCAAATCGGTGCATATATTTCCAGAATTTCTGCCCCAGTATCAATTGTTGCTCCTAATGCTCTTAAGGTTGCTTTGAAATTAAATCCCAATCTTAAAAATGTGGCGGTTTTATTTGCTCAAAATGATGCCTATAGCAAGTCAGAAACGGAAATATTTCAAACTGTAGTCAAAGAACAGGAACTAAATATCGCCACAGTGCAGAAATTTCAAACCACTGATACCGATTTTCAGACTCAAGCCACTAATGCTCTGAATGCCAAGCCCGACTTAGTGATAATTTCTGGCTTAGCTGCCGATGGTGGAAACTTAGTTAAGCAGTTACGAGAATTGGGTTATAAAGGTTTAATTGTCGGTGGCAATGGCTTTAATACCTCGAATGTGTTCCCCGTGTGCCAAAAAGATTGTGATGGTATTATTGTCGCCCAAGCATACAGCCCCGATGAAGTCTCGCCAATTAATCAAGCTTTTCGCAAAGCATACGAGGAACAAAACCAAAAACTACCGCCTCAATTCAGCGCTCAGGCATTTACCGCTGTTCAAGTATTTGTAGAAGCACTTAAAACCGTCGATCGCACGACTAAGCTAAGCACTACTCCCCTAGAGCAAAAACGACAGGAGCTAAATAAGGCAATTTTAGGGGGACAATATCTTACGCCATTGGGTGAAATTTCCTTTACTCCAGACGGTGAAATTAATCAAAAGCAGTTTTATGTATCTCAAATTAAAATGGGAACTGACGGGACTGGCAAGTTTGAGCTAGTTAAGAGCTAGTTAAATAGATATGTCTTTGTCTAAACTTCCTCTAAAGAGTCGCTGCATAGCTTCTAGCTAAATAGGGCAGCAAGTGTTCAGCCAAAGTTTGAGGATGTACGCCCATTTCCGTATGAATTGCTGCTAGCCACCGCCCCGCTTGAGCATGCCATACTGCACCTGCGATCGCACTATCCCAAGGAGACATACCCTGCGCCAATAGACCACCGATGATCCCTGTGAGTACATCTCCACTACCACCCCTTGCCAAAGCAGGAGTACTTTCAGGATTTATCCATGTTTGTAACTGCTGTTGTGGATGCGTAAAACCGATGGCAGTTCTTGCTCCTTTTAATAAAATTACGGACTTAGTAGCGATCGCAGCCTGATTAAGGGCAGTTAGACGATCTGGCTCCTGTTCAGGAAATAAACCGCGAAATTCTCCCCAATGGGGTGTTAAAACTGTGGAAAGGGGCGATCGCTCTTGGAGTTTTTCGATTCCAATTTGTGCTAATAAAGTTAGAGCATCGGCATCTAGAAGTAAATTTGGACTAGTACCTAGCACTTGAGTTACTAAATCATGAGCATCAAGGGAAATACCCACGCCACAGGCAATGGCTGTATATTTAGTGAAATCTAGATCGGGTAAATGGGCGATCGCTCCAGTAGTTGTTTCTGGACAGCTAATAATTAAAGCCTCTGGCACTTGTGCCAAAACTAAATCTCGTAAAGAAGCGGGGACAGCTATGCTCAACATCCCTACCCCAGTGGCTCTAGCTCCTAAGGCTGCTAAAATCACAGCCCCACCATAGCGTTGCGATCCCCCAATTAAGAGTAGATGTCCCACTTGATATTTGTGTGTAGCGATCGGGCGATGTAGGGGTAATTGGGATAAAACAATTTTGGGGTCTATTCGGCGGAGATGCTGCTGATCTTGATGAATAACTTGATTAATAAATGGAGTGGGAATATCAAAATCAATTCTTTCCAAGCTGCCAATGTAAGGTAGTGCTTCTTCGATAAATAGCCCCCGTTTCCATAGCCCCAAACATAAGGTATGAGTAGCTTTAATTGCAGCCCCCATCACTACCCCTGTATCCGTATGCAGCCCTGAGGGGAGGTCAATGGAGAGGATTGGGATATTCCAAGTATTAATTTGTGTGATTTGCTCTGCTAAGGTGCGAGCGAGCGATCGGCTTAAACCAAAGCCAAATAGTCCATCAATTAGTAAATAGCAGGTTTTGAGTTCTTCGAGGGCAACCTCTGGAATGCCTATACTCTGGGCATATTGCCAATGCTGGGCAGTAAGAGGTTTCAGGCTGGGAATAGGTAAATAAACCCGCACATCTCGACCTTGGCACCACAATTCACGGGCTACGACTAAAGCATCACCGCCATTATGTCCACAACCAACTAGCACTCCCACCTTGGGAAACAGAGCCGATGGATAGAGTTGATTAAAGCGTTGGGTAATTAGTCCTGCGACCTTTTCCATTAATGCGGCAACGGGCATTCCAGAATCAAACATTAAGGTTTCGATCGCCTGCATTTGTGCCGTGGTGACAATAATGCCGTTACTGAGTTGATGATTAAATTGATTAAATGTCATGCTATGCCCCTAAAGACCAGCGATCGGGATACTTAAGTGCGGGATAAAAATCATCGGGAATATTACTTAAATCGTAGACTCCTGCCCATGCTGCGAACAAGCGATCGCCCAGATTCATACCTAACTTGATAGCCCTGACATTTTGTGTTGAGTTCGGTATATGTCCTAAATAGGCAGCAGCGATCGCCGCAATCTCCATATTTTGATTAAGTAAATTCCAACTAAAAGGCGTACTCAAAAAACAATAGATACCAAAAGCCAGAGTATCTGTATTAAGGCTTGATCGGGCGATCGTCCTACTTGTGCCCTGCTCAGCAAGGCTGTGAGCCAATTTTAACTGGGAGCAAAGATCGGGATAGGGCTGGAGGTAATCACACAGATTTTTAACTAGGGTACGAGGCTGTAATTGTTCTCGGCAGGCTAGGGCGATCGCTAAGGTGATAATTAGATGTTCTGGATCGATTATATTTTTACTGATTTCAGTTAAATCTTGGTGTTGATACAGTCCTAATAAAATTGCCGAAGTTTTTGAGGAGATGGGCGGGAGGTTCCCTACTATTATTTGATCAACTAAATTGCTTAAATCCTCTAGGGGATCATGGTAGGCAAGAACGGTTAAAACTCCCTGAAATCTGCGCTTAAGAGAATGATGATTAGAAAAATTGAGCATTTAAATCAACATCAAGTTTATCGGAGGCTTTCATTAGCAAAATCGATTAAGTTGGAAAGTGGAGAAATAAAATTAGTAGATTCAGAATCGATCGGCTTACCAATAAATGCCCGATCAAAAAACTTAAACATTCCCCTATGTTGAGGATTATTTATCTCATCGTAAAAATTAACTGTAACAAAGCAGATTAAAGGAATTGTGGGCGGATTATATGAAATGTCATACTTATCACGAACTTCACAATCTGACATGGCAATTTCCATCAGAAGCTTCCACTTATAGGTTTGACCAGCACGTTCCCTTAATGAAGTCTTAAGTGACAAAATAATGCACTTATCTAAATCTGCATTTTCCTTGAGAGAGTAAATTATTAAATCCATATCTGGCTTTTGAGTTTCTTCCCCAACATTAATGGTAGAAATTCTCTCAAAACTTGGGATCGTTGACTTTTTAGCCGTAATATAAATTCCTTCTGCAAGGTTCCCAACTAATTTATTTTGGATAAAAATATAAATAATTACATTAGAGAAAGCATTCCCAACAATACTTTTGCGAGCTTGAGACTTATCTTTAATCTCACCTGTGGCTATCCTTTCATCTAAAAGTTCTTCAACATCAGCTTGAGCATCCCTTAAAATTTCATTCAGATGATTTAATACTTCCACCCATCCCACCTGTGGATTTGCAATTTGGTTAACCCAATCATCAACTTTTTCTTTAATTATTGCCATGTAGTAAATTTTCTGTAACTCCTTTAAAAAGTTAGCCTCATCTTTACTAAGAAATATTTTTGTCATTTAATTAACCCAAAGTACCTGTTCTTTCATGAAAAGCTGTCCGATTCTCAAAGAGTTTTAGTTGTAGCGGAGAGCGTATAGGATAGTTTAAAATCTTTGGCTTTTGGAGGGAGGCAATCATTTCTTGAGCGATCGCTTGGACAACAGGAACAGCTATCGAATTACCAAATTGTTTATATGCTCTGGTGTCACTTGTGACGATTTTAAATGTTTCTGGAAATCCCATAAGTCGAGCGCATTCTCTCGGTGTTAGTCGGCGAGGATTCTTATTTTTTTGCGGAATTAGAATCTCTGAACCATCTTTATAATACCTTGCACTTAAAGTACGAGATATGCTCTCAAGATTAACCAATCCGTATCCAAACCCATTTCCTTTAAGTCGGTGTTTTTCTGCGTAATTTTGTAAATATTGCCAGAGATGATCTGTAAGCGTATATTTATCATTCACATTAGTTTCTAAAATATCTTTGATCTTTGGATAAAGATTTGGCAATACTGGAAACTTAAAGGCAACAGGTTCAAGGAAACCAACAATAAATATTCGTTCTCGATGTTGGGGTAGAATTGCAGCAGCATCTAAAACCTGATAATAAATGTAGTAACCTAGCTCCTCTAGGGTTTCTTTAATTACTTTAAATGTCTTTCCCTGATCGTGACTTACCAAATTTTTAACATTCTCTAACAAGAAAGCTCTAGGTCTTTTATCTTTAATTATTCTTGCAACTTCAAAAAATAGAGTACCTTGAGTAGGATGTTCAAATCCATGATCATTTCCGAGGGAATTGTGTTTACTTACCCCAGCAATACTGAAGGGCTGACAGGGAAATCCACCAACTAAAATATCATGATCTGGAATTTGATCTGAGGTAATCTGGGTTATGTCACCAAATGGCTGTTCTCCAAAATTAGCAAGGTATGTCTGTTGGCAAAATTTGTCCCATTCTGAGGAAAAGTTGCAAACTGCACCTGACTGCTCAAATGCCAAACGCATTCCCCCAATTCCAGCGAATAGATCAATAAAATAAACCATGCTTACCTGAGAAATTACTTAGATATTAACCAAAATTTTAAATGCCAAATCAATACTTTTAAAGCACTTAAATCAAAATCTTAAATTAGACTATAGCTGGTCTTTCAACTTTTTGAGTACCGACTGCGCTGTATTTTTAAGGCGATCGCCTGTATTTTTAGCCTTTTCCTGAATAGTAGATTGGGTATGTTTTAAGCCTTTTTGGAGTTTTGCCTGAGCTTCTTGGCGGGAGCGATCGACAGTTTCGGCAACTTTATCCAGATTTTCATTAACCTGATCAACTGCCCATGAATCTATATGATCAACGGTTTCTGTCGCTTTATCTAGCACTTGGTTGTAGGTTTTTTGTGCCGAGGTTTTCACTACATCTAACTTTTGTTTTAGGGTAGCTTGAATAATCTTAGGAATTTCCTCAACCCTCCCCATAGGTGTAGACTCTTTAGACTTATCTACTGTTTTATCTACAGTTGTATTCGTATTTTGATCGGGTTCATTGGTCATAGGTTAATACCGAGTATTGACAATCTCTGCAAATCAAATATCTTTAAATTCTGCCATAATTTCCACACTCCTTGATGTTCCCAGTCTAGTTGCTCCAGCTTCAATCAGAGCGATCGCCTGTGCCAGAGTCCGAATCCCCCCAGAGGCTTTAATCCCCACTCTGCCCCTACCGACTGACTTCAAGAGTTTGACCTGCTCAATGGTTGCTCCACCTGCCCAGCCTGTACTAGTCTTTAAAAACATTACCCCTGCATCTAGGCATACTTCTGCGGCTAAGACTTGTTCATCGGTGGTGAGTAAATTCATTTCTAAAATTGCCTTGATCGGAACTTTGGTGATTTCACAAATAGGCGCAATTTCTGCCAGTAAAGCATCGGCATTCCCCGCTTTAATTAAACCTAAATTAAGCACCACATCTAATTCTTGCGCTCCATTTTCTACTGCTTCCTGTGCCTCATAGAGCTTGGTAGATGGCGTACTGGCACCACTTGGAAACCCGATTACCGTTGAAACAAGAACTCTGGTTTTATTTAATTGATCAGCCGCGCGTTTGACATAGCAGGGATACACACACACACTGGCAAAACCGTAGCGATCGCTTTCATGACAGGCTTGATCGATTTGCTCTGGAACTGCCGTAGGATTAAGGATGGCGTGATCGATGTATGGGGCGGGATTAATTTCAGATTCAGACATTTTTTGATTTTATTAACCACAAGGATTAACCGCAAGGATAATTTTACCTGAGTCATCACTGTATGCTAATTTTACGCCTAGTGGCTGGATAAAAGTACTATGCTTAACAACTGGTTAATTGGCATTGGTTTAAATACGGGACTGGGGGCGATCGCTTTACTGCTACCGAAAAAAGTTTTAACTACATCTGGAATTATTCACGCTTGGGCTTTAGGAATTTTGGTGTGGGGCTGTTTAGGTTGGCAGGGTTACTTAGTAATTTTGTTTTATTTAGCAGTTGGTTCGGGTGTTACTCGCATTGGCAAAGATATTAAAGAAGCAAAGGGCATTGCCGAAAAAAGAGACGGGGCAAGGGGACCTGAAAATCTATGGGGATCAGCTTTTACCGCAGCGATTTGTGCGATCGGCTATGGGCTTTTACCTAATCCCCTCTGGCAACTGGGCTATGTGGCGAGTTTAAGTACCAAATTAGCAGATACGACCGCCAGTGAAGTTGGCAAAGCTTACGGTAAAACCACCTATTTAATTACAACTTTGCAAGCTGTCCCCAATGGTACCGAGGGCGCAATTAGTTTAGAAGGCACGATCGCTGGCATAGTCGGTTCTGTTTTGCAAGCTTTAGTGGGCTATGGTTTGGGGCTAATTAACAGTCCTTGGGATTTGGGAATTTGTATTGTTGCTGCCTTTATTGCGACAAATATTGAAAGCGCGATCGGGGCATTGTGGCAATCTAAGTATGAATGGTTAACCAATGAGGTTGTCAATGGCATCATGGGAGCGATCGGGGCAAGTGTGGCGGTACTATTAGCGATCGCCCATACATAGAAAGGTGACTTTTTACTCAAGCCCTAATGCAGAACCTATAATTTATCAAATACCAAAAAAGATTATGCCTACCATTAATGCCAGCACTTTAACCCTAGATCGAGTCTATGACTATCTGAAGTTTCAAAAAATATCCTACGGATCGTTTAGTTCCCTTTTAACCCTAGAGCCAATATCGGACTTTGAACGTTCTGAACTTGAGCAGATTCAAATTGATTTTGAGAATTACCTTGCCGATGGAAAGGTGCTAGAGGGCATGGTGAAAGCATTGACCGTCATGTTACTTTTACGGTTAGCGGGGTTTTATCGATCGCCAATTAAAATGCGGATAGAACAAGAGATTGACCGCATTAATGTGGAAGATGAGGATATTAGTATCACGGGGAGATTAGACCTGATTTGCATTAATAAAGAGAAACCTAGTACTAAAGATATTCCCTTTTGGATTTTGGTAATTGAAACTAAAAATTCGGCGATCGAGTCCCTAGAAGGATTACCCCAACTTTTAACATATACCTATCAAAGTTTGGAAGTTCAAGAAGCCGTGTGGGGCTTAACTACCAATGGAACTCGCTACGATTTTGTCTATGTGCAGAAAGCCAGTCAAAAGCCAAATTCTCCCACCTATCAACCTTTGCCCTCATTGCATTTAATTGAACCCGAATCGGCAGAGAAGTTATTACAGGTTCTAAAAGCGATTTGTAAAGCCCAAGTGCAAAGCCTATAGTAATCTCTTTGAATGCACAGCCAATGGTAAGAGGGTCATTTACACTTAGACTTAATCCTAGGGTGATGGAGTTGGGACTGGCTGATCGGGCTTAGCTACTGGTGGTTGATTCGGTACTTGATTAGTTTGACTAGTGCTGGGTTTAACCTGATTATTCGCCGCAAGTTCGTTAACCCGATCCTTAAACTCTGCGGGTGCTAATTTCGCCGCTTCCGTAAATAAGGTTTTTGCTTCTGCTTCTTTACCTTCTAAGCGTTTAATCTGTGCCTTCCCCACAAATGGTCGAAAATCCTTAGGGTTCTCGGTCGCAATTTTGTCATAGGTGGCGATCGCCTCTGGAAAACGTTTTTGTTCAGTATACACATTACCCAAAATCCAGAGAATTGCTGGTTTATCTACGCTATTGGGTTGAACTTTGTTGGCAGTATCGGCTGTTTCTAGGGCTTTATCTAATAATCCGATCGCAGCTTCAGGCTTTTGATCTTCCATTTCCAAGGACACTAGAGTTTGCAAAGATTCTAGTTCACCGGGGTTTGTGGTCAAAATTTTCTGATACTCGGCGATCGCTCCCGTTCGATCCTTGAGTTCTAGCCTCAACCTTGCCAAGATTTTCCGATACTGGGGAACTTGGGGATTCGCATCAGCTAGTACCTGTAAAGGCTCTATGGCACCTTGAAAGTCTCTTAGCTTCAGACGCAGATCGATTAAACCTTTAAGGGCAGTTTCATTTTTGGGCTCACGCTTTAGGACAGCCTCAAATCCCTCAATTTGAATTTTAATTTTCTCAGCCTCGGCGGTCTTACTTTCCTTTGGGACATTTACTTCGGGTTGACTACGGTTGAAAATACTAGTAATTAATGGAGCGATCGACAGTCCCAAAAAACTAAGGGTGACTATTACCAATACCCCGTTAATAATCCATTTTTGCGTTGAACTTTTAGCCACACTATTACCTAGCTGTTTGAATTTTGGTTAATTGATCTTGAAATTCTATTAGAGAAAAAATCAATGATTAAGACGCTAGTTATTATACTCCTTAGAATAACTTTCAGGAGTGTCAATAGATTTAAGGCGCAGATTAACGTCAGTTATGATGTGATTAGATTTAATTATTAATTGCGCTCCTTTTTAAATCCCCTGAATGAAATATCAAACTCAGCAAAGAGATTGGCAATGGCGGGGCTGGAAAACCCGTTATGTATTTACCCAAAATTTTTCTACACCTAAAAAAGCGACTCCACTGTTACTACTTCATGGATTTGGGGCGGCAGTTGGGCATTGGCGGGGTAATTATGCAGGTTTAGCCGAGCATTATCCAGTTTACGCGCTTGATCTATTGGGATTTGGTAATTCTGAGAAACCTCCCACTTACTATGGGGCTGGGGTATGGGCGGAGCAGGTATATGATTTTTGGCGAACTTTTATTCGTCAACCTATGGTGATTGTGGGTAATTCAATTGGGGCATTGGTGGCATTAATGGCAACCAATCGGCATCCAGAAATGTCTAAGGGTGTAATTGCCATTAGCTTACCCGATCTCACCGCCCTTGAAGAAATGGTACCTAAGCCCATCCGTCCCCTAAAGCAATCCCTAGAAGCCATTGTCGGTAGTGTATTGGCACGTCCTTTGTTTTATTTAATTCGTCGTCCCCAATCAATTAAATTCGTCTTAGAGAATTTTGCCTATGGCGATCGCACCCATGTTGATGATCAGCTAGTCCAAATTATTGCTCAACCTGCCCAAGACCCTCTAGCTGTCCAAGCATTCTATTACTTAAATCTATCCATCAATCAGGCAAATGATTTACCTAGTTCTAAGCAGGCGATCGCTGCGCTACAAGTCCCAATCCTAATGCTATGGGGAGCTAAAGATCGAATTATTCCACCAACTTTGGGTAGAAACCTCGTTAAATATTCATCCCGCGCCCAGTTAGTTGAGTTTCCTAGTTTGGGACATTGCCCTCAAGATGAGGCTCCAGAGTTGGTAAATCAGGAAATATTGACATGGATGCAGGAAAAAATCTCTTAATTACAGGAGGAATGGGTTTTATTGGCTCTAACTTTATCCTGCAAGCTCACCGTCAGCACTCGGCAAATATTATTAATGTTGATCTGCTCACCGATGCCTGTAATCCCCATAGTCTTGATCAGTTAAAGAATGATGATCGTTATACTTTTATCCGTGGTGACATTAGGAATAGACAGCTAATCCAAGAAATTTTGTCAACCTATCAACCCGATGCCGTCATCAACTTTGCCGCCGAAAGTCATGTAGATCGTTCGATCTTGCATCCCAGTGGTTTCATTCACACCAATATAGTTGGAACTTTTGAGTTACTTGAAGCTTGTAAGGAATATGGGCAAGGGCGATCGCAATTTCGATTTCTGCAAATTTCCACCGATGAAGTCTATGGTTCTCTGGGCATTGAAGATTTACCAACTACCGAAATTAGTCCCTACCGACCCAATAGCCCCTACTCTGCGGCTAAAGCTAGTGCCGATCATCTGGTGCGCTCGTATTACCAAACCTATGGCTTACCAACTTTAATTACTACAGCCTCTAACACCTATGGAGCAAGGCAGTTCCCTGAAAAGCTAATCCCACTTATGATTACCAATGCGATCGCCCGTAAGCCTCTCCCGATCTACGGTGATGGTTTAAATATTCGAGATTGGCTCTACGTTGAGGATCACTGTGCAGCGATCTGGTTAGTTTTAAAGCAGGGACGTGTGGGTGAAACCTATAATATTGGCGGCAATAATCAGCTAACGAATCTGGAAGTGGTGACCCAAATCTGCACTCTTTTGGATCAAGTCACAGATAAAACTAAAGATGAAATCGATCCTGAATTTAGCCATAAGAATTTAATCACCTTCGTCAAAGATCGTCTTGGACACGATCGCCGCTATGCTCTCAATTGCAGTAAAATTAACCAAGAACTAGGATGGGAACCCAAGGAACCCTTTGAGACAGGCTTATTCAAAACAATCCAGTGGTACAGAAACAATCCTCAATGGATTCAACAAGTGCAAACCGTAGCCTACCAAACTTGGATAAATCAAAACTACGGTAATCTTACTTAAATCTACATAAATAATCTACATAAATTAAGTGTTGCTAGGATTTGACCCCGGACGGGATAAGTGTGGAGTGGCAGTCATAGGCTTAGATCGGAAAGTTCTATACCAAGCTGTGATCCCCAGTTGTGAGGCGATCGCTACGGTTGCAAGTTTGATGGCAAAATATACGATTTCTCTAATTATCATGGGGGATCAAACCACTGCCCAAGTCTGGAAGTCTGAGTTCAAAAACGCATTCCCAGACGTAAATATTGTCACTGTGAATGAACGCTTTAGCAGTCAAGAGGCAAAAGTCCGCTATTGGCAGCTTTATCCTCCCCAAGGTTTAATGGCTTTAGTTCCCCTTGGTTTGCGATCGCCCCCCCGTCCGGTAGATGATATTGTCGCCATGATTCTGATTGAACGTTATCTCAGTCGGTTGGTTAGTAGTTAATTTAAGAAAATTAATTTAAACAAACTATCGCCCCGCCATGCTTTGTAAGTAGCGACTTAAACTATCCATCGCAATTAAAATCGAACTCGTAGGATCAACTAATGCCAGTTCTCCGCCGTTTCTTTGCCATAGTTCAAAATGTAAGTGCGCTCCCGTTGACATTCCTGTACTACCGACCAGCCCAATAATTGTACCCTGCTTGACCACCTGTCCCGGTTGCACCAAAATTTGGGATAGATGACCATAGCGAGTTTCCGCACTATACCCGTGAGTAATCACCACAGCTTTACCCAGTCCACCCAACCAATCGGCAACTGCCACTGTGCCACTATAGGCAGCTAAAACGGGGGTACCTTCGGCAGCAGCAAGGTCAATACCCTGATGAAAAGTACTTTTACCCGTAATTGGATGTACACGCCAACCAAAACCTGAACTAATAAAGGCAGGATAGGGAATAGGGAAAAGCATCCGCCGATCGCCATTATTACTAAGCACTTTGGCAATGGGAGTTATATTCGGTTTGGGGCAGAGATTAGCCTGGAGATTAATGGTTTGACCAGCGATCGCCCGACAGCCAGAGGTACGACTTTCCAGAATTACATCGATTTTTTCGAGTTTATCAGGTCTTTTTTCAGATTTTTCAACTTTTTCGGGTCTATAACTGGGAATTAAATTAGTCTCAGTTTCATCTTGGAGATTAATTACTGGCGGCGGACTAGGTGGAAGGGTTGGTAAGGTTAAATTATTAAGGGGAGCGATCGCCGATTTTCTGTAGGTTTGAGCCTGAGCAGATAGAGTTACAGACACTAGCCCAACTGTGATCAGGATTTGAATTACTTGAGATGTTGGCAATTTTTTGAGTAGTGTTTTGAATATTAAATTCATTAAAACCTTTAACTTAAATTAACTGCAATCTGAAATGCCATAACCCAAGGAAATAGAACCGGGCATAAGCGTAGATGTTCCTAAGTTATTATGCCATTGCACGACCAAATCTCCTGCACTTGTCACGGCGATAATTGTACCAGAGCGATCGCCAACTTGGACTGAGTAACTAGAAAGTAGCTGTAAATATTTAGGTAAAATTGCGTCAATGCCTTGATCCTGCCAATAATGCCAGCCCTGATTGATCCCTGAAAGTACTAAAGATTCCAAAGTTTCTAAGTTTTCCACATTACTTGCCAAATCTGCCAAGGCAATCCCCACAGTTGGCACCTCATTTAACCAATTGATCCCCACTCCCAAAACTGCATGGGTAATAATTCCACCCGTAACCCTAGTTTCAGTTAAAATCCCTCCCAACTTACGATTGGCAACTACTAAGTCATTCAACCACTTAATTTTTAGGTCGGGAACCACTGTTCTTAGGGCATTAGCAATTCCCCACGCACTCCATATCGTCATTTGGGCGACTGCTTGAGCAGGTTGCTGCGGCTGAAAAATCACCGATAAATATAAACCCCCAAGGTCAGACTGCCAAAGATGATCCCGTTGTCCTCGCCCAGAGGTTTGAGTTTTTGCCACAATTACTACACCTTCAGAACCAATACCTTGATCGATTAATCGCCATGCTTCGCTATTGGTAGAATCCAGAGATTCATAGTAGATAACTTGAAAATTACTGGGCATTAACTTCATCTTGCAAATTCAATGAAAATTAAACGGAAATTAAGGAAACAGTTTAGCGATCGCCTTAATTAAATCATCCTGTCGCACAGGTTTAGCCACAAATTCATCCATTCCTGCCGCAAAACACTCCTCCATACAATCTGTTGATACATTGGCAGTCATCGCTACAATCAAGGGCTGATCTTCAAGGCAAAATTCCGAACGAATCTGACGAGTGGCAGTCAGTCCATCCATTTCCGGCATCTGCATATCCATAAATATGAGGTCAAAGGGATAGATTCTCATTTTCTCCAGTGCCTCTAGTCCATTGTTAGCAATTTCCACGTCATAGCCCAGTCTTTTTAGCATAGTGCTGGCAACCTTTTGATTAATTTGGTTATCCTCAGCGATCAGAATGCGTAAGCTAGACGGCAAGTTAGTCAATAACTGTGGGGATACTTGTTTAACTTCAGTTTCTAGACTCAATCGCAAATTCACCATAAATGAAAATGTAGAACCTAAGCCAAGGGTTGACTTGACCCACATATTACCGCCCATAATCTCACAGAGGCGTTTGCTGATTACTAAGCCCAAACCTGTACCTCCATAGCGACGGGTAATGGAACTATCTCCTTGCTGAAATGGTTGAAATAGTCGTTGGAGGCGATCGCTGGCAATACCAATCCCAGTATCAATCACATCAAACTGAACTTTGCAATCAATCCCTTCTTTATGCAGCAGTTTCACCTGAACTTGCACTGTACCCGTTTCTGTGAATTTAAGGGAGTTCCCCACCAAATTGATCAGAATTTGTCGCAAGCGATTCACATCTCCAATCAAAGTTTCAGGAATCCGCCGATCAACTTGAATCGAGAGAATTAAGTTATTTTCTAGGGCTTTCGCTGATAGCAGACTGGTAATACTGTCTAAGCAAGCACGTAATCCAAAGGGTTCTAATGCTAGTTCTAAACCATTTGCCTCAATTTTTGAGAAATCTAAAATATCATTAATCACACTGAGCAGGGCATAGCCGCCCGAACGAATGGTCTCCACAAAATCCAGTTGTTCTTCGTCCAGTTGTGTAGTTGTAAGCAGATCAGTCATCCCAATTACGGCATTCATCGGAGTGCGGATTTCATGACTCATCATTGCTAAAAATTCGCTCTTGGCACGGGTAGAAGCTTCGGCAGCCTCTTTTGCAATTTTTAACTCCGCCGCCTGTTGTCTAATTTGATCAAATAACTCTGCTTGGCGCACGGAAATACCTAATTGATTAGCAATTTGAATGGCGATCGCGACTTCATCTTCTTGCCAATTACGAAACCCAGAGTTTTGGTAGGATGCAAGTAACCCCCACAGTTTATCACCTTCATAGATCGGGATCGTAATGTAAGCCTTAATGCCAAGGTCTTCTAGTAAATCGATATAGCATGGACTAAATCCCATCTCATAGATGTTTTTCACACAGAGATAGTTGGTTTGAGTGCGGTATATTCCACCTTGGTGATTACGCAAATAGGTATCAGTTAAATCTGAACCACTGATAGTTGTTAATTCCCTCACATAGCAACGCTCATCAGCAATAGACTGATCATATTCAAGAATCATCTCCTCATCCACTGTCACAGCCATTAGAGGATTCCAGCCTTTTCCCACAGCCTCAGCCACAAAATTTCCACTCCAATCGGGATTAAACCTATAGATAATTACCCGATCGCATTGAAGAGCCTCTCGAAGTTCTCTAACTGTTGTACCGAGAATAGTCTGTAGATCAAGATCACGGCGAATACGATTGGAGATTTCAAACAGCATTTGCTCCTGTTTCAGCTTTTGCTGGAGGGATTTCTCCATAACTTTAAGTTCACTAATATCTTCGGAAATAGTCAATAAATATTGAACAGTTCCATTTCGATCTAAAATTGGCACTTTGCGAGTGTGGAGAAGTCTAGATCCTCGATTCGCTGTATTAATTATTAACTCGGGAATATCGACAATCTTGACTAAGTCTATTGCTTCTCGATCTCTGCTCGTGAGATATTCGGCATTTTGGTCAGTATGTAGATCGTAGTTAGTTTTGCCTAAAACTTCTGATCGGGATTTACCTAATAATTCTTCCCCAGCTTCGTTAATAAGACTAAATCGCAAGTCTTTAGCGTCTTTAACAAGAATTATACTGGGAATATTTTCAATGATTGAATTTAGGAATGTCTGAGTTTCTTGAATTTGTTGCTCCTGTTGTTTGCGATCGCTAATATCTTGGGCAAAAGTAAGCACAGAGATTAAATTACCATCATCATCAAAAATTGCTGAGGCATACCACTCTGCATAAATTACTCTCCCATCCTTGGTGTAGTTGCGATTTTCTACCTCAATTCTTTTATTACCCGATGAATTATATAAAGAGCGAAATTCCGCAGCGACCCTGTCTGTATCTTCTGCATGGACAAATTGCCAGCTAGGATAATCCATTGCCATCACCTCATCTTCTGTCCAACCAAAGATTAATTCCGCTTGCTTTGACCACCGCACGACATGGTGATCAGAATCCCATTGAATAATTGCCAAAGGAGAGTTATTAAAGTGATTATCAACTTGGTTTAGGGAAGTTTGGAGTTTCTGTTCTGCCAGCTTGCGATCAGTAACATCTAGGGTAAAACCATTCCAGTTAATATTTCCATTAATACGATGTTCAGGGTAGGAAATTGAGCGGAGCCACCTTTCACCTTTGGAGGTATAAATGCGATATTCGGCGATAAAGTAATCATTAGTGGTTTCAGCAATTTTTTGCTTTAACATCATTAAATCTTCAGGAAATACCTTATTCCAAAATAGACTAGAGTCTGTCATGAGTAGTTTTGACTCTACTTCTAAAATATCCCATGACTTGGGATTAATGTAGGTAAAGGCATCAGTACCATCGGCATAGGTATCATAGGAATAGATGACGCAAGGAATTTTTTCTGCCAAATTACGAAACTTCTCTTCACTTGATTTTAGAGCAATTTCTGATAACTTGCGATCGCTAATATCAAAAATAAATCCTTCCCATGTTATGTCAATATCTTCATCAGAACTATTATTGGATTTTGGATAGGAAACTGCCTCTAACCACCTAATTCCTTGAGAAGTACAAATCCGAAATTCTCCCGAAAATTCACTACAACTGCTGACAGAGTTAGCAATTCTCTCTCTCATAATCGCCATATCCTCAGGAAAAACCATAGACCAAAGATAATTTGAATCTGCCATTAATAACTCTGGGTCTAGCTCCAGAATGTCCCAACAGCGGGGACTGACATACTTAAAACTATCACTACCATCGGGATAGACCATATATGAATAGATCATACAGGGAATATCTTCTGCCAGTTTACGAAACTTCTCTTCACTTGCTCGCAGAGATAGTTCTGATAACTTCTGATCGGTAATATCCATTAAAGTTCCGGATATACTGATGACTTTATCATTTTCTTTAATTACTTCACCACTGGTTCTTACCCATAGATAGCGACCTTTGGCAGTAATAAATGGCGACTCAAAATCATAGGATTCTCCGTAATCAACCGCCCTTTGAAATAATTGTTTGATAATTTGAGAATTACCTTCGGTGTAGAAGTTCACTAGGTAGTCGAGGTCTTCGACCAGATTGATTTCAAAATCTAAGGGTAGGTCATGGATGCGATATATCTCCTCTGTCCAAAATATCTGATTAGAGTCTAATTGGTATGACCAGCCTCCCACCTTTGCCATCTTTTGCGTAGCATTGAGCAGATTTTCACTTTTGATTAATGCTTCTTCAGTTCGCTTGCGATCGCTAATATCTTGAGCCATCGAAAGTATAGAAACTAACTTGCCATTATCATCAAAAATCGCTGAATTATGCCATTCACAGATAATTATTCTGCCATCTTTGGTGTAGTTGCGATTCAGATGTTGAATTTGCAAATTTTCACCTCTACTATAAGGCTCATGAACCCTAGCGATAACTTGATCAAAGTCATCCTCATGGATAAATTGCCAATTTAAGAAATTTTGACCAATTACCTCAGCTTTAGTCCAACCAAATATAATTTCTGCCTGCTTTGACCATTGGGTAACACAAAAATTTTGATCCCATTGAATCACTGCCAAAGGTGAATTATCTAGGTGGGCATTAACAAGTTGCAAGGAGGCTTTTAATTGCTGTTCTGTAGCTTTGCGATCGCTAATATCTTGGGCAAAGGAAAGTACGGAAATCAAATTGCCATCATTATCAAAAATTGCGGAGTTATGCCATTCACAGGTAATTATTCTGCCATCTTTGGTGTAGTTACGATTCTCAACTTGAATCTGGCTATATTTACCACCATTGTATAGTTCCCTTACCTTCACCGCCACTCGATCAAAATCATCCTCATGGACAAATTGCCAACTCTGATAATCTATATTTAGAATATCAGCCTCAGTCCAGCCAAATATCTTTTCTGCCTGTTCTGACCAATGGGTAATGTGATGATTTTTATCCCACTGGATTACAGCTAAGGGAGAATTATGAAAATGAGAATGGATTAATTGCAGAGATTCACTTAATTGAACTTCGACAGCTTTGCGATCGCTTATATCTTCAGCCATGACAAAATGAGATAACTTACCCTGCCACGATATTTTATGGGAACTAACTTCTACATCAAAAATAGTGCCATCTTTTTTTTGGTGTCGCCAGTGAGCATCCTCCTCAAGCATTCCCGTTTTACTTAAAAAGCTTGTAACCGCTTGGTTTAGGATGGGAATATCCTCCTTGGGACGAATATCCGCAAGGGTCATGGATAAAAACTCTAACCGAGAATATCCATATAGAGCGATCGCCGCTTCATTTACCTCTAAAAATTGCCATGTATCTGGGTCATAAATCCACATGGGCTTGGGATTATTCTCAAATAGTAGTCTATAAGCTTTTTCAGTTTCTAGGCGATCGGTAATATCTTTAATCGACATCACCCCTAAAGTTTCCTGCCCATGCTCAAACACCTGCGCTGATATCAGAATCCGCCGAATCCTGCCACTTCTTGACCTTAAGTTAGTTTCAAAACCTTTAACTGACTGATGGGAAATTAATGGCTGCACAAACCGATTATGATCGTCGGGCTTATCCCAGAGATTTAACTCTAGTCCCGTGGCACCAATTATTTCAGAATGTTGATATTCGCAAATCTCACAGAAGGCATCATTAACATTGGTAATGCGGCAATCAGGTATAGTTACCACAACCATCGGGTCTAGGCTGACTTGGAATACTAGGTCAGTAATATTAATGGGGGCTTCTGTACCAGATACTGCCATAGAATTAGGAATTTATGGATGCTTCAATAATAATCGACAATTAATGGTTGTATTTGTTTGCATATTAATTTTTGTGTTTTTTCAGATCATTGCTTCTAGAGCATTGGCAAACCTATAAACCTATACTTTGTATTTATATAGCGATCATCATACTCTTGCGTCAATCAAAAATTCGCTTTATTAATTTAAAAGAATTTTTTACCCTTTTTCTCTATACAGCCTATTTCACGACTAAGGGATACTTTGGGGTGTATGTTACATTTTATCTATAAAGCAGTGATTCAGATAGTTAAGAGATGCATAATTCAGCGATCGCCTTTATTACTAAACTTAAAATTAAGGTTGCATTTTATCTAGATGATCTTGAAACCCCAATTGGCAAAGCCATTAGTATTGCGATCGCTCTTTTAGTTTTAATTTCCGCAGGTATATTTGTCGCAGAAACCTATCCAATTTCTAATAGGACTCAACAAATTTTAGATATTATCGATACTTCTATTCTATATATTTTTGGATTAGAGTATTTATTAAGATTTTGGTGTGCTGAGCATAAATCTAAGTACTTTTTTAGTTTATATTCTTTAATTGATTTAATTGCGATACTTCCATTCTTTTTAGCTGCCGCTGATACCAGATATATCAGATTATTAAGATGGTTTAGATTTTTAAGAATTTTTCGATTTTTATCTAAAAAATCACACCAAAATCAAGAATTTAATATTTTTGCAAGAGTCATATTTACACTACTTTCCATAGTATTTATTTTTTCTGGATTAGTTTATCAATTTGAACATGTAGTTAACAAAAAGGATTTTGGAACTTTCTTAGATGCTTTTTACTTCTCAATTTTTACTATGACTACAGTTGGGTATGGAGATGTTACCCCGATTACCTCTGCAGGAAAGTTGATGACGATTTTAATGATTTTAACTGGTATTGCTTTGATTCCTATACAGTTAGGGGAGTTATTTAAGAAATTAGTCAAAAATGCTAATCAAGTTGATATAACTTGCAGTCAATGTGGTTTTTCTCAGCATGATTCTGATGCTTTATGTTGTAAAATTTGTGGCACAAAGTTATTGTAGGAGCATGCTCACCGAAGGTAGTCTTGATTGCTATGGTTTCACTGGTATCATTAATGGGAGTACTAGTGCCGTGGGCATTGATGTAGTCGACTGCATCTGGGGTAATATCTGCATCTTTTGTTTAGCTTGGGGTATTGGTTGCCTAGTAACAACCAAGCCTCTAAATAACTTGCTGGGGATTTAGGACAATAATTAATATTTATACTCATTTAATACTCACTTAACTTTACGCAGGGAAAACAAAGTTAAAATCGCAGTTAAATCCTGGTTGAACATCTTACTCAAAATTAGTAATTCAGCACTTAGTAATTTAGCAATAGAGAAAAAGACGATGATAGCAGCCAACCCCAATACTTCTATTAGTGCCTTCGGAGCAGCTAGAGCTACAGTAGAAGGTGAACCCTTAAGTGCTGAAGAATTGCTCAAAATACATGCTTACTGGCGTGCTTGTAACTATTTGGCGGCGGGCATGATCTATCTGCGTGATAACCCTCTACTCAAAGAGCCCCTTAAACCAGAACATATCAAAAAGCGGCTCTTGGGACATTGGGGATCAAGTCCGGGATTAGCATTTATTTACATCCATCTAAATCGATTAATCAAAAAATATAATTTGAATATGATTTTCATGGCTGGACCTGGACATGGAGCACCCGGAGTACTTGCACCGACTTACTTAGAAGGTACCTATGCCGAAGTCTATCCCGATAAAAGTGAAGATGAAGAGGGATTGAAAGCCTTTTTTAAACAGTTCTCTTTTCCCGGTGGCATTGGTAGTCATTGTACGCCCGAAACGCCCGGTTCTATTCATGAAGGTGGAGAATTAGGCTACAGTCTTTCCCATGCTTACGGTGCTGCTTTTGATAATCCTAATTTAGTGGTGGCAGTTGTAGTTGGAGATGGGGAAGCGGAAACTGGACCACTGGCTACTTCTTGGCATGGAAACAAGTTTATTAATCCTATTCGTGATGGGGCGGTATTGCCGATTTTGCATCTGAATGGTTATAAGATCAACAATCCGACATTACTAGCACGCATCAGTCATGAAGAATTAGCGGCACTATTTACTGGTTATGGCTATACTCCTTACTTTATTGAAGGCTCCGAGCATGATTCTATGCACCAATCTATGGCAGCTACGGTTGAGCATTGCCTGAATGAAATCAAAAATATCCAAGCGCAAGCCCGCACCACTGGTATTGCCGAGCGTCCGCGTTGGCCCCTAATTATTTTGCGATCGCCCAAAGGTTGGACTGGACCAAAGTCAGTAGATGGACATAAAGTCGAAGGATTCTGGCGGGCACACCAAGTTCCCATTGCCAAAATTGATAATCCTGCCCATTTGCAAATACTAGAGGAATGGCTGCTTAGTTATAAACCTGAAGAATTATTTGATCACAACGGCACATTACTGCCTGAGTTAAAGGAACTAGCTCCCCAAGGTAATCGCCGCATGAGTGCTAATCCCCATGCCAATGGAGGGCTACTAAAGAAAGCCCTAAAAATGCCAGATTTCCGAGACTATGCGATCGCCTTTGAGCAACCCGCCCAGATTGAGGCAGAGAATACTTGGTATTTAGGTGAGTTTTTGCGAGACATTATGAAGTTAAACCCCCACAACTTCCGAGTGTTTGGACCCGATGAAACTAGTTCTAATAAGCTGAATGCCATCTATGAAGTTAGTAAAAAATTCTGGATTGAAACTTACCTACCCGAAGATACCGATGGGGGAGAACTAGCAACCGATGGACGGGTGATCGAGATGTTAAGCGAACACACGTTAGAAGGAATGCTAGAGGGGTATTTACTTACTGGTCGTCATGGCTTTCTGTCCTCCTATGAAGCTTTTATTCATGTGATTGATTCGATGTTTAATCAACATGCCAAGTGGCTCGACATCTGCAATCATATTCCTTGGCGGTCAGACATTGCTTCTTTAAATTTATTAATTACCTCTACTGTATGGCGACAAGATCACAATGGGTTTACCCATCAAGACCCCGGATTTCTTGATTTAGTAGTTAATAAGAGTGCCTCCGTTACGCGCATTTATCTCCCGCCAGATGTTAACTGTCTTTTGTCTGTGGCGAATCATTGCTTGCATAGTCAAAATTATGTGAATGTGATTGTTGCCGATAAGCAATTACACCTGCAATATTTGAGCATAGATGCAGCGATCGCCCATTGCACTAAGGGCATTGGTATTTGGGATTGGGCAAGTAACGATCAAGGACAGGAGCCTGATTTAGTGATAGCAAGTGCTGGGGATATTCCCACCCAAGAGGCATTAGCAGCAATAGTTCTACTTAGAGAAGCATTCCCCGACCTCAAAATTCGCTTTATTAATGTGGTTGATCTATTCAAACTGCAACCAAATACCGAACATCCCCACGGCTTAAGTGATGCTGATTTTGATAGTCTTTTTACCCTTGATAAGCCGATTATCTTTAACTTTCATGGCTATCCTTGGTTAATTCACCGCCTTGCTTACCGTCGTACTAACCACAGGAATCTCCATGTTAGGGGTTATAAGGAGAAGGGAAATATTAATACCCCAATGGAACTTGCTATTAATAATGAAATTGACCGTTTTAGTTTAGCGATCGATGCCATTAATCGTATTCCTGCCCTTAAAGTTGCAGGTGCCCATGCTAAGGATAAATTTCGTAATCTCCAAATCGATGCCCGCCAGTATGCCTATACCTATGGTGTTGATAAGCCAGAATTTACTAAATGGGTTTGGACTATTACTTAAAATAATTTTACAGCAGTTTTTAGTCAAACCCACTACAAGGAAAGGGTCGCAGGGCTTAGCCCCGTATTGGTTTTGGC
Organism: Synechococcus sp. PCC 7502; assembly: GCF_000317085.1. NCBI lineage: Bacteria > Bacillati > Cyanobacteriota > Cyanophyceae > Pseudanabaenales > Pseudanabaenaceae > Pseudanabaenococcus > Pseudanabaenococcus habilitatus. The sequence continues at coordinate 2,145,840 of NC_019702.1, forward strand.
ATTTTATCTATAGTACAACTGATCAGAATTTTGCTGTAATTCTAAGCAGAAATTTTTACAGTAGCGATCGCTCTTTTTATTTAGTTATAGACGAAGGCACTGCTGATTTCGATCATTGGATGCGACAAAAAGAAAGATAGCTCTTAGCTTAGTTGGCACTAGCGATCGCATAACAATCCATCTTCAAAAGCTGTTTGCGGAAAGCGATTGCCACTAATTGGCTAATCAGATACAGCTTGTTTTTGCTCTTGCGTTGGTCTTCTACCCCAAGGCTTTAAAACAGAGATACCGATAATTAAAATGAGAAAAACAACTTGAATTATAGTTCCAATCAAAACACCTTGAGAATCAAAAGAATAGATAGAGTTGTGGAAAGACTGCAATCCCTCTTCCAAAGAAATATTTTCAGCAACATTTCCCCAAGGGAAAAGCCAAAAAGTCCCAAAGATAACTAATCCAGTTGTCAAAATCCATTTAGTAATCACCCAATAAAATTTAGTAAATCCATAATTAGTCATCCAGCATAGAAATGTGGCTGTAAGAACTGAACCGATCGCTGATGGAATAACAATATAGTCATCGAGAAGATTAATTGCTGAATTGAGAGCGTAAAGAGCCTGTGCGTTAGTTGAGTTTGTATTTCTCAAGGACAAAAGAAACATACTCAGGACAGTTCCTGTCCATAGGGAAGCAAAACTAACATGCGCCGACAATAACCAGTTTTTTGCTTTGACACTTAACTTGGGCATTTTGACTCCTGTCGAGCATATACCTAATATATTAATAGTCAATATATTAAGTATTTATCAATATGTCAATAATTGAGTTTTCAAATTTTTAGGATAGGTTCTCAACAATTCGATCTAATGTCTTTAGAACGATATCCTGCTCATCTTTGGAAATGTCTTTAGTCGCTTTCGCAATTATTGAAGCTCCAATAGGTGGTAAGACTTTCATAAGCTGCTTGCCTTCTTCGGTAAGCCAGATTTGCACGACTCGGCGATCGCTTAGATTGCGTTCTCTTACAACTAGTTGACGCTCTTCCATTCGATCAACTACTCCAGTTAAAGTTGCACCCAGTTGTTTTAGTTTATCTGCGATGCCAGTCGTTGAAAGCCCGTCTTCTTCCCAAAGACAACATAAAACCAAATAGTGAAATGGAGTTAATCCATAAGGCTCTAGTTGTTCTAAGAAATCTCGATACATTAATTGAGACGCAAGTTTAAGCTTATGTCCCAGATTATAAGGAGCAAGAGCATACTGCCATTGTTGAAGAAAATCAGCGTCTGAGGATGAGCTAGGCATTGGGATCTAAGCAAAGATACTTAATGTGTTAACTATTTTAACCACTACCTATACCAAAACTATTTTGATCTGTTATTAGACCTGTTAGGGAATAAGCTCAAAAAGTTTGGTAATCTAAGCTGAAAAAGGGGCTTAACGCTGCTCAGTGGTTGTTGCAGGCAATTACTGTTTGATTTTTTAGTAGCGATCGCTACTGCCGTGAGTCTTGATTTCTAGGCGATCGCTTAATTTCCTAATTATGGCTAACACCAAGATTGTTCATCGGGTGGATTATTCAACAACTCCCGAATATTTGCCTCAATCACTCGATAACCGACATTGCCGTTTAATCTCTGTCGCCCTTCATTAAAAATCAGAGTAGGACTGACCGTAACCGTATGTTCTTTGATTAAATCAAAATCCTTGGATAGCAAAGCATAAGCCTCACCACTATCGATCTGCGCTTGAATGAGATTAGTATTTAGCCCCAATTTCTCGGCGATTTCAAACTGCACCTTGCGATCGCTAATATCGGCGAGTTTCGTAAAAAATGCCTCTCGAAACGCCCAAGCGGTTCTTTCTAAAACTGGATCGGATTCTGGAACTAAACCTTTTATCTCTAGCAACTGAATAGCATTCAGAAATAAATGGGCTGATGTGGAAGAAGCGGGAACTCGTGACCAAACATCAGGATGTACAGAAATATGCTCAAATTTACTAGCGATCTCCTTGACATGATTTTGATATCCCGTTAATCCACCGCGATCGCGCCATCCATTCTCTAACTTCTCACGTGTATTCCCAAAAACAGGAAGGAAGTGATAATCAATAGTGATATTTTCAGAAAAAGCAATTTTTAGTTCTTCTAAACGAACTTGAGCAATGTAAGCCCAAATACAAAGAACATCTGAGAAATAGAAAATACGAATTGGTTTCATAATTATAAAGTCCTTTGATTGTAAGGAAGTTTCATCAAAAGCATTCCCATAGCGCAGGTATTGGTGACACCAGCGAATACCAAACCACAGCTAACAAATCCACTCAATAGCAAGAACCAAGGGGATACTAAAACGCCTAATCCTGTCCCGATTGCCACAAGAGAACCAGCCACAATTTGCACTTGACGAAATAGACTAATGGGAGCATGGCGATTGACCTGTGTTTTGAATCCTGCAGCTTTCCAGCTTGATAGACCACCTTTAAGCTGCATCACATGCTCATATCCATTTCCTAGTAATTTCTGAGAGGCTCGACTTGAACGCATTCCCGATTGACAGCAGATTACTAGGGGCTTATCTCCCGTGTTCTCAATCAGATTTTGGTCAAAGGTTGATAAGGGTATGGAAATAGAACCTACGATATGTTCAGTTGCATATTCTCTCGATTCTCGGACATCTACCAAGATAACTTCTTGTAAATCGAGCATTTGTTTGAGGGATATGGCATCAATCTCGGTTAATTGCGAGATATTGTATTGGTCAATCATAGATTTTATAGTTGGCAATTGACTGCCTGTGTTTAATCATTTCGTTATATCACTATATGGTAATATAATCAAATAATTAACAAAATCTTTTATATTGGTTCTCAATCATGGAAGTTTCTCCTAATGCTTTGGCACAAGTTGCTGATTATTTCAAGGTATTGTCTGAGGTTAGCCGACTTCAAGTGTTGTGCTGCTTAAAATCTGGTTCTAAAAATGTAAGTGATATTATGGCAGCAACAGGACTGGGGCAAGCGAATGTGTCTAAGCATCTAAAAATATTGACGCAAGCAGGAATCTTATCTCGTAATCCTTCAGGGGTAAGTGTGTATTATGAAATCGCCGATCCCATCATATTTAAATTATGTGAATTAGCCTGCGATCGCTTAGCCATTAGTTTGGAATCGCGATCGCAACAGATAAATCAGTTGGAAACTTGGCGAAAATCTTAAGCTTGGAGTATTGCCCTAGCGGAAACTCAGCGTCAAGCTATTTAGGCTGATCCTGCTTGGCATAATGGGAATTATGATCAAGATTTACAACCTAATCAGGGACTGGCGATCGCCCGCGTGATTGCTACTTGTTCCTACTATAGTCATCTCGATTTTGAGTCAAGGTTTGGGCGCAGGATGGAAAAGTTTGGTGATTTTGCGATCGCTAATTATCTCTACCAAGAAGGCGAAAAATTTGTCACTCGGTTTGATGCCAATACCTATATTTCCTTAACTAAAGCAATGAATAGTCACGATCTAGGACGCGATCGCGGTGATAATCACTCGGTTTTAGCTAGTATTCAGCAACCAACTTTGGTTATTTCCACTCCCACTGACCTGCTATATGGGCTTACAGAACAAGAAGAATTAGCTCGGTTTATCCCCAATGCTAAATTTGCCAAACTCAACTCTATTCATGGACATGATGCGTTTTTAATTGCTCTAAAGGAAATTAACAATTTAATCCTAAAAGGTTAATCTTAAATTTCCTAATTCAGTCTTTTGAATTAAATTGAAGGTTTATAAAAGTTAATACTTGCCCATGAACTTTTCTGATTTTGGATCGGTCTAATCTACCTAATCTAAGGTAGATAATTTTGGTAAGGCTTATGGATGCATTAGCTAAAAAAGCTCACTTTCTGCGCAGAGCTAGTTTTGGAGCGACCATAGAGGAATTAAATAGTTCCATATCCATTTCAGAATTATTAAATAAATGGCTGAACTCTAGAGAAAATGCTCCCGTTCCTAATTTAGGCGTAGTTGAAAAGAATGGAAAGCTTAGGCGCGATCAAACCTTAAAATTTTCCGATTGGCTAATTAATCAAACTATCTATGCCAAAAATCCTTTACAGGAGAAAGTGGTTAATTTCTGGAGAGATCATTTTGTGGTATCCGCTAAAAAAGTGGGCTTACCTCATTCTCTTGCCGATTATGATTCCCGACTGCGCACCTATGCTTTAGGGGATTTTCGAGAACTATTATGGTCGGTTACTACCAGTCCAGCTATGCTTTCTTACTTGGATAACGGGCAAAATCGATCAGGCAAAATTAACGAGAATTTTAGCCGTGAAGTTATGGAATTATTTACCCTAGGGCGGGGACAGTACAGCGAAAAAGATATTCAGGAAGGTGCTAGAGCTTTAACTGGATGGGCGATTAAACCTAATCTCTTGTCTGTTCCAGAAGCTTTATTTCTACCGCGCCGTCACGATCAGGGGATTAAGACTTATTTAGGCAAAACGGGAAACCTTAACACAGAAGACGTGGTGGATATCTTAGCAAATCATCCCAGTACAGCTCGAACTATTGCCCGTAAACTTTGGAGTGTTTTTGCCTATCCCAATCCAGAACCTAATGTAGTCGATCGCCTTGCTAAGGTATATAAACAGAGTGATCGCAATATTAAATCCCTAGTTTCTGCCATCTTTTCAAGTCCCGAACTGTACAGCACGAAAGCTTATAGAAGTCTATTAAAAACTCCCATATATTTTATGATTGGCAGCATCCGTCAATTGGAAATCCAAGCTGATAGCCTTAAAGTCTTAGGAAGTTTAAAGGCTATGGGGGAAGTTTTCTATAATGCACCTACGGTTAAAGGCTTTGCCCAAGGTAAGGCTTGGTTAACGGCTCCATCACTTTTAACCCGCCTAAATTTGGCACAACAAATGACCCAAAACTATGGAGATAATGGTGGGTTTAACTACGATCCGAAAGAACTTACCACTAAGGATTTAGTTGCTTTACTCTTGGATGGTAACACCGAATCCAGCATCGTTGACGCGCTCAAAGGCTTATCACCAAGGGATGCCACCGCTCTTATTCTGTCTTCACCCACTTATCAATTAGCCTAATCAATTAGCCTACATCTATGAATAGACGTGACTTCCTAGCTTTAATGACGTTAACGGCTGCCCTCGCCGCCGCAAGTTCTGGAAATTCAGCAACTGGGGCTAATAACAATCAAAAAACCTTACTACTAATTGAACTAGCAGGGGGGAATGATGGCTTGAATACTTTCATCCCCTATAGCGATTCTAACTACTATAGATTGCGTCCAAATTTAGGCATCAAGGATGGTATCCCTATTACTTCTAGCGTGGCATTACATCCTTCTCTTAAAGATTTAAAACCAATTTTAGAACAAGGGAGATTAGCGGTGGTTCAAAACGTCAGTTATCCAGAGCCGAATTTATCTCACTTCCGCTCTAAGGATATATGGCAAAGCGGGCATCCCCGGGGTTCTACTGATAGCGGTTGGATTGCTAGGTATTTAGAATCTATTCATGCCAAAACTGCTGATGCCATATTTTTAGGAGAAGAATATCCTTTAGCATTAATTGGGAATGGGGACGATCACTTTCTGCAATTATCTCCGAATCTTATTGTAAAGAATAAAAGTAAGCTAGGACACGCAATTCAAGCACTTTATCTTGTACCGCAATCTAATGCGATCGCCGAGAAAATTCGCCGTACAGTTTTAGAAAGCGAAGAGGCAATCAAAAAGTTAAGCCAAGACTTAAATAAACGAATTGCCAATGGCGGATATGCTCCAACTTCTATTGGCAGGCAATTTGCACTCATGGGCAGGTTACTAGAATCCAGCCCCAAAGTTTTGTATATGACTATCGGTGGTTGGGATACTCATGCTCATCAGCTCCAAACTCATAAGCGTCTTTTAGAAGAATTAAGCCTAGGCATAGCTGCCTTGGAAAGGGATATCCAATCTAAAGGGATGGGTAAAAATGTCTTGATTATGGTGCAAAGCGAATTCGGTCGCAGACCTGCGGAAAACGGGACGGGTGGGACTGATCATGGTACTACAGTACCCTTAATTCTGGTAGGGGATGTGCGATCGGGCTTCTATGGGGGGAATCCAGCCCTCGATAGCTTGGTAAACTCTAACCTACCTGTAAAAGTCGATTTTCGCTCTGTCTATGGAGAAATTCTCAGTAAATGGATTAAGGTGAATCCCACAAAAATTTTAGGTGAAAAGTTTCCAGAAGTTGGTTTCTTAGCCTAATCTCTTAAAAGTTATTCTTGGACAATTTCTACAACTTTAATTAGCTTTAATTTCGATCAGGTCATAATCATCGCTGACTTTACAGATTTGGGAAAGTATTGTCCTTAATCACCTTATAATCATAAGTCACAACTAATTTGAATAAACTAAGTCTAAATAGATGGCAGATTGGCAAGAGGTATCTGGCGGAGTTACGGCGGCAAAAGGTTATCGAGCTTCTGGGATCAAAGCGGGGCTAAAGCCTTCGGGTGCTCCAGATTTAGCATTAATAGTTAGTGATGTGGGTGCGATCGCCGCAGGGGTATTTACAACTTCTTGTGTACGGGCTGCTTGTGTTGATTTTAACCGTCAGGTTTTAGAGTCGGGATCGCTGGTTAAAGCCATTCTTTGTAATGCGGGTCAGGCAAATGCCAGCACGGGTGAAGAAGGTTGGCGCAATGCTGTGGAAACTGCCCAACTAGTACAAACTGCCCTAGAGACTGAAGAGTCTGTATTAGTAGCATCCACTGGGGTAATCGGACGGCAACTGCGTATGGATTTAATTCGTCCCGCCATTCCCCAAGTGGTAGCAGCTTTATCTGTGGATGGTGGAGATGCGGCAGCCAAGGCAATTATTACCACCGACTTAGTCACCAAAGCGATCGCCCTAGAAGCAGATTTTGATGGTATTCCTATTCGAGTTGGTGGTATCTCCAAGGGTTCAGGCATGATTCATCCGAATATGGCAACGATGCTGGCTTTTGTCACCTGTGATGCAGCTGTGGCTCCAACTCTGTGGCAAGAAATGGTCAGTCGAGCTTGCGATCGCAGTTTTAATCAAATTACCGTTGATGGCGATACCAGCACTAACGATATGCTTTTGGCACTGAGCAATGGGCAATCTGGTACTCCCGGTATTCTGGAGGCAGAATCTCCTACGGCACAAAAACTAGAGGCAATGTTAACCGAGGTTTGTATTTATCTAGCAAAGGCGATCGCCCGTGATGGCGAAGGAGCCACCTGTTTAATTGAAATTACCGTCAGTGGTGCCAGTGATCAAGCTGCTGCTCGTCAAGTTGCCAAAACTATTGCTGGTTCTTCTTTAGTTAAATCCGCCGTATTTGGACGTGATCCTAACTGGGGGAGAATTGCGGCTGCGGCAGGGCGATCGGGAATAGTCTTTGATCAAACCCAACTGGATATTCAGCTTGGTGATTTTGTAATGATGTCCCAAGGCACACCTCAAACCTTTGATCGAAATGCTGCCAGTAATTATCTGAAAAGTCCTACTGTGCAAATTAAAGTCAAAATTGGTAATGGGGCAGGAGAGGGTACAGCGTGGGGCTGCGATCTTAGCTATGATTATGTAAAGATTAACGCCGAATATACTACCTGATTAATACCCATACCCAATTAAAAACAGCATGATTCTGGTTATAGACAACTACGATAGCTTTACCTATAACTTAGTGCAGTACCTAGGGGAGTTGTTACCCAATTATCCTCACTTAGGAGAAGTATTAGTTAAACGTAATGATGAAATTACGATCACCGAAATCAAAAACCTAAATCCCGTGGGTATCGTTATTTCCCCAGGACCTGGTCGTCCTGAAGAGTCGGGGGTATCGCTAGATGTCATACAAGAATTAGGGGCATCCACACCAATTTTAGGTGTATGTTTGGGTCATCAAAGTATGGGTTTAATCTATGGTGGGAAAGTAGTTCGCGCCCCCTATCTTATGCATGGCAAAACTTCCCAGATTTATCATACCAATACAGGTGTATTTGCAGGCTTAGATAATCCATTTACTGCCACTCGCTATCATAGTCTCGTAATTGATCCAGAGCATTGTCCAGAGATTTTGGAAATCACAGCATGGACAGAGGACAAGATCATTATGGCGGTGAGGCATCGAGATTATCCCTATGTGCAGGGCGTGCAGTTCCATCCTGAAAGCATCCTCACAACTTCGGGTAAAAAGCTCCTAGGCAATTTCTTAAACAGCCTGAAGCCCTTAGTTAAAATTAGTTAAATTAGAATATTTATCCTTAAAAGCCTCAAAACTTAGGAAAACTAGTTGATTTAGGTCTTAATCGAGCGATCGCCATTGCTCTAAATTAAGCTATTAAAATAGAACCATAAAAATCAAAATATAAAATTAATATAAAAATTACTGTGCAAGAAGATTTTCGCTTAATTGTTGATTTAGTTCTAGTCCTTTCTGTAGCTTGTGGGGGGGGCTTATTAGCAGCTAGGTTAAACCTTCCCGTAATTTTAGGCTATCTGTGCGGTGGGATTGTAGTTGGTCCGATGGGCTTAGGTTTGATTAAGGAATTAATTCAAGTAGAAACCTTGGCGCAGTTTGGTGTGGCATTTTTATTATTTGCCCTTGGGGTGGAGTTTTCCCTAGGACAATTAAAAAAAGTACAGGCAATTGGTTTGGGCGGTGGCACTTTACAAATTTTTAGCACGATCACACTCACAGCTATTGTCTCTACAGCGATCGGTTGGGTAACTACGCCAGTACAGGGCATATTTTTAGGGGCAATTTTATCCCTATCGTCAACGGCGGTGGTATTGCGGGGCTTGATGGAATCTAACGAGTCGGAATCCGTACATGGGCAGATCATGTTAAGCATTTTAATCGTGCAGGACTTAGCTTTAGGTTTGATGTTGGCAGTTTTACCCGCTTTAGATCAACCCTCGGATGCGATCGCTCTAGCTGTGGTGAAAGCTTTGTTGTTAATGGCTTTATTTGCAGGGGGAGCAATTACGGCAGGTATCTGGATTATTCCCCCCTTACTAAAAGCCGTGGCTAAAACCGAAAGCCGTGAATTATTTTTGTTAACTGTGATTGTGCTGTGTTTTGCGATCGCCCTCCTGACAGAATATCTGGGCTTATCCATTGAAATGGGAGCATTTGTTGCTGGTTTAATGATCTCTGAAGTGGAGTATGCCGATCAAACCCTGTCCTATGTGGAACCATTACGGGATGTATTTGCTACTTTATTTTTTGCAGCGATCGGAATGCTGATTGATCCATTATTTTTATGGCAGCATTTAGAGTTGATTTTGGGCTTAGTAGCGATCGTGATGATTGGCAAGTTTGCGATCGTGGTACCGTTGGTTTTGGTGTTCAAATATCCCCTGCGCATAGCAATTACCGTAGGGTTGGGTTTAGTTCAGATCGGAGAATTTTCCTTTGTTTTAGCTAGTGAAGGGCAAATCCTGGGCATTGTATCTCGGCAGGTATATCTCTTGATTTTAGGGACTACGGCTGTGACTTTAATCGTTACGCCATTTTTGATGAAGGCAACCCCGAAAATTTTGGAGCTACTAGAAAAAGCACCATTGTTTAAAACTTGGCTGAACCGCATGGATATTCCCCAAGAAATTTCTGCTAATGCCAATCTTAAAAATCATGTGGTTGTCTGTGGCTATGGACGGGTGGGACAGAATATCGTGCATTTACTTTTAGCTAAGGGCTACCCCGTACTCGTAATTGAATTATCCGAGGCAAAGGTGCAGTTAATGCGCGATCGCCACATTCCGTATATCTATGGCAACTGTGCCAGTGAATTAGTACTAGAAAAAGCTGAGGTACAACATGCTAAGTCAATGGTGGTAGTGACCCGTGATTCTATGAGTACAAGACTATGTGTTAAACATGCGATCACCCTTGCTCCGAAGCTAGACATCGTTGCCCGTGCCTTTAGTGACAGCGATATAGATTCTCTATACCAGTTAGGTGCTAAAGAAGTAGTCCATCCTGAATTTGAAGCCAGCCTTGAACTGTCAACCCATTTGCTGCAAAGCCTTGGGGAAACCAAACAAGCCATAGACCTAGAAATTATGAATGTTCGCAATCGTCGCTATGCCGATCTCCGTCCTGATTTAGTGTGTCCTCTACCAATTCTCAATGCTAGTGACTACCTTGAACCTTCAATGGGCAAAGGCTTAGAACTAGCAGATACATTATCTTCAGAGATACCAGGTAGTTCTAAACAATAACCTGCCCCATAGACGGTTTTAATATATTTAGGATGGCGGGGATCGGGTTCTAGTTTGGTGCGGAGATGACGAATATGAACTCGAATGGTCTCGATGTCATCATCAGGCTCGTATCCCCAAACTTCCCTAAGAATTTCGCTGGGAGAAACCGTCTGCCCATGCCGTTGTAATAAACAATGCAAAAGCTCAAATTCCAGATGGGTTAGTTTTACGGTTTGATTAAACCACACTGCTTCAAATCTTTCTGGCACGAGTGTAAGCGCACCATAATTAAGAATTTCACTGTGCTTAGCCGCTTGGGGAATGCGATCGGTACGGCGTAATAATGCCCTGACTCTGGCTAGCATTTCTTCTAGCTCAAAGGGCTTGGTGAGATAGTCATCAGCACCCGCATTAAAGCCTTCTACCTTATCTTGGGTTTGCCCCATGGCAGTTAGCATTAACACAGGAATATCCGCAGTGCGATCGTCACGCCGTAGCCGTTGACAGACAGTAAACCCATCTACCTGTGGCAACATTAGATCAAGAATAATCATATCTGGGACTAGCTGAATAGCCAAAGCCTGACCTTTCACGCCATCGCCCGCATGGTTAACTTGATATCCTGCCATTTCCAGATTGACAGTGACTATTTCCGATATGAGAGGATCATCGTCGATGATGAGAATCCGAGGCATCATTGACCGTAAATTTCAGGGTAAGTTTGACTTAATCTATTCACAGTTAATTCCTGCTATAGCTTTGTAGATAGTGTATATCAGTTGAAACATATTTGATCTGTTTCAGCCTTAGTATGATGACTAATTTTTAATATTTATGTTGATTTTTTTACAAAAGTCAAATTTTAGTAATCAAAAGTAAAGTAATGACATGCGATCGCAAATTTCCCCTTTTTAATTATTTGCTTAATGGTTTGTCATTGAGTTGCTGGTCATTGTGCTAGAGGACTTAAACATCGGTATGATGGTAGATAAGGAGTTCGTCACATAATTTGGGGCTAAATATGGGAATTCACACTAAAGTCAACATTCCTAAATTCTGGATCGGTTCGGCGATCGTTGTGGCTATGATAGTCGGGGCAGGAACTGCGTATATCCTTAAATCCCCTGATGTTACTATTACTAACCCAACCAGTACCGTTGGTGAAATTACGATTACAGGCTATTTAATTGAACCCCGTGGTAATAAATTTGTGGCAGTACCAGTGCCAGTCAAGGCTAAAAATAATCAAGATGCGATCGCCACAGCCCTTAATCAGATCATTACGACTAAATCAGATAATCTTTACAGTGCCATTCCTACGGACACAAAAGTGCTTGACCTTAGGGTAACTGGTAATGACATTTACTTAAACTTGTCTAAACAGTTTACCAGTGGCGGTGGCAGTGACAGTATGAGAGGCAGACTAATTCAATTGCTATATACGGCGACTAGTCTGAATCCCAATGCCAATTTATTTCTATCCGTAGAAGGTAAACCCCTAGATTACCTCGGTGGTGAAGGACTCGAAGTTTCCCAACCTTTACGCCGCCAAAATTTTTCCTTAGAGTTTTAATAATGCCTAGCCTTCCCGAACTTGATGCTTTATTGTCTCTACCGTTGCGATCGCAAATTGCCCAAATGATCGTAGTCCGAGCCTCTGGGTATCTTTATGATCATCAAATTCAATATCCCCAATGGGAAATTCCAGCGCAGGCATTACATAAATTAATTAGTGATGGAGTGGGGGGGGTAATTTTAGTTGGCGGTAGCGCGCCTGAAATTTATCTGAGAACCCAAGCTCTGCAAGCTCAAGCATCTATTCCCTTACTCATTGCCGCCGATGTGGAAGAAGGCGTGGGACAAAGATTTAACGGAGCAACATATTTCCCGCCCCCCATGTCATTGGGAGCAATTGCTCAGGAATTTGGTAAAGAAATTGGTAATAAATATGCTGAAGCGATGGGGGCAATTACAGCCCAGGAATCACTGGCGATCGGCTTAAATTGGGTTTTAGCTCCCATTGTCGATATTAATAATAACCCTGCTAATCCTGTCATTAATGTACGAGCCTTTGGGCAGGAACCAGAACAGGTCATAAATTTAACCACAGCATTTATCAACGGTGTCAGTCACTATCCCGTTTTAACCACTGCTAAGCATTTTCCCGGACATGGTGATACAGCAGTGGATTCCCATTTGCAAACCCCGGTTTTGGCACATAGCCGCGATCGCTTTGATCAGATCGAACTTCAACCATTTCAGGCTGCGATTAAAGCAGGAGTGGATACGGTCATGTCAGCCCATGTATTTGCGCCTAGCCTAGATGCCAATACCATTAGTACCCTTTCCCATCCCACCCTAACGGGATTACTCAGGCAGGAGTTGGGATTTACAGGTTTAATTGTCACCGATGCTTTAATTATGGCAGGAGTCAGCGATCGCCACAGTCCCGAAGAAGTAGCAGTGCAGGCAATCTTGGCAGGTGCGGATATTTTATTAATGCCTGTTGATGCGGAGCGAACTATTAATGCCATCATGCAAGCGGTAGAGTCGGGAAAAATTACGAGAGCACGAATTAAGGAATCCTTAGGCAGAGTCTGGAAAGCTAAAGCCAAAATCTTTAACTCTGATTTTCGTCCTAGTCTTGAAGATATTGGCAGTGCCGCCAGCTTGAAAATTGCCGCAGAAATCACTACTAAATCTATTAAAGTACATCTTCCTAACTCTCGTCCCCTCCAAATTAGGACTAATTTAATTCTGGTTGATGATGTTTTGTCCTGCGGAGAGTTTTTAGATAGCCAAACTATTAAGAAAATTCCTGATCATATTATTGCTGACGCTCACTCCATTGCTACTATTTGCCAAGGTCTAGATCAGACTACGCCCACCCTAGTCCAAATTTTTAGTCGAGGCAATCCATTTCGAGGTAATGCAGGTATATATGCGCAAATTGAAAGTTTAATTAAGCAATTAATCAGCCACAATCAATTAAAAGCGATAGCCCTCTATGGCAGTCCTTATAATCTTGATCGCCTAATTCCCTTGCTTACTCCCAATATTGCTTGGGCATTTTCCTATAGCCAACAAGCGATCGCCCAACAGGAAATAATGCAAAGACTCGGTATCAATTCTCTAAATTAATCCTTAATTAGCACAATGGGGTTATAGCTATGAAAAAACATACTGGGAACCCTTTAATCATCATAGGAGTTGGGGGGATTTGTATTTGTTTAACATTAATTGGGATTTGGATATTTTTAGCACTTTTTCTATCTCTGTGGTTACCAACTACTCCACCGTGGTGGACGCAGGTGAGGTGGGAGCGACTAAATCCAGTTTTTCTAGTCCTTTTTATTTCAACACTTTTCGTAATGTTAGGGGCTAAATTAAATACTTTAAAGTAGTCGTTTCTAATCAGAGATAAATTCAGAGATAAATCACTATGATCTCAATGATTTACACATAGATTTTTATACATAGAATGGACTAAAAACAGCTATGATTAACCTAAGTTCAATAGTTTCCTAGGCTTCCCCTAAACTTACCTATACTTAGTGTACTTAGGATTAGTATTATTGGGTAGAAAACCAAAACCTTACTAACATGAGTAACAGTATTTGTGTAAAGGCATTCAAAGTTTCTACTTGTATAAGCTTGATTTAAAACTAATTACTAATGAGCTTAATTTAATACTTCAAATTTTTGCTATGAGACCTTCTCGATTGAGTTGAACTATTATGAAGTCGGCACAACAAATAACCTCTGAATTAACTAACTTAGCCAATGATGAATGTAGTAATATTCACCTTATAGGGCAGATTCAACCCCATAGCTTACTTTTAGCTCTGCAAGTTCCAGACTTCACGATCGCTCATCTCAGTGAAAATACGCAAACGCAATTAGGTATTGAACCACAACTACTACTAGGTCAAAAACTAGCTCAAATATTTACATTAGAATCCATCGAAGCGATCGCTAGTGCCATATCCGAAAGCCTAGTAATTGCCAATCCACTTTCTGTAAACCTCATAGCCCACGAATCCTGCAACCTTATAAGTTCTGAGCCAAATTCGAGACCCACAAAGTTTCTTGCCACCATCCATCGCTCCAACCAAGAACTAATTATTTTAGAACTAGAGCCAATTCCTCATCGGCAAGATTTTAGTTTAAATAGTTTCTGTGATCAGTTAAAAAATAACGTACTCAGCATCAAACAGGGTTCAACCTTAGCGGAACTATATACAAATATTGTCCAAGAAGTGCGTAACGTAACTGGATTTGATCGCGTAATGTTGTACAAATTTCAGCATGATTTTAGTGGGGTTGTAGTAGCTGAAGAGGCACCTGATCAACTCGAAAGTTACCTAGGGTTGCATTATCCTGCGGCGGATATTCCCCCCATGGCAAGAAATTTATTTACAGTTAACTGGCTTAGGGTAATTCCCGATATTAACTATGAGCCCAGTCCAATTTTAGCGATCGCTCCCAATGCTGTCCCCCTAGATTTAAGCAAAGTCCTCTGCCGTGGTGTTCATCCTTACCATATAGAATACCTAAGGAACATGGGAGTTACAGCCAGCATGACTATTTCCTTAGTTAGTGAAAATAGACTATGGGGATTAATCGCTTGTCATCACTACAGCCCCAAGTTAGTTGAGTATGAAGTTCGCAAAACCTGTGAATTTTTGGGACAACTAATCTCCGTAGAATTGATTTTAAAACAGGAACGGGAATTACAAGAACATTGCCGTCGAGTTCGCTTCATTGAGGAGGAAATCAGGCAAGACTTATCTAAACATCCCCACAGAATCAATCAAATTTTTCGGCAAAATCAAGATAATCTCCTTGACTTGGTAAAAGCAGATGGCGTAGCGGTCTCCTTAGGCAAACAAATTATTTTATTTGGTAAAACTCCCACAGAAACTCAAGTTAAAACCCTGATTGGGTGGTTATTACAGCAGCCAGATCGAGATGTTTTTTATACAGATAGTCTCCCCGAAATCTACCCCGAAGCTGATGATTTCCCCGCCCACATTAGCGGTATCCTTGCCACATCAATTGTACTTAAGCTCAGTACCTATCACATCATTTGGTTTCGAGAGGCACAAAACTACACCATAAATTGGGGCGGTAATCCCCATGAAACAGTCTCAGTTAACGCCGCAGGAATTGTCCGTCTATCGCCCAGAGGTTCTTTTGCGCTGTGGCAAGAACTAGTCCAAAATCGATCGCTACCATGGGAAGACCTAGATATTGATGCAGGACAAGAGTTAAGACATAGTTTATTAATTACTGCCCTAGAGTCATCGCAACTTGCTTGGCAAGAGGCAGCGCAACAGGCACAGGAAGCAAGTAAAGCTAAATCTGAGTTTTTGGCAAATATGAGCCATGAAATTCGGACACCATTAAATGCGATTTTAGGATTTACGCAGCTATTAGACATAGAAGAATTAAATCCTGAGATGCATGACTATCTCAAAAGTATTAGTCAAAGTGGAGAAAGCTTACTAACAATTATTAATGACATCCTAGATTTATCAAAATTAGAAGCTGGAGAGCTAAAGTTACAATCCACGGAATTTGAAGTTCGAGAATTAATCTGGAAACTAATTAATTTATTTCAGCCCCAAGCCATAGCTAAAGGTATAGTCCTAACGGAAACCGTTGCCGAAAATGTGCCTTTATTTCTGATTGGACCAGCTACTCGCCTTCAACAGGTTCTGACTAATCTGATTGGTAATGCTGTTAAATTTACGGTATCGGGCAGTATAGCGGTCAACATTGAAGTAGTAGAAGAATTAATCTCAGAATCTTTAATTACCCTGCGATTTGAGGTGCAAGATACGGGTATTGGGATTTCACCTGAGTTTCGCGTAAAGATTTTTGAGCCATTTTCTCAAGCAGATACATCCTCAACTCGTCAATATGAGGGAACTGGGTTAGGGCTAACAATTTGTCGTAAAATTGTGCATCTCATGGGTGGAGAAATTGGATTTGATAGTACGCTTGGGCAAGGCTCCAATTTTTGGTTTACAAGTACGTTTAGTTTTTCCCCTAATATTCAGGTTAATCAGATCAAGAAATCTAAGTCTATGAGCATAAATCCAAATCAAGCCTCTAGCAACTCTATCAAGGTTTTAGTAGTAGAGGATAATAATTTAAACCAAAAACTAATGATCAAAATGTTGCAGAATTTTGGTTATCAAGTTGATGCGGTCACTAATGGGCAACTAGCTTTGGAACGGGTTAATCAGGAAAATTACACTGTGATCTTGATGGATTGTCAAATGCCTGTACTGGATGGATATGAAGCTACCCGCCAGATTAGACTTTTGGAAGATGGAGAACCTCACAGAAGTATCATTATTGGTGCTACTTCCTATGCCATGGTGGGCGATCGCGAGAAGTGTTTGGAAGCGGGCATGGATGACTATATCAGTAAGCCGATTAAGATGAATGACCTGAGCAGCATTTTACAAAAATGGATCAGAAAAACCTCAGAATCATGAATTATCAGTCTTTAGTGATTTCTGAGTTAAGCGTTACTTTACAGAAGTTACAGAAAACTATGGTTCCCCTATCCCCAATACGGAAATCTTTTACTGGGAAAGGAGTAATTCACAAAATCCCCTCAAGACATAAGAAGTTCAGTGTCTAAAGGTAAGCGAAGGTTAGTTTTAATCATTTATTTTTAGCATAGATAAAAGTCAATTGTTATTTTAATAATTATTGATTTTTATCTATCTAAACTCTAATATACAATTAATTTGACAAGCATTGTTAATGCTTTCAACAGTTTCTTATTGGTGGTTACTGCTTCAAAAATTAATTTATGTTAACTAATGTACAGCATAGAAAAGCTTGTGTAATCTTTTGTATTATACAAACTTTAGCATTGATGAAGTCATGTTGTTACCATGATATTCAATAAACTTTATCGATAATAAGAAGATAAAAATGCCCTCAACACTATACACAGAGGGTATTTGAGTTTTGGTTTGGCTAATCGCTGAAAACCTTGTGTATCAACAAGTTTGCTATTTCCAATTAAGTCCAATATATCTGGTTGCAATTTGCGGGCTATCCTTCGTTGAGGTTAATTAAAACAACATGCAAAAGCAATATCAAGCTGGAGAACTTAATAACTTATTAAAATATCTATCTGACTCTGAATTATCAGGAATTCTTCGTATCAATGCTCAAATTAAGTCGGGAGAAAAACCTCGATCGCGGGTGTTAATTTGGCGAGATGGCAAGATCATCTATGGTGGGGCAAAGATTCCTGATGCTCAAGCTTTTGCTAAGACCTTAGTCCAAAAATATAAACCCAATTTAGCGGATACAGCACTGCGATTTGCTAGCCGAAATATTACCGATCACCATTCTGTACAGGAACTTTTAAGCCAATTAATTAAGATAAATGCATTCAAATGGCAACAGGTCAAAGACTATGCCTGTAAACGGATCATTTGGACTTTGGAGCAGGTCATTCCATATTCTGGTCAGTCAAGCTTTGAACCAGAACTTGGCAATTTCGATCTTTGTTATGAAGGAGGTTCTGATTTTGACTTGCCCCAGTTATTAGGTATGGTCGATGAGCGCATACCTCTATGGAATACTCTAATTGCTACTATTCCTTCTATGGAAATAGTACCTTTTGTTTGTTCTTCAAACTTGGAAAATATTGCTGATGTTTCTGTGAAGAAACACCTTGAAAAGTGGGTTGATGGCAAGCGCTCCCTAATTGATATTGCCACACCAATAGACCGTGATCCATTCCAGTTAGCGCAGCTCTACTGTGGTTGGTGGCAAAAAGATTGGATTACCTTTGTTGATCCTACACTAGTGGAGAATAAGCAGTTACCAGTGATTTTATCAGTCGATGATAGCCCGATTATTCAAACCATGATTAAGCGCGCATTAAGTTCAGAGTACGAGGTTTTGCTGGCAAATAACGCTGTAGATGCTTTAAACCTGCTTACAAGAGAGGGCGATCGCATTTCTGTACTAATTCTGGATTTGACCATGCCAGATATTGATGGCTTACAACTTTGCCGCACAGTTCGCAGCATTCCAAAATTTAAAAATTTACCTGTAATTATGCTAACCGCACGGGATGGATTCATTGACAAAGTTAAAGGTCAAATGGCAGGAAGCGATCGCTATTTAACTAAACCATTTGCAGCAGAACAATTACTGAAAATTATCAAGGAGTATGTTTAAAGCCTCATGGATTCTAAACCTTATCTGATTTTTAACTTGGATAAATTGCAGTATGGCATTGATGCCACATTGGTAAAAGAAATTTTCCTGATGCCAGAGCTTACCCCTATGCCAGAAGCACCCACGGATATTATTGGTATGCTCAACCTGAGAGGAGAGATTTTGCCTGTAATGCATTTAGGGCTGCGCTTGGGGCGATCGCAGGTCTGTTGTCAACTAAGCGATCAGATTATCGTTTTAGATTGGCAAGGCTTGTCGATTGGGATGGTGGTAGATTGCGTGCAGGATTTGCAAACAATTGAGGATGGGGATATTCAAATTCAGTCAGACTACGGGCGCAATATCAACTCAGCTTTTATTGCTGGCATTGCCAAGCAGGAATCGGAACTTTTGGTATTACTTAATCTAGAAACTTTGATTCGTCAACCCGATCAAGTTGCAGCAATGATCTGGGAGGCTGAGGGTTTAGATCAGTCAGGGCAGAGTGATGATGACCTCTTATTTTTGGAAGAGATTATAGATCAAGCAGCACCTGATGAACTATTCTTAGCATCTGCTACACCCAATCTAGAAATTACCAGAGAAAATATTTCCATTAGATTTGGGAGTTTCTTCGATCGCTATTGTCCTGAAATGTCATTGGCAGATCAGAAAATTTTGCGACAACGGGCTGAAAACTTACAGGTGCCGTTGGTCAATACAATGGATTCCACAGGGCTATATCCTCTGGCAATTATCGATCTGGGGGGAGAAGCCTTTGCGATCGATTTAAAATTGGTTCAAGAATTTACCAGTATCCGCAACCTTACCCATATTCCCTGCTGTCCCCAGCATATTGTGGGCAATATGAACCTGCGAGGAGAAATTATCACCCTAGTGGACATTTGCAGTGTCTTGAATCTGCCTAGCACTCCCGTCAAGATCGGCACTAAAACGGTGGTAGTGAAGGTAGAGGATATTGTAGCTGGGTTACCAGTTAATGAGGTTTCTGATGTCTTTTATACCCCACCTTCCGAAATTAAGCCTGTACCCATTGCCAGTATGGGCTATTTGCAAGGAACGATCGCATTATTCGATCAAACTCTAGGTATTTTAGATTTGCCCAAAATGATGGGAGGGCTGGTTGTGAACGACGAATAATCTTGGTTCAGATCGAATTGCGTTTCTAAATAATAAGAGGGTTAAATCTTCATCTGATTTTCCCAATGCCATCAAGTCAAAACCCAAAAATTTGTATTAATCAAGGAGAAACTCATGTTAAATAATCTAAATCTGAAGCAACGTCTATTATTCGGATACTCAGTGCCGATTGTGCTATTCGTGATTTTGGGTGTTACCTACTTTATTAGTGTTAGCAAACGCCAAGCTTTGGAGGTTGAGAGTACAAAAAGTCTGGATATAGAACGAAGTGTTAATCAATTCACAATTGGAGCTTCTGGCATGATCCGCACTGTTCGAGGTCAGCTTCTTTATCCAGAAGACGATTTTCAGCCGCCTTTTCAATATGCTTACGGATTACTTAAGCAGGAACGTACTAAGTTAAAGGAGAACCTCAAAGATCCACAATTTCTTGTTTCTGAACAAGTAAGTTTTATGATTTCTGAGGCTGATAGGCTAGAAAAAATTGCCATTGAGGCGTTTCAGTTAATAAAAGACAGAAAACTAGTTGAGGCAAAGTCTTTAGTCAGAACATTTCGTATAGATAACTTCATCAAAGCACGAGAAGCGATTATTGCTAAGGATGATGAAGTTTTGAAGAAGTTAAAAGACGAGCAGGAAGCTGTAGATCGATTCATTCTCATTCTTAGTCTCCTTGGAACTTTGCTTGCCACCATTTTTGCTATGGCGATCGCTCTATTATTTATTGGTAAATCTGTCGAAGGAGTAAGCCAAGCTGCTAGAACCGTGGCGGCTTCGGCTGCAGAAATTGCGGCGACGGTAGAACAGCAAGAGCGGTCTATTGCTCAACAGGCGGCTTCAGTTAACCAAACTACAACTACGGTTGAAGAGCTAGGAGTTTCGTCTCGACAATCTGCCCAACAAGCTGATGCCTCAGCCGCAGGAGCCAAGGCAGCTTTAGCCATAACCGAAGATGGACTCAGAGCCGTGGAAAAAACCACCGAAGGCTTGAATAATTTAAAAGAAAAAGTGCGGGCGATCGCTGAACAAATCATGCGGTTAAGTGAGCAAACTGGTCAAATTTCGGGGGTGACGGCTGTGGTGGCAGATATTGCTAACCAGACTAATATGTTGGCACTAAATGCGGCGGTAGAAGCAGCTAGAGCGGGAGAACAGGGTAAAGGCTTTGCCGTAGTTGCTAGTGAAATTCGTAAACTTGCTGATGAAAGCAAAAAATCTGCGGAACGCATCTATCAATTGGTATCCGATGTCCAAGCAGCTATGAATAGTACAGTGATGGTGACAGATGAAGGTACTAAAACTGCGGATGCTAGTATTCTTCTCGCCCAAGGTACCACCGATGCCTTTAATTCAGTTACAGAAGCAATTAACAGTGTTTTTCTGAATAACCAGCAAATTGCCCTTGGTTCTAAACAACAGGCTGTGGGAGTACAACAAGTAATTTCCGCCATGAATGCCATTAACTTGGGATCTAAAGAAGCTGCATCAGGGATGTCGCAAGTCAAAGTCAGTGCCAGTAGTCTAAATACTGTTGCCAAAGAACTACAAGCATTAACTTAATCTTGCCAGCCTTACTAAAGGTCTAACCACCATGATGATTGAAGACGAAGAACTACGAAACCTCTATAAAGTCGCTAGCAGTGAACATATCCATAAAATCGAAGCAGGGATCTTGCGTCTGGAAAAAAATCCAAAAGATACTGCTCAGCTAGAAGAACTATTGCGTGAAGCCCATTCCCTCAAAGGTGATTCCCGTATGTTGGGAGTTAGTGATGTGGAAACCCTAATTCACCAAATCGAAGATATATTCGTGAATGTAAAAAAAGGTGAGACTATTCTTACCTCTGATTTATGCGATCGCCTCTATCAAGGGCTAGATGCTGTAACTAAAATTGCCCACGAAGCGATTACGGGTGAACCTGCCAACGTTGAGGTGTTTTATACCCTAGCGCAATTGATGGGTGCGGATATAGCTTGTGATGTAGAGAGTAATCCAATGCCCACGGAAATGCCTTTACCAGAAACACAAGGTAATGATCTTGATGCTATGTTCGCCGATCTGGAAAATCCCCCCCTAGCTCCAGAAGCTGTGACTATTGCAGAATCTGAAGTTGAAGCTCTTATGAACAGACAATGGGGAAGGCGAGCAACAGATCCTCAGCCAGATAATGTACCAATTGAAGGTGATTACCAAATTGATACCCTCCGAGTTGATTCCTCACGTTTAGATCGACTTCTAACCCAAGCTAGCGAGTTGATGGTAACTAAAGGTCGGTTTAGCGATCGCACCCGTGATCTGCAAGCAGTACAAAGCCTATGGGAAGAATGGAAGCGGGAAGCTTTTAGCAGTCGGATTACCTTTGATGAACTAGAACGGCGTTTACAAACCCCTGATCTGCTCCCAATCCAGAAGTTTTATCACCAAGTTGATAAGCGCTTAGAGCAATTGGGTATAGCGATCGCCCAACTCAAAAATGCCACCTATGACGATACCGCCCGTTTAGAAATCATTAGCAACGATCTGGAATCAGGGATTCGCACCCTGCGCTTATTACCGATGTCCACGATTTTTAATCTATTACCAAGATCAGTACGGGATCTCTCTAAACAACTGGGTAAAGAAGTAGAGCTAATAGTTGAAGGTGGCGATATCCTAGCTGACAAGCAAATCTTAGAAGCGATCAAAGCTCCTCTGGGTCATCTCATCCGCAATGCGATCGATCATGGTATTGAATCCCCCCGAGAGCGTCAGATTCAAGGTAAACCTGCTATTGCTACCATTCGCCTACGAGCCTATCAAAGTGCTAGCTCTGTTTGTATTGAAGTTCAAGATGATGGTCAGGGAATTGATACTGAAGCAATCAAGCGTACTGCTCTAGAACGGAGACTACACACAGAAGCTGAACTAGCCACTATGTCCACAGCCCAAATTCAATCCCTAATCTTTACCCCCGGCTTTTCCACGCGTAGTAGCGTTAGTGAAATCTCTGGTCGAGGCGTGGGCTTAGATGTGGTGCGGGCGAATGTGGAAAGACTGAAGGGCAGTTTGCAGTTGGAATCAACACCAGGGCAAGGTTGTCTGTTTCGGTTCATCTTAAAACCCAGTCTGGCTACTACCTATGTCGTGATTGTGGAAGTTGATCGAACTACCTATGCTCTACCCCTGGATTCTGTGCAGACAATGCTCCTGATTTCGCCTGAAAATATCTTTGCGATCGAAGGCAAGCAAACCATGATGTTTAAAGGTGAGCCAATTTCGCTGGTGTGGCTGGCTGACCTCTTGGAGTTATCAGTGCCAGTTACCACTAAATCTTTCAAAAATTTGCCCTGTATCATCATGCAAATTGGGACTGAGCGGTTGGGCGTACTGGTAGATGCGCTCCTAGAGCAGCAGGATATTGTCATGAAACCGCAAAGCAAGTTACTGCAACGTGTCCGTAATATTGCTGGAGCTACAATCCGAGGTAATGGTGAAGTTTGTATGATACTCCATCCCCCCGATTTATTTAAGTCAGCGAAACAAGGCAACATCTCCGTTAGTGTCCAAGAATTATCGCAGCAAGTGCAGATTAAGCCTAAAATCCTACTTTGTGATGATTCCATTCCGATTCGGACTCAACTCAAACGGATTTTGGAAGGATATGGCTACGATGTCACCCCTGCTGTCGATGGTCAAGATGGTTTTACCAAATTGCGATCAGGTAAATTTGATGCCGTAGTTTCTGATGTCCAAATGCCGAATCTAGATGGTTTAGGACTCACCACTCGCATTCGTCAATTCCGAGAATACGACGAGTTACCAATTGTCCTAATCACAACCCTAGCCTCGGATGAAGACAAGCGCCTAGGTGCGCAAGCTGGTGCCAATGCCTACCTCACTAAAGGCAATTTCGATCAACGTGTTTTACTAGATACTTTAAGGAGATTAATTTAATCATGGCTACCCCAATCAAAGTTTTTTTAGTTGAAGATTCTGAAGTGGCATTACAAATTCTGAAACGGCTGCTGAACTCTGCCCCAGAAATTGAAGTTGTTGGTACTGCCCATGATGGCTCTCAAGCTCTTGCCCAAATTCCTGCTGCTAACCCCGATGTAGTTTTAACTGATCTACAAATGCCAGTAATGGATGGATTTGATTTTACCCAAAAGTTGATGGCACAGTTTCCTCGCCCAGTTTTAGTAGTGAGTAATGCAGTACAACCCAGCGATTTTGAAAATATCTATAAACTCATGCAACTGGGGGCTTTAGACTTTTTCCCAAAACCCACCACTGGTTCACCTACAGATTACGAAAGTATGAAGGGAGCTTTGGTTACTAAAATTAAAGTCTTAGCATCAAAACGGTAGACTAACCTTTAATTTCCCCTTACCAAGAGTGAAGATCGTAAATCTTTTCCCCTCTCTTTAGCAGGGGGAGGGCTAGGGTGGGTTAATTTCCAGATCATGGTACATGGTACTTTCTTTATCAGAAATCTCCTAAGTATTGAGGTAATAGCTGTGGCAAATATTTTAGTTGGCGATGAACTCGGAATTATCACTCCCAAGGATCAGCTCGTCATCAAGCCTATTCGTAAAATTCATGGGAAATACGATCTTCAAGATTTGATTGCTCTCATACCCTCGTGCTATCAAGTTCAAGAAGAGAATTGGGGAGTTCCTTTGGGTCGAGAGGTTTGGTAGATGATTCCAGTTAATGTGCTCCTTGTTGAAGACTCACCCATTGCCCTTGAAATTCTCCAGAGGATACTTAGTACTTCTCCCGATATTCAGGTGGTTGGGGTGGCTCACAATGGCAAACAAGCCCTTGATTTAATTCCCACTGTGAAGCCTGATGTGATTTGTGTGGATATGTTTATGGAGAGAATGGATGGACTGGAGTTGATCCGTCAGGTGATGGCTAAATTTCCTTGTCCGATTCTAGTTGTTAGTAATGCGGTGCAGAGTTCAGATACAGATAACATTTTTCGGTTATTACAGGCTGGAGCCGTTGATGTTTTTCCCAAGCCAGCTACGGGTTTACCATCGGACTATGAAAAAGTTAAAGCTGCACTGATTAATAAAATTAAAGTTTTATCTGGGGTGAGAGTATTTACCAGACCACTTAAAGATTTAGAACCGCCTAAACCTGCGATCGCTTCGGTAATTCAGTCTCAAATTCAATCACCCTTGCCCGTAATACCTTTAGTTGATCCAATCGCAGCTTTGAAGTCTCAATTTAAAGTGTTAGCGATCGGGGCATCGACGGGTGGTCCTAGTGCGTTTGAAAAGATTCTTTATCGCTTTCCCGCTAATTTCCCCATGCCCATAATTTGCGCTCAACATATTAGTGAAGGCTTTTTAGCAGGACTAGTAACTTGGCTAGATACTAATTGTGCTCTCAAAGTTAAAATCGCTCAAGTTGGAGAATTGCCACAACCGGGGATTATTTACTTTGCCCCCGAAACCCATCACCTAGAACTGGATAATAAAGGTAAATTTATCTATGCCGTGAGTAGCCAAACTAGAGCCTATCGTCCATCCATTACGATGTTGTTTCAATCGATCGCTAGATTCTATGGCAAAACCTGTATGGCAGCACTGCTAACAGGTATGGGTAATGACGGGGCAGAAGGACTAAAAACTATTTTTGATCATGGTGGGTTAACGATCGCCCAAGATGAAAGTAGTAGTGTGATTTTTGGTATGCCCAAGGAAGCGATCGCTCTCGGTGCAGCTCGATATATTTTACCTTTACAAGATATTGCGCCATTTTTAATAACTCAAGCTGTTAGTAGTCGTTCCAATTAACCTCAAATTCAAGTTCCCAAAGGCTTAACTAAAATGAATCCATCTCTTATCCATGATTTTGTTCAGCTTATTGCCAGTCGTACGGGAATTCAAGTACAGGATAAAGATCGTACGGAATTAGTCAAAAAAATTAACCTACGGATTACAGCCCAAAAGTTAACTACCCCAGAAGCATATTATCAGCTTTTAGCAACACCATCGGACGAACAGGAATGGCAAGCTTTAGTCTTACTTTTAACCACTGGAGAAACTTATTTTTTTCGCGATCGCGGTCAAATCAACTTAATTCAGCAAACTATCCTACCTGAAATTATTGCCCGTAAACAGTTAGCTATCGCCACAAAACCGACTTTAAGAATCTGGAGTGCAGGCTGCTCCACGGGAGAGGAACCCTATTCTATTGCCACAATTGTGAAGGAATTAATTCCTAATTATGCCACTTGGAATCTTCTAATTTTAGGTACAGACATTAATACAGAATCGATCGCTAAAGCCAAAACCGCCAGTTTTAGTGAATGGTCATTTCGGATGGTTAATCCAGACCTGAAGCGCAAATATTTTAGGAAGCAAGATAAGAGTTGGCAATTAAATGAAGAAGTGCGAAAGATGGTGACCTTGCAAATGGGTAATTTATTGACTGATGACTATCCCAGTTTAAATTCTAATATCTACAATATGGATATGATTATCTGTCGGAATGTGTTTATTTATTTTAATTCCGATAATGTCGAAACCATCCTGGGTAAGCTTTATCAGACCTTAAGTCCGGGCGGATATTTAATAGTTGGACATACAGAATTACATGATTTAAATCTCAGGGGATTTGTCCCTCAGGTATACGATGAATCAGTAGTTTATCAACGCTCAGAAGATGTGCAGCAAGCCCCATCACGTTTTATTAAATCTCAGCAAACCATTGCTCCTAAATCTCAACCTATAAGTATTCATCAACCGAAGTTACCTGTAAAAATTAAGCAATCCTCCATTGGAATCAAATCAGAAGCGAAGCCTATAGTTAAATTAGATAACACATTAGAGAAATTAGGTATTAAGTCAAGCGATCGCCAAATCCCAAGTTCTGATCTAGATGCTAATCTTCAAAAGGCTCAAAGTCTGTTTGCACAAGGAGAATATACTCGAACTCTGCAAAAAGCAACCCAACTTTTACAGCACCATCCCGATAATTTTGCCATTACCTATCTCATTGCTCAAACCCATGCCAACTTAGGGAAATATCAAGAAGCGATTTCTTATTGCCAACAAGCGATCGCCCTCGACTCCATGTCCATTGATATTTATTACTTACTTTCCCACATTGCAGAAGCACAAAATAACCTCAGCCAAGCCAAAGAATATCTAAAACGCATTATGTATATTGATGAAACTGCGATCGCTGCTTATTTAGACCTAGGTAATATCTACAAAATTGAAGGTGATGATCGTCGAGCCAAAAAGATGTTTAACCATGCCACTAAACTCTTACAGGAGCTAACTACGGATACTATTCAATATCGAGGAGAAGTAGCAGTTTCAGAATTATTAGAGCAAGTTAATCAGAACTTGTAGAAAGCTATACTCGGTTTTCTGATCTCTTTGTCCTATGGTTATTGAGAATTCGTGAACTAAGGAAGCTTTAACATATCGATTATTTGCGGTGGAATTTGAGGTTTATGCTGCTCCACAACATTCTTAAGTGCGGAACCAACTAATTTTGTGAATACCTCAGACATTAGTAATCCTTGGTAGTTTTCAGAATTAAGATTTTTTAAATCAACCTTGGGTAACTTAGCTGAAAATGCTGGTAAATTAATCCCCAACTGCACCACCCT
Organism: Synechococcus sp. PCC 7502; assembly: GCF_000317085.1. Taxonomy (NCBI): domain Bacteria; kingdom Bacillati; phylum Cyanobacteriota; class Cyanophyceae; order Pseudanabaenales; family Pseudanabaenaceae; genus Pseudanabaenococcus; species Pseudanabaenococcus habilitatus. Next base: position 2,173,072 of record NC_019702.1, read on the forward strand.
AAAACTTACCGAAACATTATTAATGGTTGCCGATCGCAAATTAAATTTCTTTTCCTGCCCCGACTGACTACTCTGCTTATGCCCTTCAGCACTTGTGAATATTTCTGTAATATTATTGCGGGGTAACTGCTGTTCAATATCAATGGAAATTTCTTCTAGTTGTAATTTATCTATTTCGACTCGATCTGAGAGCAGGCTGGTAGGCTGTAGTTGAATTTCAAAGTTCTGGACTTGTAAAAATTTAGGACTAGAAAAGCCCTGCGGATTATCAATCGCAAATCCATTTAATTGCAAATAACCATCAAAGGGTTTAAAAACCACCTCTGTAAGGGTCATAGGAACCGCCAATGACTTAGAGAGATTTTGCTGAATCCCAATTTTTAAGATCGTATTGAGGTTAAGAAATAGAACCACAACTAAAGTTACAACTGACAAAAGGATTAGTAGTATAGTTCTAGAAATTTTCATGTAACTACCAAAGAAAAATAAGCTGATGAAGAGATTATAGGAGCTAGTTATGTTTGCCAAAGTAGATATTTCTCAATCTGCGTTTATTGCTACCGATGCAGTTTTAGTGGGGGATATAAAGCTAGAAATAGGATCGAGTGTTTGGTATAAGGCTGTGATTAGAGCTGATTTAAATTCTATTCAGATTGGCGCATACAGCAATATTCAAGATGGAGCGATTTTACATGGGGATGTGGGTAAACCATTGGTAATAGAAGAGTACGTTACAGTTGGACATAATGCCGTAATTCATGGCTTGACCATTGGGCGAGGTAGCTTAATTGGCATTGGGGCAATAATCTTAGAAGGAGTTTCCGTTGGGGCAGGTAGTATTGTCGGTGCAGGGGCAGTGGTGACTAAAGATGTGGCGGATGGAATTATTGTGGCAGGTATTCCCGCTAAACCCATGCGATCGCTAAGTAGCGAAGAACAAGCAGACTTAATTATCCATGCTCAGAAATACTACAAATTGGCTCTATATCATGCAGGTAAAGCCACAGATAAAGGCTTTTAGCTCTTAACTCCTTGCTTATGCTCGTTGATAGTTTAATGCTTCTTTGATTGCTCCGATTGTCGGTATAACACTGATGCAGTGATGTAAGTTATTGTTAGTAATTGATTTTGATGTTATTTACAATTTAGTTGAAATTAATAGAAAGATTTTCTTAAGAATCCATGACTCTAGTATCAAAATTTACAGATCACAAACTATAATTACAACCGAAATCTCAACCCAATCTATATCTATATGAGTTCTCCCCAATTAGAAACACTGCTCAATCGAGACTACGAAATTAAAATCGGTGAATATATTAGTCAAGGCTTTGAAGTTCTTAAACAGTATTTTGGTAGCTTTATTGGATTTTTCTTTCTAACTGCTTTGATCACATTGGCATTAAATCTTGTCCCGATTTTAGGTGGTATTGCTTCTTCAATTATTGGAGCTCCCCTTGGTGCTGGATTTACCTTTGTTGGACTGGCGATCATCCGTAAGCAACCCTACGTTTTTAATGATTTCTTTAAGGGTTTGAGTAATAAATATTTCCTGCAAATTTTTCTCCTTTCTCTAGTTGGTGGAGCAATTACGGCTTTGGGCTTTTTGCTTTTGATTATTCCAGGTATTTATATTGCCGTTTCCTATGCTTTTGCTTTACAAATTGCGATTGATTGGGAATTAGATTTTTGGGAGGCTTTAGAAACCAGTCGTAAATTTGTTTCTAAGAATTGGTTTTCTGTATTTGGGTTTCTATTAGTTTTAGGCTTAATAAATTTAGCTGGCGCACTGGTACTCGGCATAGGACTTTTTTTTACAGCCCCTTTAACCATTTGCTCATTGCTGGTTGCTTATAATGACATCCTTGGAAATAAGCCCGAACCTGAGTTATCCGATTCTTGGGGATAGCGATCGCACTTAAAATATATCTTGTTAGTATGGGGTAGCAAATGCCCCTTTTTTATTCTCTTAAACCATGCTCAACCAACGTATTAAAACATTTTATGATTCTTCCTCTGCACTCTGGGAACAGGTATGGGGAGAACATATGCACCACGGCTTTTATGAACAAGGGGAAGCTAGTTATAAAGATCGCAGACAGGCTCAGATCGATTTAATTGAAGAGTTGCTTAACTGGTCAAGAGTTGAAAATTTAGAAGTTAATACGCAAATTTTAGATATAGGCTGTGGAATTGGCGGTAGTTCTCTATATCTGGCAGAAAAATTCCCATCATCTCAAGTTACAGGCATTACCCTCAGTCCCGTACAAGCTAACCGTGCTAAAGCCAGAGCCAAAGAGTTTGGATTAGAGTCAAGAACAGATTTTCAAGTTGCCGATGCCTTATCTATGCCCTTTGCCAGTAATTCCTTTGATTTAATTTGGTCACTAGAAAGCGGCGAACACATGCCCGACAAGTCTAAATTTTTAGCAGAATGTTTACGAGTTCTAAAGCCCAATGGTAAGTTGATTTTTGCGACATGGTGCCATCGTGAGACCCAAGCCAAACCTCTTACGATCAATGAAAAGCAACATCTGCAAAGAATCTATGATGTTTACTGCCTACCTTATGTAATTTCCGTATCTGAGTATGAAGCGATCGCCCTAGAGTTAGGTTTTAAAAATATCTGCACTGTTGACTGGTCAGAACAAGTATCCCCATTTTGGGATCGAGTAATTGAATCAGCTTTAAGTTTGAGAAATATTTTAGGTGTGATCCAAGCAGGTTTACCCACAATCATTGCCACAACATCTCTGCGGCTAATGGCTAGGGGTTATAGCCGAGGATTAGTTAAGTTTGGGGTTCTCACTGCTCAGAAGATTTAAGCTGAAGTATTAATAATAATTTCTACAGCTTCTTGTAAATCTTTGGCGATCGCTTGGGGTTGATATATTTCTAACTGGGTTTGATTCCTAATCCCAGACAAAACGCCGATGCTGGGGATATTATGAGTACTAGCGGCAACCAGATCAGCCTCAGTATCACCAACCATCCACTGCTTTTCAATTTTGGGTAATGTGGCGATCGCTCCTGCCATGAGTTTAGGCTTATCTTTTATATCTTGGGTTTTGATATAGTCGTTTTTTAGGCAAAATATGAGATCGCTCTTAAAAAATCTATGTAAATCGTATCGATCTAAGACTGGAAATAACTCCCATTCACGGCGCATGGTCATAACTGCAAGTTCAAGTCCAGCATTTTGGGCAGTTTCTAAAGCGGCGATCGCCCAAGGGTGAATCTGATCAAAGGTGAAGAAGTACTTGGAATTAATATTCTCCCTGCGTAATCTGGCAAAATTTTGGGGTTGGTTGATCAGGTTTAAGCCCGATTTAATGGCAATTTCTACTTCTGAGGTTTGCGATCGCTTAAATTCCCAAAATTCAGACTTAGTTAGAGGGCTTACTAATTGATTTGGTCCTTTTACTTTCTCTAAACAAAATAAATAAACCTGAAAATAGCGTTGTGACACATCCATAATTGGACCATCAAAATCGGTAAACAATCTTTTCATAGAGCTTTAAGGGGATTCGTAATTGTTAATAATATTAGCGGCTGAAATTGTAAACCCAAGGGCTAAAAGAGGCAGTATTAATCCCCCAAAGTGGATAAAAACCCATCCGAAAGCCACGCCTACTCCTTCGCTTCCATCAAGACGACTCTCAACAGCAATCTGCCACCAAATAATTAAACCTATAAAATTAAGAAAAAGAAAAGCTACTACACATCTTGAAACGAAAATTAAATCCGTAAAGCCTTTCAATCCAATAACTATAAAACTAATAATCCAGCTAATAAATGCAACCCAGAAAACATCATTTACTTGGTCAAAAAACATACTAAATAAATAACATAAATGAAAGAATGAAATAATAATTATCCATAAAATAGATATTAGAACTCTAAATTTATGATGTCGAATATGGAGATGGGCAAATATTTCACCAAAATACAGCCCAACTATGAAAATAGCTCCGAATATTAAAGGAATCTGTATCGAGCCTGTTTCATATCTCATGAGTAGCAATTCTTTTTAGCATCAAGCGAATAAAGCAAAGATTGAGTTTAGCTGTAGGATTAACGAGAGTTCTCTCAAAGTTCTTAACTAAGATTTTGCATCTTTCAACCCAAGTACCCACCTTGTCGGCACAACTACAAACCCAGACAGACCTTTTTCTGCCTGCTTTTGCTTTGATACCTTAGGAGAAATTTCAAACCTAATCTTAGTCATAATCTCAGGATAAACCTTCTGTAAATCAGTCGTCAATTTTTCGATATGATAACCACTATCCAGCAATATCGTAGTTAGCGTAATGTCATCTGGCTTCGATTTGAAGTAATCAATGTTAATCGTTAACATTTCAATCAGTCCTTGGTCATCTGATACATTTGCTCTTGTTAAATAGGTAAAGAAAGGAAATCCCAGAGTGTCAACGGCTAAATGTCTTTTGATCCCGTTAGTTGCTTTGTAGGAGCAGAAGCCCTTGGATTCTATACTTGCATTACAAGTATTTTTCACTGCTTGTGAGTCAATGATGATTAAAGTTGTCCATTTTGATTTTTTTTGACTGTTCACGGGCTGTTGCATGTAAAGCTTCCATAATCGCAGTAAATGTACCTGTATCTTTCCACTCCTTGTAGTATCGATACACTGTAGAGAATGGTGGTAAGTCTCGGGGCATATCTCGCCAATTACAACCGTTTTTAAGTTGGTAGAGTATGCCGTCTAAAATTTGTCTTTTTGTCCAAGTTGGTGGTCTAGTTTGCTTTTTCTTTGGGAGCAATGGTTCTATAATTTCCCATTCTTTATCTGTTAGGCTACTTGAGTATGGATTTAGCATTTTCTAAGCATCATACATCTTGCTCATAATAGATATGAAACAGGCTCTATATAGCGATCGCCTAAACATTAGAGATTTTTGCTCGGCTTCCGTTGCTACATAACTAATCCTACGCAAGGATAATCATGCTCGACGTTGCAGAGTTTAGTATGAATCAAAGATTTCTTAAAGGCTAGGAATAATATCCAGCCTAAACTCTAATTTCTTTTATACATAGATATGCAACGCCAGGCATTGTATAAAAATCTCCATACCTCTTTTCGATCTGGCTGGCTCACTAAAATATTAACAAACCCTTTCCAATCATCATCTGACATTTTTTCAACATTAAAACCCTGTTTGGCATTTGTCAAAATCTTGACCCAATCCATCCTTCCTTCTGCCTTAGCCCTTTCTGCAATTCTCTTTTTTACTTCTTCATTTGCAGAATAGTACGCTTTTAGGTAGTGATCAAGAGGGCATGATGCAGAACTTAGAGTGAATTTCAGAATTGTAGTGATGGATAAATATCCAAATAGCACCGATATGATTTTCTAATTTCTTAGAAAAAGAAAGAGTTTTTCTAACAAGGCGAGAAATTCTTTGCCTTAAAGTACAATTGAACCTTTCAATATGATTAGTCTGTCCAGACTCTTTGCCCACAGCCTTATGGCGTTTTTTAGGTAAAATACAGCTATAAGCTTGCCAGAAGTCAGTATAACAAACAGCACATTGTCGATAAACGGTTGGTAAAGATTGCCATAACCCCAAGGCTGCTTCTTGGTTTCGACTACCAACAAACACTCCAACAATTTCTCTAGTATTTCGGTCAATTGCTAACCAAATCCATACCTTAAATGACCATAGTTCATCGCACTCAATGGTCAGGCGTGCTTTTTTTTAGGGATTACCTTAACTTGCGACTCTACAGTTACAGACTTACCATTTATATAACTCTGTAACCACTGTAATGACACCTTGGCAACATGCTTAATCCCTCGCATGGATATACGTTCTAGCAGCAGATTATCGACTAATTTAATTGTGGATTCAGCTATTGGCTGGTTTTTGGGATTAATCACAAATTGACGATTACACTTTTTACATTTGTAGTTTTGTTTTTTGTGACGGGTTATGCCATTCTTAACTATCTGGTCACTTTCACAGTAAGGACATTTTACTTCTATTTTGTTTTACCCCTTTTTTTATCTATCATGCCCTCTTGATCACTACCCTACCTCAATTACTACTGCTACTAAGCGATCGGAGTTATATATTAACTGTGGTTCTTTGCGCGTAGAGCGAATAAGTTCAGAGAATTTATGCTCAGCTTCAGTAATTTTCCAGTTCATAACTAATAAATTATATGGACAATCATGATTCCTCGCTTGATCGAACAGAGTTTTAGCGAAGAGAGAAATGCCGCAATTCAATCATTCCGAACTTGGATGAGGGAGAGATAATTATCTTGTTAAGAATGAATAATTAAGCTTGATTTTATTTTTTGAGTTTAATTCTGCGTTGGGTGTTGGTTTTGGCGGTAAGAGATTATCAAAAACTCATCCTAATAACGAGACTAAAAAAAGCTAAGGACTTGTAACTACTAGATTTCTGCTAAGGTTTGGCACAATTAAGCTAAGCCTTATTTCTTGCTATTCGGGTGGTCAAGGTTTGGTATTCTTATGCTGGACAGAGGCTAAAGAATTAATTAAATTTAGCTTGTTAAAAATAACTTTAAATATAACTTATGGCTTCCTATACAGTTGAGCAACGTCAGTATAAAACCTATATCCTTGGCGATCGCAATTCTAAAATTGAAATAGTTCCAGAACGAGGTGGCATAGTTACCAGTTGGGTAGTGGGGGATCAGGAAATTTTTTACATGGATACAGAGCGATTCACCCATCCAGACCTTAGTGTTAGAGGCGGCATCCCCATCCTATTTCCGATCTGTGGCAATATGCCCGATAACACCTACACCCTAAATGGACAGGTTTATCACCTTACCCAGCATGGATTTGCCCGTAATTTACCTTGGCAAGTGGATACAGAAGATCAAGATGGCATTAGTTTAATCTTAACTAGCACCCCTGAGACCCTAGCCGTATATCCCTTTGAGTTTAAGGTGAGGTTTACATACATTCTTACTGGCAGTACTTTGACAATTAAACAAAGCTATACCAATTTGTCTAATCAGTCCATGCCATTTTCCGCAGGTACCCACCCTTACTTTGCAACACCAGACAAATCAGAACTAAAATTTGAGTTCCCCAGTGCTGAATTCGTCGATCAAAAATCCTTTGTCAGTCATGCTTTTTTAGGTGGCTTTGATTTTAGTCTGGATGAAATTGATGTGATGTTTTTTAATGCTGCTGCTCATAATCGAGCCATTATTACCGATGCTAGTCGCAACTTAAAGCTAACCATAGATTTTGATGAACACCACAAAACCTTAGTATTTTGGACAGTTAAAGGTAAAGATTTTGTCTGTGTAGAACCTTGGACAGCCGCCAGAAATTCCTTAAATACGGGAGAAAATTTGCTTTTTGTGGAGCCGAACTCTACGATTAATCTCCAAATCTCGATGACTGTAAATTAATTAAGGTTTTTGGTAATAAACTGGCACTATTGCTAATACTCAATCACAAAGCTTTGATAATTATGATTTTGTATAGGTGTATTATTTAGGCTAATTGGTTCTGATTCTGAAAGAGAGTTGTACTGGGTAGCCTCTGCCTCTAACTTATTTAGGTTAACTTCTAGCTGATGCAAGCGTTGCTGAATTTCCGAAGTGCGATCGCTAAGCCGTTTTAATTCTTCCTGTAATCTTTCCCTTTCGTTAGCCAATTGGTGCATTTGAATATAGACAGCAGAAGGGGTCTTGCGCCGTGGCATTGACCTTAGTTTTGGCGGAATGCGGCTCATAGTAATAACTAGGAATTGGGTGCAATCAGTATAACAAAGCCCAGTCTGAGATTAAAATCTAAAAAAAGGGTTAAACTAATATTATATAAATGATGTAAATGCCTGTTAACTTGGGTAGGCTAAAATAATAACTCTCGATTTATTTGAAAACTTAAGGTCTCCGCGTATGCAGTCACAGGAGAAAAAAACTAGCTTTGAGATTAGTCAAGGCATCTGTCAATATAATTCCCACGATTATTACGCTATTCTTGGGACTCCAATTACTGCGGATATTACTCGAATTCGTAGGGCATATCTAAACATTGCTAGAATTCTTCATCCTGACACCTACGGCGATAAACATCCCCCATCAGCTAAAAATCAAGCCACACAGTATCTTGCTAAGCTAGTTAATCCCGCCTATACCTTTTTAATGGCAGAAAAAGAGAGAGATGAGTACTCGACCATACTTAGGCTCCTGGCTAAACGCATTATTAAACAAGGGCAGAAAATTACACCTTCTTCAGATGCTGCTAAAAACCTGTTATATTCTCCGAGCTTAAGTAATTATGAACGGGCAGTGGAAGTGATCGCTGCTCAACAATATCAAGACTTAGATAAAGCTTTAGAGAGAACTGGTCTAATCAGTGAATTAAATCTAGTTTATATTCTGCATCAAGAGGGTTATCAGCCTCATCCAGAGCCTAAACAAGTTATATCTGCACCTGTAGATCATAATTTAGGAGCAAAATATCCTACCAATCCTAGATCAGCTAATAATTACCCCACCAAAATTAAAATTGCCGAAGAGTATATTGCCAAAAAACAGTGGATGTTAGCGATCAAAGAGTTAAGGGAATATCTACAAATTGATAATCACCATAGTTACTGTCATGCTTTATTGGGTCTGGCATATATGAATCAAAAGCTGGACGGCATGGCAAAAATGAGCTTTCAGCAGGCACTAAAATTAAATCCGCAAGAGCCAATAGCTTTAGCAAATATTAATAAAATTCCTGATCCTAATTCCCAAACTAAACCCAGTAATAAATCAGAACAAAAAACTGCTACCCCTAAAAAAGGCGGATTCTTTGGCTGGCTAGGTGGTGGATAAATGGTTGTAATAAAGGGGAATATACCTTGATTAAAACTCGATTCCTAGTTGGGCGGGGATTTTTTGGGATACTGGATGTTTAATTAGCGTTAACTCTGAAACCAGATCAGCAGCTTCGATTAGAGCGAGTGGAGCATAACGACCTGTACTAACCACATGGCAGTGACTAGGACGACTTTGAATGCCTGCTAATACGGTTTCTAGCTCTAATTGTTGATACTTTAGGGCGATGTGCAGTTCATCTAAAACCACTAAAGAAATTTCAGGATCAATAATGGCACTGAGGGCAGTTTGCCACGCCGCTTCAGACATCTCACGATCTTGGTTGGGATTTTGCGTCTCCCAAGTAAAGCCGCCGCCAAGGGTATAGATTTGCACAGGAAAGCCCAAGGTTTGTAATTTAGTTAGCATCAGGCGATCGCCATCGGGATATGCTTGGGAGTTTTTGACAAATTGAACCACTACTACTTTGAGATCATGGGATAAATGTCGATACACCATATTCATGGCACCACTAGTTTTTCCTTTACCTAAACCAGTAAAGACCATATACAAGCCTTTTTCGTTACCTTGTCTAGTTGCGATCGCTTTGGCTTTTGCCTGTTTAATCTTTTGTAGTTGCTCGGCGGCTCTATCCATATAACTTAACTTACAGAATCCGTGGCTAAGCAATCGGCAATTTGACTTAGGAGTAGCTCTTGATCGAGATTCCGTCCAATTAGCACCAGTTGGGTGGGGGCAGGGTTTCCTGCTTCGGTTTTCAGTTCGTAGCGTTTACCACTGAGTTGAAAAATATAACGATTGGGAATACCAGCAAAATTAAGAATCCCCTTGGCACGAAATACATCTACGGGTAACTGGTGATCAAGAAAGCTTTGGAATTTTTCGATTTGTAATGGGCGATCGCTTTGAAAAGATACAGAAATAAAGCCGTCATTTTCTAAGTGGTGACTGTGATCGTGGTGATGATGCTCGTGATCGTGATGGTCGTGTTTGTGATCTATGTGATCATGGTGATCGCTATGTTTGCTTGATTGACTATCTGACTTTTGACTAGCTTGTAAATCCGATGGATCGATTTTGATATCTAAAATCAACGGTAAAGGTACTACTCCCTGTTGCGATCGCAGAATTCTGGCACCTTTTTTTTGCTTATTAATAAATGCTTCTAGCTCCGTAACTTTTTCGGGAGTGACTAGATCGGTTTTGTTGATGATCATGATGTCCCCATACATAAGCTGACTAAAAGCGGCATCGCTATCGTAGTGCTTGGGCGTAAAGGTCTCCGCATCAATTACCGTAAGAATAGAGTCAAGACGGGTAAGATGTTGTAATTCTGTACCTAAAAATGTGAGGGCAATGGGCAGTGGGTCAGCAACTCCCGTAGTTTCGACAATCATATAATCTATGCGATCGCTGCGTTCGAGGACACTATAAACCGCATCTACTAAGCCATCATTAATCGTGCAGCAAATACAGCCATTACTCAGTTCCATCATATTTTCATCCACAGCCACAAGCAACTGACTATCGATGTTAATATCGCCAAATTCATTAACTAAAACTGCTACTTTTAAGTCCGTTTGGTTTTGGAGAATGTGATTAAGTAAGGTAGTCTTACCACTTCCTAAAAAACCTGTAATTATGGTTACTGGCATTCCCCGCTTAGGAATATTAATCGCTTCAATTTGGTTGGCAGTCATGCAAAATAGAATTTAAGTGCTGAATTTATGATTTCAAAGTATCATAACCTCAAACTATTATAGCAATGGCGATCGCAGCGATAGAATACTACCATCCCCATAATCCCGTCAATATCTAAGCACATGGCTGAAATTCGCTCTATATTTACCCAACTTGATCAGGCTCTTAGTACTGTAGTTTTGGGACAAAAGTTGTTAGTTAAGCAATTACTAGTAGCACTGCTATCCAGTGGTCATGTGATTTTAGAAGGAGTTCCTGGTACGGGTAAAACCCTGACGGTCAAAGTTTTAGCAAAGTTAATTAAAGCCGATTTTCGCCGAGTGCAACTGACTCCCGATATTCTACCCTCGGACATTTTGGGAACTAATATTTTTGATTTGAATAGCCGTGAATTTGTACTGAAAAAGGGTCCGATTTTCACGGAAGTGTTGCTGGCAGATGAAATTAACCGTACTCCACCTAAAACCCAATCAGCACTCCTAGAAGCAATGGAAGAACGACAAGTGACCTTAGATGGGGTTAGCTTAAAGTTGTCAGATGTATTCTGGGTAATTGCCACCCAAAACTCTCTGGAATTTGAAGGTACCTATCCCTTACCAGAGGCACAACTAGATCGATTTTTATTTAAGTTAATTGTGGAATATCCCGATCAAACTGCGGAAAAGCAAATGTTACTAAATAGCCAAGATGGGCAAGTCGGTGGGAAGATCGATTTAGAAATTTTAGAGGCGATCGCTTCCGTACCGCAAATCCTTGCTGCCAGACTAGAGGTTAAAGCCGTAGAGGTCAAGGATAATATTTTGGATTATATTTTGGAATTAGTAAAACGCTCCCGTCAACATCCCGATCTTTCCCTTGGGGCATCCCCTAGATCGGCAGTAGCTTGGTTACAGGCAACGAAGGCACATGCTTGGTTAGAAGGTCGAGATTTTGTAACGCCCGATGATGTTAAGGCGATCGCCCCACCATTACTAAGACATCGGTTAATTTTACGTCCAGAATCTCAACTGGATGGGCTGAGTATAGATACGGTAATTAACTCTTTACTCAGTCAAGTTCCTGTACCAAGATAGTCATAATAGATTTAAAGTGGTTTCTAGTAATTCCCCCTTAAATTCGATCGAGTTTCAGGATCGTCTTGCCGTAATTGCGACTATGCATCGGAAGGAGATCGTGATCGCGCCAATTTTAGAAACATCATTGGGATTGCGAATCATAGTTCCCCAAGATTTTAGTCAAGATTTTAATAGCGACCTATTTGGTACATTTACCCGTGATATTGATCGCACTAATAGTCAAGTCCAAACAGCCAAACTTAAGGCAGAAAAAGCTATGGAGTTGTTGGATGTGGATTTGGCGATCGCCAGTGAAGGTAGTTTCTTTCCCCATCCCTTCTTAGGTATTCCCTTTAATCGTGAAATCGTCTTAATCAGAGATCGTAATTATGACTTCACAGTATATGGAGAATTCCTATCTACAGATACCAATTTCAATCATCAAGAGGTCTCTAGCTATCAGGAAGCCTATGAGTTCGCCCTACGGGCAGGATTTCCGAATCATGGAATTGTGATCATGCCTGATGCTCATACCTCTGCCAAGGAAGCAATTTATAAGGGCATAATCTCTGAAGAAATGCTCAAGAAATCCGTCAATGAACTATTAAAGCGATCGCCCCAAATCCATATTGAAACTGATATGCGCGCACTCTACAATCCCACAAGGATGAATAATATTGCAAAAGCCACCCAAGTCCTAGTTCGCAAACTTCAACAACTTTGTCCTAATTGTAATTTTGTGAATTTCGACGTAGCTGAGAGTATTCCAGGTTTACCCTGTGAACTATGTGGACTTCCCACTCAAGTTACTCGTTCTCATATATATGGCTGTGATCGCTGCAATTTTAAACAGGAAATACTATTCCCCGATGGAAATCAAACTAGTGATCCTATGTACTGCTCTTACTGTAATCCTTAAAGGAATTGTTAAAGGGTGGTTCAAGCCATTGGTTTCACTTATATTTTGTGCCAATGGGGGTATCTGCAAATAATAAGGGGGCGATCGCTGCGGCAGTGCCTAATCGAGAATCAAGGTTTCTTCAATACTGAAATATTGATCGATGCGATCGCATAAACCAGATGCCGTTAAACTCTGTACATTGGAACTAATAATATAACTTTGGGATGGGGAAGCCCGAAAAGCCGCAAATGCCTCATTACAATAGGCAAGTTTAGAATCGGGTAATGCCTTAAGCCAATCGTCGCCCTTAATAATTCCTGATAGTACGGGTGCGCCATTTTGAGGCTGAACAACCCGTCGAGATGTTGCCGCATTCACAGGGCTAGGTAAAGCTAAGGGCAAAATTACTAAAAAAAGCACCAGATACTTAAATAAATAATTAACTAAGCAATTAGTAAGACTTTTAAGCGAATTTCGTATGATAAAAAATGGTTTTTGCATAATATTGAGATTCAAATGTTTACTCTACCTAAGGGACTCGGGTAAGATTATGTAATGTATGTCATCCTAGAACATTTACTAGAGCATTTATGAGTGCAGAATTGAGTCCTAAAAATATTGTAGTTATCACTCATGATGCCTCTGAGCATGATGTTTTTGCCCTGCTATGGCAACAAGGTTACTCAGTTCAAGCCAGTGGCTTAAATAATGAAGCGATGCTGGCATTTGCCGATTTAGTAATCATAGCTGATCAACTTTTAGGGCATTATAATTACCAAGATATTCAAAATTTTTACGAAATCCTTAATAGTAAATATGCAGATACTCCCGTAATTTCCTTAGAAGGTTATGGACAGTTATCAGGAACCCAAATATCTTTATTTCTCGGGGATGTTAGCGATCGCCTGCAATATAGCACCAAGATTAAGCAGCTTAAACAACAAAACTTAGACCTGATCAATCAACTGCAAAAAAATAAAGATACATCCGAGTTGGCATTAACAACCCAAAGTGAATTTTTAACACGCATTAGCCATGAATTTCGCACTCCCTTAAATGCCATTTTGGGATTTTCTCAACTCATGAGTTGGGATCAACTTTTAACTACTGAGCAACGCGGCTATACCGAAATCATTTATCAAAGCGGTAAACAACTTTTATCCTTAATTAATGACATCCTCGAAATGTCTAAAATCCATTCCCATCGCCTTGAAATAGATAAAAAAGTATTTGTGGTGCGGGAAATGATTAACGATCTAAAGCATATTTTTAATCCCAAAACCGAGAAAAAAAACCTAGAACTCATCCTTAATATTGCCGAAGAAGTACCAGTCTGCATCCAGTCCGATGAAACCAAGCTTAGACAAATACTCGTAAATATCCTGAATACTGCGGTGCAATCTACCCAAGCAGGAAGCATTACCGTAAATATATTTATAGCTGGGAATCCCTTGAGTAAAGTCTTAACCCTAGTCTTTGAAATTAAAGATACTGGGTTAGGCATTCATCATCTTGAAGTTGAGAGGATTTTTGAGCCTTTTGTCCAAAGTGGGATTAAGTTTGAAGATGGAACTGGCTTAGGACTTTCTATTAGTAAGCACTTTGCTTCATTGTTAGGTGGAGAGCTACAAGTTAAAAGCGAACTAGGGGAGGGAACCACATTTACCCTAAGTATTCCAGTGGAATTTCCCATTAGCTTAAATACATTTAGTAGCGATCGCCCATTGCAATTAGGGAATCAATTAGGTGATCAAACCACCGTATCCAGTTTAAAAATCCTGTTAGCTGAGGATAGTCTTGTTGATCAAAAAGTTTTAGTCAGAATCCTGAATAAAATGGGTTACGCCGTAGATGTGGCTAGGGATGGACTAGAGGTATTAGCAGCCCTAGAGCATAAGTGCTATGACATTATTTTTATGGATGTACAAATGCCCAACATGGACGGTATTGAGGCAACTAAGGAAATTTTACAAAGATTTAATAACGCTCCTGTTATTATTGCCCTGACGGCTGGAGCATTACCCGAAAATCGCAATCGCTGTATTGAAGCTGGGATGAATGAGTTTATGACTAAGCCCATCCGACCCAAGCAGCTAAAAATCGTCTTAGATCACTGGGAACACCAACTTTCCAGCGGCAATTTCTATGGATTAGTTAATTAGTTTAATTTAGTCAACTAGTAAATGATCAAAAATTTGTCTATGAGTAACTTTTCGTGGGTAGATTACTTGTTACGATGATCCACTATTCCAAATTCATCTAAGTCAAACGCACCCAAGTCAGTAACTGAGGAAACACAATGAGTAGCAACGCGTCACGCCTGCAATCCATACAAAAAATTACGAATCGTGAAACACTAAGCCTTAATCCGCCCGGTCGTCTGGAAGATTTATGGGCAACAGATGTATTTAGCCTAAGCAAAATGCAGGCAAGTCTTCCTAAAAATGTCTTCAAATCCTTAAAGAAAACTATTCAAACTGGTGAGACCATTGATCCTTCCATTGCTGATGTGGTAGCGATCGCCATGAAAGATTGGGCAATTTCTAAAGGCGCACTGTACTATGCCCACGTTTTTTACCCGCTTACCAATGCCACCGCAGAAAAGCATGATGGTTTTATCTCTGTCCAAAGTGATGGTTCTGTAATCTCAGAGTTCTCAGGTAAATTACTAGTTCAAGGTGAGCCTGATGGGTCTTCCTTCCCTAATGGTGGTATTCGTTCTACCTTTGAGGCACGGGGCTATACTGCTTGGGATGTGACCAGTCCTGCCTACATTATGGAAACCGATAACGGTGCTACCCTTTGCATTCCGACCGTATTCGTATCTTGGACGGGAGAAGCATTAGATAAAAAGACTCCTCTACTACGTTCCAATGCCGCCATGAATAAGGCTGCCACTAAAGTTCTTAAACTATTAGGAAATACCGAAGTTGCTCCTGTTAATTCTAGCTGTGGAGCTGAGCAAGAATACTTTTTAGTCGATGCCAACTTTGCCAACAGCCGTCCCGATTTACTCTTGGCGGGAAGAACTCTATTTGGTAAACCTGCTGCGAAGGGACAACAATTTGATGATCACTACTTTGGTGCCATTCCAGAGCGAGTGCAGTTATTTATGCAGGAAGTAGAAGAAAGAGCATACAGACTTGGTATTCCTGCTAAAACTAGACATAACGAAGTTGCCCCTGGACAATTTGAAATCGCCCCATTTTTTGAGGCTGCCAACGTAGCCACGGATCACCAACAGCTACTGATGACCCTTTTACGAATTACCGCTAAGAAGCATGGTTTTGTCTGTTTACTCCATGAAAAGCCTTTCAAAGGTATTAATGGCTCTGGTAAGCACGTTAACTGGTCTGTTGGTAATGCCACTCAGGGTAATTTGCTTGATCCCGGTGATACCCCCCATAGCAATGCTCAGTTCTTGGTATTCTGTGGAGCCGTAATTAGAGGGGTGCATTTATACGGTTCTCTATTGCGGGCTGTAATTGCGACTGCTAGTAATGATCATAGACTGGGTGCCAACGAGGCTCCTCCTGCGATTATGTCTGTGTACTTGGGTTCCCAACTAGAGGATGTATTCGAGCAGATTAAACAGGGCGACGTTAAAGGCTCTAAGTCTAAAGGCTTGATGAATATTGGGGTTGATACCTTACCTATTTTCCCTAAAGACCCCGGCGATCGCAATCGTACATCTCCATTTGCATTTACAGGAAATCGCTTTGAATTCCGCGCTGTAGGTTCTGGTCAATCGGTGGCAGGTCCATTGGTTGCTATGAATACAATTTTGGCGGATTCCTTAACTTGGATCGCTGGTGCGCTAGAGGCTGAATTAGCAAAGGGAACAGAGTTAAATACTGCGATTCATTTAATTCTAAAACAAGTTATAGACGAGCATGGTGCTGTAGTCTTTAACGGAAATGGTTATTCTGAAGAATGGCATAAACTGGCTGCGGAAAGAGGTTTACCAAATCTCCGTACGGCGGCTGATGCTCTGCCAGTATTAAAACAACCTCACATTGTCGAACTCTTTGAAAGATTGGGTGTTCTCAGTCCCGTTGAGCTAGCAAGCCGATTTGATACCTATGCTGAACAGTACATTCTTTCCATTGAAGTCGAAGCAAAATTGGTAATTAGTATCGCCAAAACTATTATTTATCCTGCTGCTGTTACCTATTTAACTAGATTGTCTGGGGCGATCGCTTCTTTGAAAGAAGTTGGCGTAGAGTTATCAACAGAGACTGCAGAAAAAGTTGCTGGTTTAGTGAAGTCATTAACCGATACTGTAAGTAAGTTAGAAACAGCTTTACATAACCATGATTTTGAGTCCACTGAAGACCACCTGCAATATTCAGCTAAAACTATTCGTCCATTAATGGATAGCGTTAGAGAATTTGCAGATGCCCTAGAAGGTGAAGTTGCCGATGAGCTTTGGACTCTGCCCACCTATCAAGAAATGCTATTTATTAAGTAAGAATCTTCATCTATTTAATTTATCTATCTAAATTTAGAATGAATTAACTGAATAGATTAACTAATGGGGGCTATGCCCCTTTTTTATTTTTGAAGCTTAGTTGAGCCTACAGGTATTGTAGCCACATAAAATTACAAAAAAAGAGTGCCTAAAGACACCCTGCCAAATATTTGAGAATATGTTAAAAATAATAACAACTAATATGTCAAAGCTAAGCTACGACTGGTTTCCGCACCTAAATAAACACGGATACTTAAGAAATCAGTGGGGCAAGCAGTTTCGCAACGCTTACAACCAATGCAGTCCTCGGTACGGGGAGAAGAGGCAATTTGACCTGCCTTACATCCATCCCAAGGAACCATCTCTAAAACATCAGTAGGACACGCTCTTACACATTGAGTGCAGCCAATACAGGTATCGTATATTTTTACTGAATGGGACATTTTGTACTACTCCAGTGATGTTGCAGCTAAATTTAGCCACAGGTTAATCAAGATTAAGTTTATCGTAGAGGTTTGATCTAACTACTTACTAGAGGTCATAACTTAAGACAAATTAACATTTCAACGAACTAGTTAATAGAACATGACTTAAGCAATATAAATGAAAAAAAATTTAAAAAGGGTTTGGCGCAAAGCCCAAACTGAGGGTGTAGACCTCAAACTTACTTCTGCCAGTACATTGTAAATTTAAGTGCGTAAGTCCTGTGTACTTGCTCAAATAGTTACAAATAGCTAAAAACCTGAGCATGTGGGAAAATACAATTCCCCTAAGCACTGTTTGATCCCAATTGTTAACCTAGACTTAGTCTTAGCTTTTTAAGTTCCTAATGTTAATGGGGCATATTGAGCTATAACCGTAGTTTTAATTTTTAAGTTTAGAGAATATGTATCCTGTAGATCGCGATCGCAAAGTTAAGTCTCGTTCTCAG
Organism: Synechococcus sp. PCC 7502; assembly: GCF_000317085.1. NCBI lineage: Bacteria > Bacillati > Cyanobacteriota > Cyanophyceae > Pseudanabaenales > Pseudanabaenaceae > Pseudanabaenococcus > Pseudanabaenococcus habilitatus. Next base: position 2,190,969 of record NC_019702.1, read on the forward strand.
CTAGATTTACGAGATTTAGTCCTGTTTGCTGCCTTAATTGCTCTGATCTTTGCCATTATTCGCATTGGCTCAGAGTTTGGCGGTGTTTATAAATCCGATCTAAAAATTGAAACCGATATTAGTCTATTGCCTGCCTATACGGGGCAAACTCTTTTACGCATGACTTTTGCATATTTATTATCCTTGGGATTTACCTTGGTTTATGCCTATATTGCCTATCGCTCTAGGGTAGCGGCGATGGTTTTGTTGCCATTACTAGATATTTTGCAGTCGATTCCAGTGTTGTCATTTTTGCCAGGTGTAGTTTTAGCATTAGTGGCATTGTTTCCCGGTCAAAGGATTGGCGTAGAAATTGCTTCCGTGGTTTTAATTTTTACAGGGATGACATGGAACATGACTTTTAGTTTTTATCAGTCCCTTTCTAGTATTCCCCGTGAGCTAATTGAGGCAGCTAATACCTATCGGTTGAATGCTTGGCAAAGATTTTGGACTTTGGAATTACCCTCTGGCATTATTGGCTTGGTTTGGAATAGTGTAATGTCAGTGGCAGGGGGTTGGTTTTTCTTAATTGCGATCGAGTCTTTTACCTTGGGGAAGAAAGATTTTCGGCTACCCGGATTAGGTTCTTTTTTGGGGGCGGCAGCAGCTAAGGGAGATTTTGGGGCGATCGCTTGGGGGTTGATAGTTTTAATTAGCGTAATTATTGCCATAGATTTTTTAATTTGGCAGCCTGCGATCGCTTGGGCAGAGAAATTTAAGTATGAAACCAGTGGTGAAAAGAACCCGCCTGAGTCGGTAGTTTTAGATTGGATTAGGCGATCGCCAACCTTAAGAGCATTTGATCAACAGCTATTTCAACCTCTGCGGACAGCTTTGGATCAAGGTATGGTTTGGGCATTTCCTCCACAAATTGTCACTAAGTCTCATAAACGTTCTTCGGTGGCAATGCAGTGGGCTAACTGGCTATTTTTAAGTGGTTTTGGCTTAATTGTGCTGTGGGGAACATGGGAAGCTTTAATGCTGTTGAAAGTAATTAGTCTTGAAGATTGGGGCAGAGTGCTAACAGGAGCCTTACTCACTGCCTTAAGGGTAATCACAGCATTAATATTATCTTTACTATGGACTGTCCCTGTGGGGGTAGCGATCGGGCGTAATCCTCGACTGGCAAAGCTATTACAACCTATTGTCCAAATTGCAGCTTCTGTTCCTGCGACGGCACTATTTCCAGTATTATTACTTGCCCTTGCTCAAATTGGCGGTGGATTGCAAATTGGCTCGATTATGCTAATGCTATTGGGAACTATGTGGTATGTGCTATTTAATGTAATTGCAGGGGCGCAGTCAATTCCTGCGGATTTATTTGAAGTAGCAAAGGTTTATAAGCTAAATCGGATTCAACGTTGGCGGACTGTGATCTTACCTGGTATTTTTCCCTATTTGGTCACAGGTATAATTACGGCGGTGGGTGGTGCATGGAATGCAAGTATTGTTAGTGAATATATTGAATTTCAGGGTAAAACCATCTCAACACCGGGTTTGGGGGCTACGATCTCGCAAGCTACGGCTACTGGTAACTTTCCGTTGTTATTAGCGGCAACAGCAGTTATGTCTTTGTTAGTGGTTATGACGAATCGGCTGGTGTGGAGACCTTTATATCGCATTGCCCATGAAAAGTACCAACTTTTAGGATAAAAACAGGTTAGAAAGTCTATTAGAGTAAGCGACTTTGAGAATTTTATACTCTCGCAAGAATTTACTATTTCACCTGCTGTCCAAAGAGTGAATTTAACCTAGCTCTAAAGTCGTTACTCCATAAATTTTATGCACAGGCATGATGGGGGGGGATTGGGTGTACATTCTGGTGGTTTCAAATACCAATGACATACCATAACTTTTTGCGAGTACCATAGCTGCTTGATTAATTTCAGGCATATCAATAAACACAAGACTACCAGCAGGGGCATAAGCCAAGAGCGACTCTAATAGGCGGGCTGCGAGTTCAGGAGAATCGGCACATAAAGAACCAATGCGAAATCCACCATGACAAGCCCGAATTACCCCATGAGCTACCAGTTCTTGATTTTGGATAATTCCTAAGGCTGTACCATATTTTTGTTTAATCCATGATTGCCAGAATTTAGGGCGGGGAACAGGAAAAATATCACAGGCTAAAACTTGGGAAAGAGGTAGTTCTGATAGAGACACTAGGTTAGGATTCTTACTTATACCTCCTGTACCTAAAGTTTGAAAACGTAAATGTCGATAGGCAATTTTAAAACCTGATTTTTGATAGTTGCTTTGTTGGGCAATAACTCCATCTAAACCAATATTACGTTCTTGATGTTTCCCTTGTAAATATTCCATAGCTCGATGCCATAGGGCAATGCCAAAGCCTTGATGACGAAATTCTGGTTGAACAATATAAAACCCAATAAATCCGTAACTATGATCATAGGCTACACCTGAAATACAGCCGACAGGTTCACCATCCCAAAACCCCATAAAAAAGCCCTGTGGGTCAACGGGATAGTAATGATTGGCATCATCTATTCCTGGTTTCCAACCCTCTTGTTCTGCCCATTGCAGAGGAATTACTAATTCTTGGTGAGTAATAGAACGAATATGGAAGTCTTGCATGGATTTAACTTGCTTAGATTTAAAGTGAAAGCTTCTTAAATAAACCTGACTAAATCAATCTGTTGGTAGTGATCAAGAGGGCATGGAAAACCCAGAAATAAACTATTCTCCATGTTAAGAAAGAAGAATCAGACTATTTGAATAGGCGATCGCATTCCTAAACTGACCGATAAAATAACGTATTTTTAAAGTTTAGTATTTTAGTGAATCATTATTTTGGTGAGAATTAGGATTTAGATTAGTTTTGATCGCACCAAGATTTGGTAGATTAAAGTACTTGGATCAAAGCTTTCTTGGTTTTTATACCTGATTTTTATAAAGTTTTATAAAGTGTGACTAATTTATGGGTTTTGCTGATTTATCCATTGAAGAAATTGCTGAAGACTATAATCTTACGGTAGCGTTGGTTTGTGAGATTTGCGATCGCCTCAATATTTCTTATCAAGACCCCAAAACCAAATTAGGACTAGAAGATGCAAAAGCCATAATACTTGTGGCACAAAGTCAAATAAAATCGTAGTAGATTTATATCTAACTTTAATTATTTAGCAAGACTACATACCTGCATGAAAAATATCTATAAGTATCTAGTGTTGGCGATCGCCGTGGTTACTCTGGCATGGCAGTTATCGACACCTAATGTTTGGGCTGCTGCTGACTCTGCCGAATTACGCACCCTACAGTTAAATGCTGACAAAACTATTACATTCTCTGCTAAAGAACTAGCAAAGGGCAAGAAATTATTCTCCAGTGCCTGTGCCAACTGTCATGTGGGCGGAGCAACATTTACCAACCCCAACGTTGGACTTGACCCTCAAACCCTAGCTTTAGCAACTCCCCGCCGAGATACAGTCGAAGGCTTAGTAGATTACTTGAAAAATCCTACTACCTATGACGGTGTAGATGAAATCTATGAACTCCATCCTAGTTTGAGAAGTACAGATATTTTCCCAACTATGCGTGGCTTAACTGACAAAGATTTAAAACTAATTGCTGGCTATATGCTTTACCAACCTAAGGTAAGAGGTATTGGCTGGGGTGGCGGTAAGATCTACTATTAAGATAATATTAAAAATACAACCCTAACATTACAATTCCATGAAAACCGTAACTTCTTATTTCAAACAGGTAGCCCTTGTAGTTTTAGGCTTATTAGTTGCCTTTAATTTCTTTACTGCAAACGTTGCTGCTGAAACCTATACTGTCAAAATGGGTTCTGATAAAGGTGCATTAGTATTTGAGCCTAAGGATATTATTATTAAGCCCGGTGACACCATTAAATGGATCAACAACAAGGCATATCCCCATAATATTATCGTTCAAGGTGAAGCTGAGTTATCTCATAAAAAACTACTAGTAAAACCTGCCGCCGAAGTTGAAAGCACTTTTACCGCCCCCGGTGAATATAGTTACTACTGTACTCCCCATCGTGGTGCTGGCATGGTTGGCAAGGTAACTGTTCAAGGCTAATTAATTATCTATTTGATACCTTTGGGGGAGCTTTATCGCTTCCCTTTTTTATGCTTATTTTCAATATGGGAATTCAAAAGAAATAGTCTTCCCATTTTAGAACTGCACCCTAATATTAGAATCATTAATAATCTGCAAATCCCTAAAGAATAAGACTTACGCACTCAAATTAGTAAAGTTCTGACAAAACGGAGTTTCAGGGCGTAGCTCTCAATTGGGGCTTTGCCCCAAACCTATTATAAAATCTGGGTTTTTCTTTTATCCTGCGTAAGTCCTAAAGAATTAATGGCGTTGCATAATGAAGTATGAGCCAAAGATTTCTTAAAGGCTATGAATAGTATCCAGCATAAACTCTAATTTCTAGAGTTTGTTCATTTCATACCTAAATCTGCAACGCCGAATTAATGAATGAAGAATTAAAGCATTTTTTCCAAAAACTGTTTTGCCCGATCGCACTGGGGTTGAGAAAAGAAATCACTGGGAGCCGCATCTTCAGCTAGTTTTCCTCCATCTAAAAAGAAAATTCGATCAGCTACTTCCCGCGCAAAATTCATTTCATGGGTGACGATCGCCATAGTAATACCCGTAGAAGTTAACGATTTCATTACATCTAATACTTCCTTTACCATCTCTGGATCGAGAGCAGAGGTAGGCTCATCAAATAAAATCACCTCTGGTTCCATTGCCAAAGAGCGAGCGATCGCTACCCGTTGTTTTTGTCCTCCCGATAATCTGGACGGGAAAACCTCCGCTTTTTCTTGGAGTCCAACTTTTGCTAATAAGGCTTTACCTTTTTCATTTGCCTCTTCTTTGTCAATTTTTTTAATCTTGATCGGAGCGTAGGTAATATTTTCTAAAACGGTTTTGTGAGGAAAAAGATGAAAATGCTGAAATACCATGCCGATATTTTGACGAATTTTAGCGACATCCTTAATCGCACTCAGATCAGTACCATTGAAATAAATCCTACCGCCCGTCGGTTTTTCCAAGAGATTCAAACATCTTAAGAATGTGGATTTCCCACAACCTGAAGGACCTATGATGGCAACAACTTCACCCTTATGAATATTTGTAGTTATCCCCTTAAGAACATGGAGCTTACCAAAGGATTTATTTAGTTCTTCTACTTGAATTATGCGATCGCCTGCCATATTTCTCTCCCAAAACTTACTCTTACCTAGCCTAGTCAATCCGCCGCATCCATTTCTCCAGAGACGATGCCCCAAAGGTTAAGGTAATTACCAATACATAGTAAATAACCCCTGCAATCATTAATGGTTCAAAATAGATATACTTCTCAGCCCCTACAATCTGAGCACTTCTAAGAATATCAACCGCCCCAATCGTTGAGACTAAAGCCGAATCCTTTAATAAAGCTATACTTTCATTTACCAGTGCGGGCAGAATATTTTTTAATGCTTGGGGCAGAATAATATCCCACATATACAGCAAGTACGGCACGCCCAAAGACATAGCGGCTTCCCTTTGTCCTTTATCAACCGCTAATATTCCACCTCTGATAGTTTCAGATACATAGGCACCAGAGTTAAGGGAGAAAGTAATTACCCCTGCTTGCAGCGCCGAAATGTTATAGCCCGTAAGCTGTGGTGTGGCAAAATAAACCAAAGTCAGCATTAAAATCAAAGGTACGCCCCTAAATATAGAGGTGTATGCTTGGGCAAAGTAATCAAGGGGCTTAATCCCAGAAATTTTAAATAGGGATAAAACTACACCCCAAATAAACCCAAATAATGCTGATAGTAGGGTAAATTGAAAAGTTGTAGGAATTCCGTTAAGGATAAAAGGGATAGAACCCCAAACTTTAGAAAACTCTAAGTTCATTTGTTAGCTTGCCCAAACCATTTTGTTGCTAATTTATCAATTTCGCCCGATTCCTTCATCTTTTTCAGCACTTTATTAAAGTCTTCAACATTAGCTGAACCTTTCGGGAAGGCAACGGCTGCCCCTGATGCTCCTTCGGAAGGTAAAACATTAAATTCCACATCGGGGTTACTAGCTTTAAAACCCGTAGCTACGGTATCTTCAATAATTGCCGCATCCAGACGCTTAGACTTCACTTCTTGAATAATTTCAGGAATTTTATTGAGGCTAACGATCTGAATATTCTTAACTTTTTTTAAAATTTCCTTGAGGTTTCCTTCTTGAATCGAACCTAGTTGTACCCCAACTTTTAAACCAGATAACTGTTCAGCTTTAGTTAAGTTTTTACCTTTTAAAGACAAAATCGTATCCTTGGCATCGTAGTACAAAATCGAGAAATCTACGCTCTTAGTACGTTCAGGGGTTGGAGTCATCCCTGCCATGACAAAATCCGCTTTTTTCGCCTGAATTGCGGGAATTAGCCCATCGAAATTAGTTTCATTAATCTTGAGCTCAAATCCGAGTTCTTTAGCAATGTATTTAGCAATATCCACATCAAATCCCACGATTTCTTTGCTCCCACTTGAAGTGTCATAAAACTCATAGGGTGGATAGTCGGGAGAAGTAACCATAGTCAGTACTTTGGTTGTACTAGGAGTTGTGGTTGCTGTTGGAGGTGTAGCTTGTTCGCATCCAGATAGTGTCCCAACAGTTATAGATGTTAAGCAGGCGATCGCCCAAAATGCCGTTCTACGTTTCATAGGTATTAACTAGGTATTAACAATGCAAAAGATAGCTGGATAAAAAGTAGAAAAAGCAGCAGAGGTTAATTAAATCCATCTACTGCTTACGATTTAGATAAAACGTAACTGATTAGAATACAAAGGATGTTCTGAGAACACCAACAACTACACCGCTATTAGCAGGGTCTTGATTTGGTCTGGTTAGATAGATAATGCCAGGAGTAATAGAGATATTCTTGCCAAGTTGGAACCTGTAGGAACCTTCAATGTGGAAACCAGTAGCACCATCAGCAGAAACGCCTGCACCACTTGAGACTACAGTAGGTTGTTGACCAAAGGTAATAGCAGCAAGATTACCCTCTTTGAATAAGTCAGGGAAGACAAACTGTACAGCATAGTTAATAATTTGGGCATTACCTGTGAACGCACTAGATGAAGCATTAGTGTAACCGAACCAGCCTGCCAACTGGAACTTATCAGAGAAGTCATAGCGTGCTTGAATAGCACCAGTGTTTCCAGTTACATTTGGGGATGGAACCTTAGACTTCAAACTGCCCGCAAGAGTATCAACGCCAAAAGCAGGGGAGAAAGTATTAGCGTAGAACAGACCTAAGTTCAATTTACCAAAGTAGGCATTCAGGTTTGCAAAGATCATACGACCTCCACCAGTTACGCCAACTGATGGGCTAGCAGAAGCTCCAGCCTCAGCGATGTATCCAGCAGTACCAACAAAGTTATCACTGAACTTATAACTTAAGCTACCACCTGCTGCACCTGAGCCAGTGGTGAACGGATAAAGAGAAGGATTACTGTTGGCAAAATTGGAAATAGCCCCCGTAGCATAGCTACCTAGAGGAGTTACGGAGTCAACGCCAATGTAAGTAACATCAGTAATGCTAGTACCAACATATACTGTGAGCTTATCAGTTAGAGGGAAATTGTAGATTAGGTTATCAAGGATAAAAGTATTCCCTGTGGAACTACTTGGTAGAAGTCTGATTTCATCAGGACTGGGAGCGCTATTAAGTGCGACATTTTGAGCTGCCAAGCGAACGTTTAGGTTGTCTTTACCAGTGAAGCTGGTGTCAAAGTTTAGGCGAACCCTAGTACTAAGGGTAACATTATTAGAAAAGCCGTTGGCATTATTCGCAGCAGTCAAAAAGGTAATGACTTCAGCATTTAACTTAGTTACTGTAGAAAACTGTTGCGCTTCAAGGGTTTCTACTTTAGATTCTAAAGCATCGACACGTCCCTTAAGAGCAGTTAACTCAGCCGCAAATTCAGTTTGCAGTTTTTGCAAAGTAGCTAGGTCTGCTTTTCCAACTTTGTCAGCAAGTCCAGTGGAGATTAGCTCGTTAATTTTGTCTAAGCAAGCATTTAAACCAGCAGCAAATTCATAGCGGCTTAAGGCACGGCTGCCACGATAGGTACCATTGGGATAGCCAGCAATACAACCATAGCGTTCTACAAGGGATTGCAATGCTGTAAATGCCCAATCAGTGGGTTGTACGTCGGAAAGTTGGGAAACAGAAGTTACTTGGGATAGGGTGCCGCCAGTTTCCTTAGATAGTTTTTGTAATGTGCTAGCGGAGGGTTCTACGGATTGAGTATCAGCAAAGGCTGTTGGAGCCAATCCACCTAGGGCAGCGATTACTCCTAGGGTTGCAATAGTAAATTTTTTCATTTTATGGTCTCACACCTATAAGGTTAGTTGGTACTTATGCTGTCTAAATCTACAGAATATTTAGACTTTAGTTCTGTATATTTTAATACAAACTCATGTGCTTAAGGATACCAAGTTTAACGTATTGGGTACCTAAATGCCTAGCGATCGCTAGAATAGTTAACATAATTTCGTAAAAACTTGAGATTCATAATCTCCCCCCTACTCGAATCTCTTACTCAAATTCAAGACTGCTAAAATCATTAAAAGTGCAGGCTCTAAAAGCTATGGTTATTTCCAACTCTCCATCACCACTAACCATCCTTGAAAATGGCGATCGCCTCAATCGAGAAGAATTTGAGCGGCGTTATACAGCATCAAAAATTAAAAAAGCAGAACTCATCGAAAGCATCGTACACGTGGCATCTCCCCTACTCTATACCCCCGATGGTAAACCTCACAGCAATATCATCACTTGGCTTGGTACATATCAAGCAGTGATCGCAGGACTAGAAGTTGGGATCGAGCCTACAGTCCGCCTTGATGATGATAACGAACCTCAGCCTGATGCTGTACTGTTCCGTGTCAATGGCAATGCTAAAATTGATGCCGATGGATATATCTCAGGTGCACCCGAACTCATCGCCGAAATTGCCGCTAGTACCGTCTCCTACGATCTGCACAGCAAAAAACGTACTTATGAACGTAATGGGGTAAAGGAATACATAGTTTGGCGGACATTAGATCGTCAAGTTGATTGGTTCATCCTTGAAAATGGTAAATATAATAAATTAGAACCTGATGAATTAGGAACTATCCGTAGCCAAGAGTTTGCAGGTTTGTGGCTAAATGTAACAGCAATCTTAAGCAATGATATGTCAGCAGTTCTTAAAACATTGCAGGATGGACTATATAATTAATCAAATTCTATAGATACGGGATTTGTAATTAACTAAAAAATTAACTAAAGCTATGAGTAAGATCGTTAAAGGAATAGTATTTGTTGTGGATGACAATATTGACACCGATCAAATCATTCCTGCAGAATACTTAACTTTGGTTCCTTCCAAGCCTGATGAGTACGAAAAACTAGGTAGTTATGCCATGATTGGGCTACCCGATCGCTTTGGTAAATTCATCCCTGAAGGAGCAGCTAAAACCCCATACCCAATTATTATTGCGGGGGAAAATTTTGGTTGTGGCTCCTCCCGTGAACATGCCCCGATCGCCCTAGGAGCATCTGGGGTAGAAGTAGTAGTGGCACAGTCATACGCCCGAATTTTCTTTAGAAATAGCACTGCCACAGGGGAATTATATCCTTGGGAATCTATCGATAGGCTTTGCGATCGCTTTAGCACTGGACAGGTAGCAATCCTAGACTTTGACCACAACCAAATTACCAACGAAACTACGGGTGAAGTGTTTGCCCTCAAGCCCCTCGGCGATGTTGCCCCAGTCATTGACGCAGGAGGACTGTTTGCCTACGCCCGTCAGACAGGTATGATTCCTACACTGGCTAAATGAGCTACAAGGGCAATAAATTCCATCTACCTACTAAAATTTGTGTCACCTGTGGCAAACCTTTTACTTGGCGCAAAAAATGGGAAAGATGTTGGGATGAGGTTAAGTATTGTAGCGATCGCTGTCGCAGGCAAAAATCTACTAATACCTAGTAAAAGCTTCACTAAAGTTCGAGATATTTACAACAAAGTTGAGGTTACTAATTCCCCATAGAAATTATGAATAAAGCCGCACTGCCACGATTACCGCAATGGCTAAGACCTAAAATTGGTAGGGCAAGTGAGATTTCGACTGTGCAGCAGATTATTAAATCTCGAAATATTCACACCATTTGCGAGGAAGGTAGATGTCCTAATCGGGCGGAATGCTATGCCAATAAGACAGCAACTTTTTTGTTAATGGGAGCAACCTGTACCCGTAATTGTGGCTTTTGCCAAGTGGATAAAGGTCATGCCCCGATCGCTTTAGATCAAGATGAACCGCGTAAAATAGCAGAGGCGATCGCTTTACTAGGACTGGAGTATGTAGTTTTAACTTCCGTTGCCCGTGATGATTTATCCGATCAGGGTGCTAAGCATTTTGTGGATGTGATGCAGGCAATTCGCCAGATTAACTCCAAACACAAACCAGAGATTAAAATAGAGGTTTTGACCCCAGACTTTAGAGGCGATCGTACCTGCATCGAAACCGTAGTTAAAGCATTACCCGTATGTTACAACCATAATATTGAAACAGTACAGCGATTACAGGGTGTGGTGCGGCGAGGTGCTAAATACGATCGCTCCCTTGGGGTACTACAAACCGTGAAAGAACTAAATCCTCAGATCAAAACCAAGTCTGGATTAATGGTGGGTCATGGTGAAACTGCTCAAGAAATTAGAGAAACCATGATTGATCTGCGTACTGTTGGCGTTGATCACCTTACCATTGGGCAGTATCTGCAACCTAGCCTAGAGCATTTACCCGTTCGTAAATATTGGACACCTGCGGAATTTATAGAATTAAAAGTGATCGCCCTTGAAATTGGCTTTACCCATGTGGAATCAGGGGCATTGGTACGCAGTTCCTATCACGCTGGACACTATTTTGATTAATTTCTGATAAATTCTAGAATTAAATTCTTCTCTAGCTTTCTTATCAATTCAATTTGGAGATTTTAAGCGAATGAGCCATGATAATTTCTTTTGCTTTAAATCTGGACAATCAACAATAAAGTTATTAATTTCCAAGGGCAATTGTTTCTTACTTTTAGCTCTTCTTAGCTTTTCCTCGGAGCAGCCTAAAATATTTGCAGCTTCGGCGGTACTCCAAAAGCGCATAGTCAAGTTTGGCGGTGGATTCTGAAGTTTTGTCGCAATCTGATCCCAAGTATGAACATAGGCATCTGTAGCTTCTTCGTGGGCAATTACGACAACTTGCTCTGGGGAAACTTCGGGATCGGAGATCGCTTCACTGGATTCATTGGGACTATAAATCTCCGTATCCACATAAACTGTAAAATTAAGGAGGTCTTCCCAACTTTTAACATCAGCAGCATCACTACCAATTTCTGCGTTATTAATTAAGTTAGAGTTTGAAAAACTAGAGGCTAAATTGGGCTTAGAGTCAGTCTGTTTAAGACGGGATATTAGCTCTTCTAAAACCTCGGCGATCGCTCCATGATTTTCGGGACTATAAAGACTGCTTAGTTCTTCAATTAAAGTTCTAAGTTCTATGGGTATAAAAAACTCTGGCTGTGAATCTTTTACCACAGTAATACCTTAATACCTTCTTAATTTAATGCCTGTGGATAAATGTCGATATTTTACTATAGAGTTTCTCAGTTGGTAAGAGTTAAATTTTGTACCCCACTTTAAAAATAAAATAAAAACTAAAAATTAAAAATGGCTTGTTCGAGTTCAGCTAAAGCCGTTGCTAAATCATTATTAATAATTACTTGATCAAATTCCCCACTCGCTGCTATTTCCACCTGAGCATGATCTAAACGACGGGCGATCGCAGATTCATCATCTTGGGAACGTTGGCGCAATCGTTGTTCTAATACCTGCATTGACGGTGGGGCAATAAATATTTTTTGAGCATCGGGATAGCTTTGGGAAATTTGCCTAGCTCCTTTTAGTTCTATTTCAAGAATCACAATTTTGGCTTGGGCGATCGCAGCTTCTACGGGTTCCCTCGGTGTGCCGTACAAGTTACCAGCATATTCTGCCCATTCCAGAAACATACATGCTGCTTGCTTTTGCTCAAATTCTGTCCGACTATAAAAAAAATAATTTACCCCATCTGTTTCTCCGTCTCGGGGGGGACGAGTTGTACCTGATACAGAAAATACAAACTGTTCAGGATACTTAGTGGCTAGGGCATTAAGCAATGTTCCTTTGCCCACCCCACTAGGACCTGTAACTACCAGCAACTTCCCTTTTTTATTCTGGTATGACATCCTTGACATCTTTGGCAGCAATAAATCGATTGGCAACGGTTTCAGGTTGAATAGCGGATAAAACCACATGCTCAGAGTCGGTTATGATTACAGCACGAGTGCGGCGACCATAGGTAGCATCGATTAAATGTCCCCGTTCCCGTGCATCGGTAATAATGCGTTTGATTGGCGCAGATTCGGGGCTAACGATCGCCACCACTCTACCAGCAGCAACGATATTTCCGAAGCCAATATTGATTAGCTTGATGTCCATATTAATAAAAGATTTATGAGAGATTAATGGAATAAATAAGTAAATTTTTGATTAAAGCCTGATCATTATAGGATTAAACGAAACTAATCTTGAGCTTTAGTCGTGTTTTTTAACTTTAAGCAAGTACCATTAATCATCTTCAAATTAAGCATTCAAAATATCCTTAAAAAATAGTCATATCGTTCATCAGTTAGTCACTTGAAGCAAAAATAATATCCTCAAATATTTCTGTAACTTTGGCAAAACTGATCCCATATTTTTAGATATTTTATTGGGTTTTATGGTCGTTCATGGATAAACCAGCGATCGAGTTTCAGTAAAGCCCTTGCATGATTGCGGATTGATACTCCAGGTAAAAATGTAGTACATGGGGCTAAAGCTACCTGTTGCCATGCCAGTTCAAATGCCTTATTGAAATCTGTAGGTGGACGTTCCACAAAAAATTGCAACATGGTGCCATAATGACAAACTAATTCCGCTCCGAAGTCTCGATGCCATTGTCTGATTAGAGGTATTGCATGTTTAGAACCACCAAACCATGATAAATAGGCTAGGGCATTCCAACTATGGGGATTTGGTAATAAAACTAATACTAAAGCTTGATCTCTAGGCTCAAACCAATCTTGATAGCCTAAGTCTATAGTTGGAGTCAAGTTATGCTGCTGTTCCCATTTAAGTAAATAACGCTCGACATCAACAATTGTCTGAATTTCTTTTGAGCCCCAAATTTCTGATTCTGAAGGAATTATGCCAAACTTAGACTCAGTATTTTCTAGTTCAAATTGAAGCTGTTTTCTTAAATTGTGAGTAAAAGTTTGCGATTCAGATCTTAAACACTCAGCCAAGTAATCGTCATTATATAAATCTACCCTAGCAATCATTGCCTCTGGGGATAACTGTTCGGGGTATTCTTCATCAAAATAAAATCGACTAAATAAATCAGCATCAAGCATAGACTGTTCCCAAGTGCTAAGGTTTCTCCCCCACGAGGTAGTTATAACTGGGTATCTTTGGGTTTGAGCTAGATGACTTTTAAGCAATTTCCAGGCTGCAATCTTATTTTCTGGGGTAATAGCAATAGCGATCGCCACATCTTTAGTTCTAGGAATTTCCAGTTCCATCATCTGGGCATGTGCCAAAAATGATCCTTGTAGCAGTGCCTGTATATCTTTAAGCATTTTTTGGGGTTTCTAAAGTTTAATTAAGTTTAGTATCAGGAATGAAGAGACAGTAAAAATATTTGCACTCAAGAATTGAAATCTGATAAAGTATTAGTCCTACAATTAGGAGAGGTGGCAGAGTGGTCGAATGCGGCAGATTGCTAATCTGTTGTACGGCAGGTAACTCCGTACCGAGGGTTCAAATCCCTCCCTCTCCGTTCTTTATCCTAATTAATACTAAATTAATGCTAACTAATGGTGGATGTCATGACTACTTTACAGCCAGAAATTGATATCGCCAAGCTTACCCCAGCCGATGTTGCGAATTTAGCGGCTCGGTTAGAAAAAGATGATTATGATAATGCCTTTGATGGTTTAAGAGATTGGCATTTATTGCGATCGCTACTATTTCACCGTGCGGATTTGATTGAACCTTACTATCACCTCTTGGATATAGAAACCTACGACGAGTGTTAATTGTGCTGATTAATTTTGTTGTTGATATGCTAAATATACTGCTTCTAAAAATAGCTCGGAGCTAACTTGCGGTGGTACTGTTTCTAAACTAATTAACTCCTTGAGTTGCTTACCAAGTTTACGACTTAATTCTAGTCTGGCACTAGGCTCCATGTCTTTGCGCCGTTTTAGGTATTCCTTAATTACCGCAAAGTCATCGGGTAATAGTGCAGTAACATCAGCTTCTTCTAGTAATTGATTTGCTATAGCTTGAGCTTGATCGGAGATTACAAATTTATCAGGGTTATTACTGCGCCGTTCCTCTTGAACCACAATGGTGCCAGCCACCCAATCCCCAAGGCGTTTTTCCTTGGCGTTAAACACAATAAATATTGCCCCTAGGGAAAAAGTATCATCAATGGGTCTGAGCAAAGCCCGTAAAGTTGCCTGTTGAATGCCAATGGGTTTACCATTATCTTGAATAACCCGAATTTTAACGAAGCGTTTCCCTGGTGTTTGCCCTTGCCACAGGGTTTCAAAAAATACAAAATAGCCGACATAGATAAAGAATGTTAAGAGCAAGGTAATAGCAAAAGCCCAAGCACCAAACTGGGATGCAATATTTGCAGGAATTTGGGTAGAGAGTATCCCCCAAGTGAACAGCACCACAATTAAAATACTGCCCCAGACTAGGTAATCAATCATTAGAGCCAATGCCCGATTACCGATCCCTGCTAGGGTGAATTCCAGTTCAACGCTTTCTGGGGTGGAGAGGGTGACTTGATTAAAAAATCGCATATTGTTTTTAATTCTAGGTGTTTAGCTTAGATATTAGGTTTCAGAATCTCGCAGTTGCAAATCTAATCCCTCGCGGCGATTACGCAGATCAAAGAAGATTACGGCTTTAATTGCCTGCCAAAAGGGCATGACTAAGGCACCACCACCTAAGCTAAAGATCAACGAGATGGCATACACAACCCAATAGGCTGAAGAACTGGGATCAAAGGAGATGAGGGCAATCTGGGGAACCACTCCCGTCACACTTTGAATGGGAATTGTGACTAAAAAAGCTACAAGTATAATTCCTTGAATTCTCCCAATTGAAGCTTTTGTTAATTGCCAACTTCTTTGCATACTGGTGCCGACCTTAAAACCAGTTTCTACTGCTAAGGGTAATTCCGCCACAAACCAACGGGAAATTAACCCCACCACCACAATGATCGTTAAAATAAACATACCAAGGGTGAATAAGCCAATGAGAATAGCAGCAATCACTCCCGATTTGGATAGAAGGCTTAAGGCTGTGAAGGCAATTGCAAAAAACAGGAAATAGAAACCTAAATACACCAAAAATATACGAATCCCTATGGCGATCGCTAATATAATAAATGACCAAAACTTCTTATTAACTTGGTTTCGAGCTTCACTATTAGACTCTGGCTGTCCCGTTAATTCCCCAAAGCAAAGGCGACAAACTAGGGCAGATTCAGCAAAACACCTTGCCCAGCCGTAAATAGGGATTAGCAGCCATAGATGGGCAAATATGGAGAGGCGTAAATATCGCCAAAAATTGGAACTATAAAGTCGAATTGAAGCATTAACTACGTTGCCAATTGTTAGAAGCCCAAGGGGTTTGCTGGTCATTTATTTAGAGCGGTATTAAAGTGGTAGTAGTTAGAATTAATATAAGGGATTTAGGGTGAGGCAGGAATTAAAAATTCATGAATATACAACGGTGGATTGCTAGGCGAGAGACAAACTGGAGGCAACTGGAGCAGCTATTAACCCAAGTAGAAAAGCGTGGTTTGAAATCCTTAAATGCGGGTGAAATTGGGATTTTGGCAAGTTTATATCGTTCGGTTTCCGCAGATTTGGCAAGGGCAAGAACTCACAATGTTGGTAATACTTTAATTCAAGACCTGCAAACTCTAACAGCAAGGAGCTATAACCAGATTTATCAAGGCGATCGCCAAAAGGATACAAATGCCATTAAAGATTTCTATATATGGGGACTACCCTCTGTAATTCAGCAAACATGGGGCTACATTGCGGTGGCGTTTGGTATATTCCTATTAGGAGCTTTAGTGGCTTGGTGGTTTTCATGGCAGGACCCGATGTTTATGGCTTTGGTTGTACCTGAAGGATTAATTAGAATGGTGCGCGATCGCCATGAGCTATGGATGGGTTCGATCCTAGGCAATGAACCTTTAGCATCTAGTAACATCATGATTAATAACATGGCGGTGTCTTTTAATGCGATTGCTGGGGGGATTACAGGGGGAGTATTTAGTGCTTACTTACTATTTTTTAATGGTTTATTAATTGGAGCGATCGCAGTTTTAGTGGGGCAGAATGGTCTGGCATTTCCCTTTTGGGCGTTTGTATTTCCACATGGCTCCTTGGAATTACCCGCAATTTTTATCGCAGGGGGGGCAGGCTTATTAATTGCGAGGGCGTTACTCTTACCAGGGCAGTATCGGCGGGTAGATGCCTTTAGGGTGTATGGTTCCCAAGCGGCACAACTGGTCTATGGCATTATTCCCATGTTATTGATTGCAGGAGCAATCGAAGGCTTTATTTCGCCTAATCCTGCCATTCCCGATTTACTAAAATATGCCATTGGCATGCTGCTGTTTGTGTTGTTAATCCTTTACTGTCAACGGCAACAACAACCAGATTAGGCTAAAATTTAGGTCAAGGTTTATTTTTTGCACCAAGCCTAATCAAGCTTTAGATACAAACATGTCCGATCGCCCCATCCTCCTTGACTTTGAAAAGCCCATCGTTGAGCTAGAAAATCGTATTGATCAAATTCGCAATCTCGCTAAAGAAAATGGAGTTGATGTGAGCGATCAAATTCAACAACTAGAAAAGCGTGCCGATCAACTGCGCCGAGAAATATTTACAACCCTATCGCCCATCCAAAGAATTCAAATTGCTCGTCATCCCCGCCGTCCCAGCACCTTGGATTATATTCAAGCAATTACCGATGAATGGATAGAACTCCACGGCGATCGCCACGGTAATGATGATCCTGCCCTTGTGGGTGGTATTGCCAAGCTGAATGGTCAGGGCTGTTTAATTTTGGGACACCAAAAGGGTAGAGATACTAAAGATAATGTGGCGCGTAACTTTGGAATGGCATCACCCGGTGGCTATCGCAAGGCATTAAGGCTGATGGAACATGCCAATCGGTTTGGGATGCCAATTATTACTTTTATTGATACCCCCGGGGCATATCCGGGTATTGCAGCAGAGGAACAGGGACAGGGTGAGGCGATCGCTGTGAATTTACGCGAGATGTTTAATTTTGAAGTCCCAATTATCTGCACTGTGATTGGTGAAGGTGGATCGGGTGGAGCATTGGGCATTGGCGTAGGGGATCACATTATGATGTTTGAAAATTCCGTATATTCAGTGATTTCTCCCGAAGGTTGTGCGGCAATTTTATGGAAGGATGCCACGAAAGCGAATAAAGCAGCAGAGGCATTGCGGATTACAGCTTTTGACTTAAAGCAACTGGGCATTGTGGATGAAGTCCTATCAGAACCCGATGGAGGAGCGCATCGATCGCCACTGCAAACAGCCCAAACCCTAAAAGCGGCAATTATTAATAATTTGGCAAAACTCAACCTCATGACTAAAAGCGATCGCCAAGAGCGCAGGTATCAAAAATTTCGCAAAATGGGAGTATTTCTGGAACTAGAGCGTGAGCTAAATTAGGCTTGACTGTATTCCCAAAACTATATGCTGGAACTCATCGATCAAATTAACAAAATCTATAGAGCGATCGATCAACAGATAGAAGTCTTACAACAGGCATCGGGTTTGCAATGTCCTAGCGGCTGCGGTAAATGCTGCGAAAATCCTCAAGTGGAAACTACAGTTCTTGAAGTTCTACCTCTAGCATTAGAGTTAGTGCAAAGAGATGAGGCTGAATATTGGTTAGAACAGGCTGCCCATGCTAACCACTCAGGAGTCTGTATTTTTTATCAGCCCGATCACCTAGTTGCAGGTAATGGACGTTGTGGCGTATATGCTTGGCGACCCTCCCTGTGTCGATTGTTTGGTTTTGCCAGTATTACCAATAAGCATGGGCAGTCAGAATTAGCAGCTTGTAAAATTCATAAACAAACTATGCCCGAAGTGCTGGCAACATTACCCATAGAACTAGCTCCCAATTTTAGTGACTACTCCATGCAGTTGCGAAACCTGAACCCCGATCAAAGTGATTTACTGCCAATTAATACCGCTATGGCGATCGCTATCAATAAAGTTGGGTTGCTGCGAGATTATCAAGATTATTAAGACTGGGATTAAATTCCCATAAAATTCACTAAAAAAGGAGGTTATGAGCCTCCCTTGAAACTGTTAGATATTTTTTATTTCTAGACTACTAGTGGATCGTAAATAAAGTACTTGCGAGGCTTATTTACTTTCTTTACGTCCCATCACCCAAGAGATCCCTATTGTCTTAACATCTGGGGGGGTAATTGGTTCAAGCCCTGCTAATAGCAAAAACTCTGCTAGCTCGGACGAGGTACGATAGTATGGCGACCACTCTAAGATGTGCTTGATCAATAATCGGTCAGGATGCTCAGGACTAATATTTGTTAGGAGTACGGTTCCTTGGTCTGCTAATTGTGTAGAGATCCATTGCAAAACCAAAATCAATTGCTCATCAGTTAAATAATCAAGCAATCCGAAACTATAGATAAACTGTTGCGGTGGTAAGGTCAATTTTTCTTGCCCTTTTGCTAACAGCAATAAGTCATTTTGGATCAGAGTCATACGCTTTGCACAACCTAACTTTTCTGCTGCTTGCCTAGTTTTGTGTAGGGCGATCAAGTCCTGACAAATCAGGGTTACATGGAGCGAAGGTATCTTCGGCAATACATCGAGCAACTCAAGCGCAGCACCACTGGTTAGACTAAGAATGGATGTAGAAGGTTGTTGACCATAGTGCTGTAGAAGTTGGACGAGTTCTTGCCGCCCCTGCCGTCGGTTTTGGCAAAACTGTGTTGCGAGAAACCAACTGTCAATGAACTCACCAATCCAGCCATCTCCTTCCGCTTCATTAGCATAGATGAGTTGGTTGGTTTCGTAGCCATCGACTAAGCCACGTGGACGGGTATAGCAATGGGCAATGGTTGTGCTCTGCATCATCAAAGGAAACAATTCTCTAAATACATAGTCGCCGATGCCTGACTCCACTTGGTCTAAGTCCCGAAAGGCTAACAAATTACTCCAAGCTGAATCAATTAAAGATTCTCCTTGGCTATGCTTGCTAAGGGAGTCCATAAGTTGGGTACAGGCATTATACGTCTGGGTTTGCGCCTGAATGCTCGTGATCTGCCGAGATCGCACTTGTTGCTCAATCTGAGTCATGGTTTTCTTAAATTTTTCTACATCATCCACAAGGATGGGGGGAATCTGGCGTTCACTAATATTTCCAGTCCGCGTTGGGCGATGGCTTTGGTCATTTCTTTGGGAGAGTTGCTCTGAGACAGCGCGTAATCGCTGAGACAGCGTCACGGCTAAGGATTGATAAAAACGGGACGAAAAGCCAGGTAAAGAATTAAGTAAAGAACGTAGGGATAGCTCTTCGATTACGTCCACTTCGACTTCAGAGGCGGCGATGACTGAGGCACTGGCTCCATCTTGTTGCTCCAACAAGGACATTTCACCAAAAACAGCACCTACACCCAATTGGCTGAGGGCAATTCCCTTTCCTTGGTATTCACGTTCTACTTGAACATAACCCCGACGCAGGATAAAAATACTGCGAAGAGAATATCCTTCGGCGATAATAATTTCTCCAGTGGCAAAGAATTTTCGGATCGCAATCTCACCAAGGGCTTGCCAATCGCTGCTAGTGAGGTAAACTAAGGTTTCATTTTTCATATTTCATTTTTCACGAAGTATGACTAGAGGGTTTAACTGGCTCGGGGCGAGCGGTAAGGGCACTTTCCATTGTCTCCCAAGTCATTGTTCCCACAGATGTCGCCAAATCAGCCATGCCTGGTACATGACGTTGGGCTTCTGAAAAAACTGATAGGAGTGGACGTATGAAGGGAACAACCCATGTCCATTCAGATGTAGGGATTTTGAGGGAATCTGCAAAATGATCTCCCAACAGTGAACGGGACAGGGTTAGAGCAACATCGTCAAACCAAGGAACGCCTGATAACTGTTTCGGCAGAGGCATCGTCCGAAGTGCTTGCACAAGCAATCGCGAATCCTCATTGGGAAAACCTTCTTGGGCAAATAACAGTTGTAAGAGACTCTCAGCTTGGGTTTCTGAGGCACACAAAAATTCTGAATCCACCCCAGAGATGTACCCAGAATAAGCCCAAAGGTGTAAAATGCCTTCTACTTCTGCTTGGGTAAAAATTACGCCTAACTCCCGTAATCCCTTAACTACCCCCAAGGAGAGTAAGATGAGTGTGACTGCCATATGACATTGATTAACAGGTATTCCCATCTCTTCACGACGCCACTGTCCCGAACTCTGCAACAGACGTCGCACCTGAGCATGCATTAAACGAACCTTCACATTCAGCTTAAAGCCCTCACTAAACCTACGCAATCCCCCTGACTGACAGGTTAGCCGCACAAAGCGACTGGTCTCTGCCAAGCGTCGAGGAGCGCGTTCCACAAAATTGCCTGTAAATACTAAGGGTTTTGTACCTGCTGGAGAAGCATACATAAGTGGGAGGCAATATAAGCTCAGCACAGGAGCAATTAGCAAGGAAAGTCGCTGAATAGTTTGACTACCCATCTCGATGCGCTCCCAGTCAACCCATAGTGGTATGGTCTCCAATTGCTCAAAGAGCGCTTTTAGTGCATCTGGGGCATCTGGAATGGCAGCACTGCCCTCGTTCAAAAAGCTATTGAGAGTTCTAACCGCTTTACCAGAAGAAAGCTTTGCTAAAGCCAAAACTGCTTCATCGGCTAAGGGATCTCCTTTAAAAAGAAATTCCTTACACCGTGTTGCCTGCAACCCATATTCCTGAAATGCCTCATCAAAGCGGTAGTAAGAATGTTTGAATGTCATGGAAAATCATGAAAAATTAGTCTAATAATATCAGAACCTTTAATATCAGAACCTTTGCGTGTCATTACAATTCTGGCAAACCTCACTTTGTATCGTTTTGCTGGCATAGCTTTCCCTTGTTTCTTATCTACGCCTTTATTTTGCTCGTCAATTTATTTATCTTTGACTATCTACTATGGTTCTAAGGTTTTACTCTAAAGTTTTAATGATGGCTTGCATTTCCTGAGCGATCGCTACTTGTTGAGCTTCGGAATTAGTTTCCATATAAACCCGCATTAATGGTTCAGTTCCCGAGGGACGTAAAAGTACCCATGATCCGCCTTCTAAATAGAGTTTAACTCCATCCTTTAAGCCAATTTCTTTAACTGGAATGCCAGCGATCGCCCGTGGGGGATTAGTCTTGAAGTGGGAAATTACCGCCGCTTTATGGGGATTACTTAAATGTAAATCCAACCGATGGTTAAATAAAGCTCCCCCTGCTTCCTCAACTACTTCTGCCACAATTTGACTAAGGGGTTTACCTTCGTAGGCAATCACTTCAGCCACGAGCATATCGGCAAGAATGCCATCTTTTTCGGGAATATGTCCAATAATACTCAGTCCCCCCGATTCTTCACCACCGATCAGCACTTCAGTTTGACGCATTAGTTCGCCAATGTACTTGAAACCCACAGCAGTTTCATAGATTTTCAAGCCATATCTAGCTGCTAAGTTATCTAACAAGTGCGTAGTGGCAACGGTTCTAACGATCGCTCCTTTTTTCCCTTTATTGACAACCAAATGCCGAGCCAATAATAGCAATACTATGTTTGGAGTAAGGACAGTTCCCTGCTCATCAACAATACCAAAGCGATCGCTGTCTCCATCAGTTGCTAAGCCAATATCCGCTTGATCGGATTTCACGGCAGCGACTAATTCAATTAGCTGATCCCCTTTCGGTTCTGGCATCCCCCCGCCAAATAAAACATCACGGTAGGTATGAAAAGATTCGGCTTCACAACCACAATACTCAAGTACAGTATCTAAATAGCCCCTAGAAGTGGAGTACAAGGCATCATACTTAACTTTGAGTTTGGCACTGCGAATGCGATCGCAATCTAAAATTGTATAAATAAACTTGAGATAATCAGGCTTTGGATCAAACCGAGAAATTAAATTACTGGGAACTCCCGTTGGCACCTCATCGGTTGATCTATCAATATTGGCGACAATCGTATCGGTAATCGCTGGAGTAGCAGGACCAGCATAGTCGGGAATATATTTGATCCCACAGTAGGGCGCAGGGTTATGGCTGGCAGTAAACATTAATGCACCCGCCGAATTCAGGTATTTAGCAGCATAGGCAATTACTGGGGTAGGGCAATCACGCTCAACAATTTTCACCGTCCAACCTAAACTAGCTAAGACATGGGCAGCAGCGATCGCAAATTCTTCAGCTAAAAATCTGGTGTCATAGGCAACCAGTACTGGACGACTTTGATCGTAGGCAGTGCTTAAATATTTGGCGATCGCCCTCGTAACTTTTCTGACATTAGGAAATGTAAAATCATCGGCAATAATGCCCCGCCAACCATCCGTACCAAACACAATTTTGCCTGTACCTTCACCAATTACTTGTGTTGCGCTCATATGTTGTTCCTTGTTTTCTCTGAATACTAGGATAAGCTAGTCTGGCACCTAGGTTTTAATTAAAAAATCAGGATAATATGGGGTATAGAAGTTATTTAAGTATGTAAACGTGGTTACTCAAGCTGTAAAACCTACCGAGATCATTAATTCCGACCGTTACGAGGCTAAGACCCAAGAAATTGCCCGCAAAATTCTCGCTGCTAGTAAAGGTGGTTTTTGGGACAAACTCAAAGGGGAAATGCGCCTAGACGATAAATTAATGGCGTGGGGTATGGGAAATGAAGGTTTGCGCGTCCAGTTATTTCGGTTGATCGATTGCCTACCTGCCTTGAAAAGTAAAGCCGAAATCGCCCGACACATGCAGGAATATTTAGCTAGTGATGCCGTTGAAGTTCCCGCTCTGCGATCGCTTCTGAATTTTAGTACGGATAATCCCAACTCCTTAACCGCCACCGCCGCCGCTACAGCATTAGGAGCAGCCGTAGAATCCTTAGCGAGAAGATATGTCAGTGGAGAAAACCTACCTGAAGCAATTAAAAATATTGAACGGCTCCGAAAGGAACGCTACGCTTTTACGATGGATCTACTGGGCGAGGCAGTAATTAGTGAAGTTGAAGCACAGTCATACTTTGATCGCTATGTGCAGATGATGATCGATCTCACGAACAAAGCAAAATCGTGGACAGTAATTGATCAGATTGATAAAGCAGATGGCATTGAACTGCCTAGGGTGCAGGTGTCAGTAAAGCTTAGTGCTTTCTATTCCCAATTCGATCCCCTCGATCCATTGGTGACCACAGCAAAGGTGAGCAAACCAGTCCGAACTCTATTACGAAAAGCAAAGGAACTGGGATGTGCTGTGCATTTCGACATGGAACAGTATGCTTATAAGACTTTAACCTTGCAGATTCTGAAGCAGGTATTAACGGAGCCAGAATTTTGCGATCGCACCGATGTGGGAATTACACTTCAAGGGTATTTACGGAATTCGCAACAGGATTTATTAGATTTAGTCGGATGGGCAAAGACTAGAGGCAAACCCATCACTGTGCGTTTAGTGAAGGGAGCTTACTGGGATCAAGAAACCATCAAGGCATATCAGCAGGGCTGGGATCAACCTGTTTTTAATGAAAAAAGTTCTACGGATTATAACTATGAACGCTTAGTAGAGATTCTCTTAGAAAATCATCAATATCTCTATGCCGCCGTTGGCAGTCATAATGTGCGGTCTTTAGCAAAGGCGATCGCTATTGCTCAAACTCTAAATATTCCCCAACGCAACTTTGAAGTGCAAGCTCTCTATGGCATGGGTGATAAATTTACCAAGGCGATCGCAGATATGGGATACAGAGTCAGGATTTACTGTCCCTTTGGGGATTTAATTCCGGGTATGTCCTACCTAATTCGGCGATTACTAGAGAATACTGCCAATAGTTCGTTTTTGCGCCTGAGTACCAATGATGAACGACCAGTGGATGAATTACTGGTAAAGCCGACCTTAGAAACTGATTCTGGGAAAAATCGTCACATTGAATTTGATCGTTTTTCTAATGCTGGTGATACCGATTATGCCCAAGCTGACAAGCGATCGCAGTCCCAACAGGCATTTAACTTGGTTAAAGCAAGTTTAGGTAAAACCTATCTTCCTATTGTGAATGGAGAGGAACTACAAACGGAGGCATTCGCTGAGTCTCTTAATCCTTCTAACTGCTCTCAAGTTGTGGGTAAAATCGGACTAGCAAGCATCGACCAAGCGGAACTGGCAATGACTGCTGCTAAAACCGCATTTCCCAGTTGGAAGAAATTAACAGCAACGGAACGGGGTAATATTCTGCGTAAAGCTGCGGATATTATGGAAGATCGACGGGCTGAACTCAGTGCTTGGATTGTTTTGGAAGTTGGCAAACCAGTTAGGGAGGCAGATGCGGAAGTTTCTGAAGCGATAGATTTCTGTCGCTACTATGCTAAGGAAATCGAAAGAATATCCCAACCTGTGAAACGGAATGTACCGGGAGAAGATAATACCTATATCTATCAACCTAGGGGAGTGGTTTTAGTGATTTCGCCTTGGAATTTCCCCTTGGCGATCGCTTTGGGTATGAGTGCAGGGGCATTAGCCGCAGGGAATACGGTAATCCTTAAACCTGCCGAGCAAGCTTCTGTGATTGGTGCCAAGATTATGGAAGTCTTCCAAGCCGCAGGAATGCCCAAGGGCGTATTTAATTATCTATCAGGAAAAGGTTCCCAAGTTGGTTCCTATTTAGTTAAACATCCAGATGTCCAAGTGATTGCCTTTACGGGTTCGCAGCAGGTGGGATGCCAGATTTATACCGATGCCTCAATTCTTCAGCCTAAGCAAAAGCACATGAAGCGAGTAATCGCCGAAATGGGAGGGAAGAATACTATCATCATTGATGAAAGTGCCGATTTAGATCAGGCAGTAGTTGCCGTGATGAATTCAGCTTTTGGTTATGCTGGACAAAAATGCTCGGCTTGCTCAAGGGTTGTGGTTTTATCACCCGTTTATGAAAATTTTCTAGCTAGATTAGTAGAAGCGACCCGTTCTTTAACCGTCGGTGAAGCTAATTTACCTGCGACTAAGGTGGGGGCAGTAATTGACGGCAAGGCTCAAGAGAAAATTCTGAGTTATATCCAAACAGCAAGGGAAGTAAATAAAATTGCCTTAGAAATACCAGTTCCTCATCATGGCTACTATGTCTCGCCCACGATCGTTACTGATGTTAAACCTGATGATCTGATCTCCCAGGAGGAAATCTTTGGTCCAGTTTTAGCAGTTCTGAAGGCAGATAGTTTTGATGAGGCTCTAGCGATCGCTAATAATACCAATTACGCTCTCACAGGGGGAATCTTCTCCCGTACCCCTTCCCATATTGAAAAAGCATACGCTGAATTTGAGGTGGGAAATCTCTATATCAATCGTGGTATCACAGGGGCATTAGTCGATCGCCATCCCTTTGGGGGATTTAAGCTTAGTGGCGTAGGTTCTAAAGCGGGCGGGCAGGATTATCTCTTGCAATTCCTAGAGCCTCGTTCGATTACGGAAAATACCCAACGTCAGGGCTTTGCCCCTTTGGATATGCTGGAATAAAAGTTAAAGAATAAATCCCTCAGAAAATTATGCTTTTAACCGTTTGTGATGAATCAATTTCAGGCGAGAAGACTAATCGCAAGACTATTACTTTAGCGATCGCTCTGTGTACAGCCGCAGATATACTACGGGAAAGAGTGCGGCAAGAGGTTGAGTTATTTAATAACCAGCAAGAATCTGAGTTTCAAGGACTAGTGCAACCTGAAGATTCTCTGCGATCGCCTAGGGGCTATAAACTAAAAACCAAACGTATTATTAACTGGGAAGAACAGTACGAAAAAGCGATCGCTGCTTTTAATAAAAATGCCTTTCTGATGTTGGTGAATAATAAGCAAATTGTTAGCTTGGATGAAGAACTTGAAATTTCCGAAGATATGGAGATAAGCTTTATGCGTTTAACTCCCTTGGTTGGTGGATAGCAATACAATAGGACATAGATTAAGAGGAGGGTAAATTTGTGATATTCGATTCTTTTGATTGGATGAAAGGTGAACCTAAACTGGTTGGAGTCGATGGTTATCCTATTTACGAAAGTGATCCTTATTACACACAACACCTATCTCTTGACGAAATTTTAACAGAGGCATTACTTCCAGAGTTTTGGTGGCAGAATGCTAATATTGGACTTGAGAGTTCGGTTACAACCATTTACTGTATATTTGATATTTCTGCTTGGCAAAGACTATCTCAAAGCAGGATTAAGATTATTAGTGAAAAAGATACTTTTATTCTTAAAACTATTTTTGCCTGCTACTTAAGAGTTTGCTGGCTTAATAGGAATATATCTGGGATAGCGAATGAAGAAGATAAACTGGATCGATACTTACAAGAATTAAAAGGCTTAAATTCATTATCAGAGCCAATTGACATAATAATCCCTACACTTGTTGATATGAGTCAAATTTTTTTGAATGAAGGGATTAAAGCCAACCCAAGAAATAAATATCTTCAGGTATTGTATGGAATTTCAGAGAATCTAGTCCTTGAAATTACAAGTTTATCCAATTCAGAAGTTATTGATTTAATTGACGTTTATACAAAAGGAATATTTCTGCATAGCTCTCATAGCTTGAGTAAGTCCGTAAGCTCAAAAATCATGAATTTAATTAATAAGCTAAAACCCTTTTCAGTGGAATTAGAAATTGCCTTACATAAAATTAAATCAGCAGCCATAATTCAAAATGATCATGATAATTACAAAAAGTGGACAACGTTTTTAGAAAAGGCATTAGAGGAATATACACTTTTGCCTGGTGATGTATGGAGCGATCGCCTATTACAAGACCTTGAACCTTTAGATAATGATACTAAAAAAGCTTGGCAGGAACTAATTCTCCATGCTGGCACAGCCGATAAATCTAAACCTACGGCAAAATGGAATAAAAAAGCGAAAGAGTTAATTACTGAAATTGGAGAAGAATCATTTGTCAATTATTGCTTAAAGTGGTTTCCATTAGTGGCTGAACCGAGAGAAGATAATGGCAAAGGCTTTTCTGATACTTCTCTATATATCGATCTTGATCCAAAGGATGCTGTTCTTCTCTTGCATGATAAAAACTGTCTGCTTCTCAAAGGCTTAGTTTGGAGTTGTAGCAACTTGGAAGATAATCGTCTGATTCCTGCATTTGGGGCATTAGCTGAAACCTGTTATCGAAAAATTCCGCAAATTGGGGCGCGATCGCAATTAGTGGGTAATGCTTGCATATATGCCCTAAGCGTTATGTCTGGCAGGGAGGCTATAACTCAGTTAGAGAAATTACAGGCAAAAATCAAATATAGTCAAGCAAAGAGCTTAATTCAAAAAGCATTCGAGACGGCGGCGAAAAGACAAGGTATCACTAAAGAAGATTTATTAGAGCTTGCAGTTCCTAACTATGGACTCAATGAGAATGGTCTATTACGTCAAAGTTTTGGCTCTTTTACGGCGGAAGTGAAAATCCTCAGTTCCACCCGTGTGGATTTACAATGGTATAAACCCGATGGTAAGTTACAAAAATCCCTTCCTGCCGAAGTAAAAAATAATTACAGTAGCGAACTAAAAGCATTAAAACGTCATATCAGTGAAATTGAATCTCTGCTTAAAGTTCATCGCGATCGCCTTGAAAATACCTATCTACAACCTCGCACTTGGAAATATACGGATTGGCAGGAACGTTTTAGCCATCATCCTCTCCTTGGATATTTAACAAATCGCCTAGTGTGGGAGTTTAGGAATGAAACCCACCAAGAAACTGGAATTTGGCATCAAAATCAAGTGGTAAATGCTCAAGGGCAAGCTTTAACTTGGCTAGAAACCACCGAAGAAGTAAATGTAGTTTTATGGCATCCGATCTTTGCCGACTCGACCTTGATTTCCAGTTGGCGAGATTGGCTAGAACAACATCAAATTTGCCAACCTTTCAAACAGGCATATCGAGAAATTTATCCCCTGACTGAAGCGGAAAGAACCACAAGGACTTACTCTAATCGCTTTGCTGCCCATATTCTGCGCCAACATCAAATGTATCAACTCATGAAGCAAAAGGGTTGGCAATATAGCCTCCAAGGTGGGTTTGATGGAGCTAATAATGCGATCTTCCATTTACCACAGAGCAATTTACAAGCAGAATTTTATGTTGACCCCGCAGGTGAAGAGGTATCCGATGTCTATATTTATCTCTATGTGGCGAGCGATCGCGTCTGTTTTTACGATCAGCGATATACACCAATTCCCTTGGAAGATGTGCCAGCTTTGACATTCTCGGAAGTGATGCGAAATGTGGATTTATTTGTGGGCGTAGCAAGTATTGGTAACGATCCGAACTGGAGCGATCGCGGCGAAAATCTTCACAACTATGATAACTATTGGGAGCAATACTCCTTTGGCGAACTAGCTATGACCGCCCAACTAAGGCGTGAGGTAATTACTCGATTATTACCAAAACTGAAAATCAGCGATCGCTGTAAGATTGATGATCGATTCCTGATTGTTGAAGGCAAAAGACGCACCTATAAAATCCATTTTGGTAGTGGCAATATCCTAATGGAGCCTAATAATTCCTATCTTTGTATTGTGGCAGGCTGGGATAAATCCTCAAATACAGATAGTCTATTTCTACCCTTTGAAGGTGACAATACCCTATCCCTTATTCTCAGCAAAGCTTTCCTCTTGGCTGATGATGACAAAATTAAGGATAGTTCCATTTTGAGTCAGATCGGTCGCCACTGATAATCATAACTTGGTAGTGATTAAAAGGGCATGATAGGTGATCAAAAGGCGTAAAGTCAAACTGAAGTAACCATAGAACTAAAATGTCCTTTGATCTATTCAATTTTACTCTTGGATATATTACAAGACCTGATTTCTGTTAAAGTTATGAGATATTTTATAAATTTATAGAAACATCTGGCTAAATAGTTACAACATGACTCAATTACAATCAGAGGTAAATATAGATTACAGTCCTCTGGCACAACTTTTGATACAGCAAGACTTTGAAGCTGCTGATCGCTTTACCTCTTTGATGTTGCGAGAAATTGTCGGAGAGAGTGCTGTCAAAAGGGGTTGGCTATACTTTACTGAAGTGGCACAAATTAATAATACTGATCTCAAAACTATTAACGATCTGTGGCTGGCACATTCTGATGGAAAGTTTGGTTTTTCTGTGCAACGTAAAATTTGGCTAGGCTTAGATAAAAATTGGGAAAAATTTTGGTTACAAATTGGTTGGAAAAAAGATAAAAGATTTACCAGATACCCCACCGAGTTTATTTGGAATACCACTGCTCCTAAAGGACATTTACCGCTATCAAATCAGATTAGAGGGAACAAAACCATTGCTGCTATATTTGCCCATCCCCTATGGTCATTATAAATTCCATTGGAAACAAGTAAAATAATAACTAGAATAACGAGGATTAAACTTTGATTGCCGCAACAGCACCCACCACCGATTCTGATACATCTGTAAGCCTACCCCACCGCCAGATGATTGCCATCCTCGATTTTGGTTCCCAGTACTCTGAACTAATTGCTAGGCGCATCCGTGAAACTCAAGTCTATTCAGAGGTTTTACCCTACTACACCACTGCTGCCGAATTAGCAAAATTTAGCCCTAAGGGTATTATTCTTTCGGGTGGTCCCAGTTCCGTTTATGATCAGGGCGCTCCCACCTCCGATCCAGAAATTTGGAATCTTGGTATTCCCATCTTAGGGGTGTGTTACGGTATGCAACTGATGGTGCAGCAACTGGGTGGTAATGTAGCAAGGGCGGAACGGGGAGAGTATGGTAAAGCCAATCTGTTGATTAATGATCCCACTAACCTGCTTACTAATGTTGAGAATGAAGCAATAATGTGGATGAGTCATGGCGACTCGGTGATTGCTATGCCCGAAGGCTTTGAACTTTTGGCTCACACTGCTAATACCCCTGTGGCAGCGATCGCTAACCTAGAGCAAAATTTTTATGGCGTGCAGTTTCATCCTGAAGTAGTGCATTCATTGGGTGGGATGGCATTAATTCGTAACTTTGTCTATGGTATTTGTGAGTGTGAACCGACTTGGACTACCGATGCGTTTATTGAAGAGGCAATTCGAGAAGTGCGATCGCAGGTCGGAAATCAGCGTGTGCTTTTAGCTCTATCTGGTGGTGTGGATTCTAGCACCTTGGCATTTCTATTACATAAGGCGATCGGGGATCAATTAACTTGTATGTTTATCGATCAGGGCTTTATGCGTAAACAAGAGCCAGAAAGATTAGTAAAACTATTCAAAGAACAATTTGCGATCCCTGTGGAATATATTGATGCTAGCGATCGCTTTTTAGCAAAAGTTAAAGGCATTACCGATCCAGAACAAAAGCGTAAAATTATTGGTCGTGAGTTTATCAATGTATTTGAAGCGGAATCAAAACGCTTAGGACCCTTTGATTATCTGGCACAGGGAACGCTCTATCCCGATGTCATTGAATCGGCAGATACTAATATCGATCCAGCCACGGGTAAACGGGTTGCGGTCAAAATTAAGAGCCATCACAACGTGGGTGGACTGCCTGATGACTTAAGATTTACCCTAATTGAACCCCTACGCAAACTATTTAAAGATGAAGTGCGTAAAGTTGGCACTGCATTGGGTTTACCTGAGGAAATTGTCAAACGTCAGCCCTTCCCTGGTCCTGGGTTAGCTATACGGATCATCGGTGAAATTACCCCCGAGCGCCTAGAAATGCTCCGAGATGCCGATATGATCGTTCGTCAAGAAATTAATCGCTCAGGTAGTTACAACAATTACTGGCAGGCTTTTGCGGTATTATTGCCCACGATCAGAAGTGTCGGTGTCATGGGAGATCAACGTACCTATGCCTATCCGGTGGTTTTACGCTTTGTTACCAGCGAAGATGGCATGACCGCAGACTGGGCAAAGGTACCCTACGAACTCCTAGAAACTATTTCTAACCGCATTGTCAATGAAGTTAAGGGCATAAACCGTGTGGTTTTAGATATTACCTCCAAGCCCCCCGGCACTATTGAATGGGAGTGAATTTACCGCCTAGTCCTTCGACGATCGCCTTGGTATTAGCAATTAGCATTGTTTGATAGGTATTAGCATTACTGCCTTCGGCTCCCAATCCATCAGTAAACAGAGGTTGATTTGAAATATTGACTTGAGATTCCTTGGATAGGGTTTGAATTAATTTAGGATTAATACTAGATTCAGCAAAAATAGTGGGTACCCTGCTAGATTTAATTGTATTCACTAAGTCTTTAATTCTTGTAGGCGTGGCTTTTTCCTCGGTGCTGATTCCCTGTAATGCACCTTCAAGGGGAATGTTGTATGCTTGTACATAGTAACCAAGGGCATCGTGGGTGGTCACAAGCCTACGTTGATTAGCGGGAATAGTGGCAATTTGGGTTTTAATCCATCTATCTATGGCTAAGATTTCCGTAACTGTCTTTTTACTGTTTTTTTCGTAAAGCTGCACTTGTTCTGGGGCAATTGTTTTTAACTCAAAGGCGATCTCTTCTACCATTTTTATCCCATTTTGAGCGTTATGCCAGACATGGGGATCGGGTTCTAATTTTCCTGTGGCTTTATCATCCACTTCTTCACTTTTTGCCAAAATTGGCTTGGGTACAGCAACTTCTGCCACAGCTACCTTTCCAGCAGTTCCAGTATCAGCCTTGATCGCTCGGATTAATGTCGGTTCAAAATTATAGCCACTGTATAAAACTAATTTCGAGTTGGCGATCGCCTTAATATCATCGGGTGTGGTTTTATAGGTATGGGGATCGGTACCAGCTTCAATCAAGCATTTTAGATTAATGGTCTCCGCAGCTATTTGTTTGGTTAAATCACAAATCACACTAGAAGTTGCCACAACTAAAGGTAAAGGTTTATTAGGGGCTTGATTTGAAACATTATTAATATTTGACTCTTGATTACAACCACTCAGAATAGCGATCACTCCAGAAATTACAGCTAATATCCTAATTTTTCGCTTCAATATTTTCTTCCCCATTTACTTCACCATCCAAGTAGGTTTGTGCTATATTTTGAGAATGGTTATCATTTTAATTTTGTCATGTTAGAAGTTCAAGAGCTTTCTGTCAACTACCGAGGGTTAAAAGCACTAGAAGCAATAAACTTTCAGATTCATAGGGGGCAGGTTGTGGGGATAATTGGTCCTAATGGCGCAGGCAAAAGTACCCTATTCAAGGCTTTACTGGGTTTAATTCCTCTACTATCGGGTCAGGTCACCTATAATGGCAAACTACTGTCACGCCAAAAACAACGGGTGGCTTATGTTCCCCAGCGATCGCAAATAGATTGGGACTATCCCGTTACCGTTTGGAATGTAGTGATGATGGCACGTACTACCTATTCAGGTTGGTTTCACAATCACAGCCGCCGTTCCCAAGAAATTGTCCGAGAAGCATTACAAAAAGTAGAAATGTTGCACCTAAGCGATCGCCGCATTAGTGATTTGTCTGGTGGTCAACAGCAACGGGTATTTCTAGCAAGGGCATTGGCACAGGAAGTAGATTTATTTCTACTAGACGAACCCTTAGCTGGTGTGGATAAAAAAACTGAAGAACTAATCCTAGAGATTTATCGCGATCTAAAAGCTCAAGGAAAAACCCTGTTAGTAAGTTGTCATGAATGGGGGCAGACACTAGATAATTACGATCAACTGCTGCTCTTAAATCAGTCTTTAATTGCCTATGGTTCACCCCAAGAAGTCATGACCCTTGAAAACATTCAATCTGCCTATGGTTCATCGCAGCAAGTTCGCCGACTTGTCAGTCCTTTAGAGGCGGTAATGGCTTGTTAGCAATTAAGCCAAACTTTTAAAGTGCTATAGTGAAGCCATCTCACAATAATTAAACAGGTGAAAGTCATGAGCAAAGAGCAAGGCGGCAAAAAAGAATCCAAAAAACCTAAACAAGATGCTAAAGCTAAGAAAGAAGCTAAGGATCAAAAAGCTAAAAAGAATGAAAATCGTTACGAATAACCTAATTTGAGGTAAATAATCTTTACCTTACTTCTAATATCTCTTTATCTTTTGCTTTATTAACTTGGGGTAGTCAGCTTAGCAAGTATGATGTGATAGCTTATCCCCTCTTTGTACCATCCGGCATAGTTGCTCCCGACAGATTTGCCTCAACTATATTGGTAGCATAGATATTTACATCCCTCAGATCGGCATTACTAAGGTCAGTTTGAGCAAAATTAGCCTTAGTGATGTTGGCTCCGCCCAAAATTGCGCCACTCAAATTCGCCATACTTAGGTTAGCTCCACTTAAATTAACCCCCTTAAGATTTATTCCACTGAGATCAGCTCCAGTTAGATTAGTGTTGCTAAAAATCGCACCTTGTAAATCCGCACCAACCAAATTAACCTTACTCAGATTGGAATTACTGAAGTCTGCACTGCTTAGTATCGCCCCAGCTAAATTTGCCATAGTTAGGTTTGACTCAACACCACTAACATTGCTTAAATTGGCATTTGTTAAATTCGCCTCACTCAGATTGACTTCCATCATTTTAGCTCCAGTCAAATCTGCATTTTC
The DNA here is from genome assembly GCF_000317085.1 of Synechococcus sp. PCC 7502. Lineage (NCBI taxonomy): Bacteria > Bacillati > Cyanobacteriota > Cyanophyceae > Pseudanabaenales > Pseudanabaenaceae > Pseudanabaenococcus > Pseudanabaenococcus habilitatus. Next base: position 2,225,037 of record NC_019702.1, read on the forward strand.
CAGATTGGCATTTTTCATCACGGCTCGATTCAGATGAGTACTATGTAAGTTTGCCCCACTCATATTTGCTCGGTTCAGTTCAGCGCCACTCATTCTGGCTTTACTTAGATTAGCTCCACTCAGATCGGCATCATTGAGTTCTGCCCCAAATAGCCTATGCCCACTTAGGTCTTGACCTTTATAATTTTTTCCTATTGGCTTTGTCGAACTTTCAGACATTTTTACGCTCAGTGTATGCTTGGATACGATTTCAAGAATTATAGTTAGGGATATTAGGCAATTAATACACTATTTAAGTTTTCAATTTGCTTTTTGTAAAAACATCTTAAATTCCTCATCGTAAACTAATAATACTTTAATCCCTTGCTGATTATTGGCAGAAAAATATAAAAAAGCGTAAATATTTGGTAGAGTTATAAATCCTTGCTTTTGTTTAACCATTAGCCCTATTGTCCATAAGGAAATTAATTTATGAGCCGTCTTTACGAAACCATGTATATTCTGCGTCCTGATCTTAATGAGCAAGACCTAGAAACTGCGATCGCTAAATATAAAACCCTACTCGAAGAGAAAGGGGCAGAAGAAATTTCAATTCAAAATCGAGGCAAACGCCGCCTTGCATATGAAGTCAAGAAAAATCGTGAAGGTATTTACGTTCAGCTTAATTATACTGCTCCCCCTGTAGCGGTAGAAACCTTGGAAAGAACCATGAAATTAAGTGATGAAGTAATTCGGTTTATGACCATAAAAGTTACTCCCGAGCAACTGGCAGCAGCAGATCAGCCAGTGGAAATTGTAGCCGAACCCATTGCAATGCAGCGTGGACCTGGAGCTATGGATATTTAAGAGTAATTTTTTCTATCAACTAGGCTATTAACTAACACCAACTCAGGGAGAGATCATTCATTTAGACCTGAGTTTTTTATTTTTTGTGCTATTTGCTTGTTAAAAGTATTTACCATGTCAATCTATTAATTTATTTATAGACTAGACTAGGAGATCAAATTTAATAAAAAATTATCTATGCGCCTGAGTGAAATTACTCATCCTAACCAGTTGCATCGTCTCTCGATCGCTCAACTCGAATCCATTGCCCAAGAAATTCGCAATAAGCACTTAGAAACCATTGCGGCAACAGGGGGGCATTTAGGACCAGGATTAGGTGTAGTAGAGTTAACCCTAGCTCTCTATCAAACCCTTGACTTGGATCACGATAAGGTGGTTTGGGATGTAGGACATCAGGCATATCCCCATAAATTAATTACTGGACGCTATGATCGCTTTCATACCCTTCGCCAAAAAGATGGGGTTGCTGGCTACTTAAAACGCAGTGAGAGTAAATTTGACCACTTTGGGGCAGGGCATGCTTCTACCAGTATTTCCGCAGCTTTAGGCATGGCGATCGCTCGTGATGCTAAGGGTGAAAATTTTAAAACCGTGGCTATTATCGGGGATGGGGCATTAACTGGTGGCATGGCATTGGAAGCTATAAATCATGCTGGGCACCTACCTAAAACTAATTTAATGGTGGTGCTGAATGATAATGAAATGTCCATCTCTGCCAATGTCGGCGCAATTCCCCGCTATCTCAATCGCTTAAGACTAACTCAGCCCGTAAAATTCCTGAGTGGCACCATTGAAGAACAGGTCAGAAATCTACCATTTGTGGGCGGTTCCCTCGGTGATGAACTGGATCGGATTAAGGATAATATTAAAATCCTGACTATGGTTCAAAACAAGGTGGGAGCTGTGTTTGAAGAACTGGGCTTTACCTATATTGGCCCCATTGATGGACATAACCTCAAGGAACTAATTGACACCTTCCAGATGGCTCATAAGTTGCAGGGGCCAGTCATGGTTCATGTTGCCACTACTAAGGGTAAGGGTTACAGCTACGCCGAAGCTGATCGAGTTGGTTACCATGCCCAAGGTTCCTTTAATTTAGACACAGGTAAATCGGCACCATCTAGTAAACCTAAGCCCCCCAGCTATTCCAAGGTTTTTGTTGATACCTTAATTAAGCTAGCAGAAAAAGACAAACGCATAATTGGGATCACAGCGGCAATGGCAACGGGTACAGGCTTAGATAAGTTGCAAGCCAAACTGCCCGAACAATATATTGATGTGGGAATTGCTGAGCAGCATGCTGTCACCTTAGCGGCGGGATTAGCCTGTGAGGGAATGCGCCCTGTGGCGGCTATTTATTCCACCTTCTTGCAACGTGCCTTCGATCAGATTATTCATGATGTGTGCATTCAAAAGCTTCATGTATTTTTCTGTTTAGATCGAGCAGGCATCGTCGGTGCCGATGGTCCAACTCACCAAGGTATGTATGATATTGCCTATCTGCGTTGTATTCCCAATATTGTGCTAATGGCTCCCAAGGATGAGGCAGAACTGCAACAAATGGTAGTGACGGGACTTGAATATGATGGGGCGATCGCCATGCGTTATCCCAGAGGCAATGGTTATGGGGTACCGTTAAAATCAGAAAACTGGGAGCCAATTCCCATTGGTAAAGCGGAAGTTCTTAGAGAAGGGAAGGATGTGTTGCTAGTGGCATTTGGGTCTATGGTTTACCCTGCGTTACAGGCAGCGGAAATCCTTATGGAACATGGAGTCCAAGCAACTGTAGTTAATGCCAGATTTGCTAAGCCTTTGGATATGGATTTAATTGCACCTTTGGCTCAAACTATTAGTAGGGTGGTTACGCTGGAAGAAGGTTGCTTAATGGGTGGCTTTGGGTCTGCGGTTTTAGAAGCATTAATGGATTTACAGATTTTGGTGCCTGTTCATCGGATTGGTGTGCCTGATGTGCTTGTGGATCACGCTTCCCCTGAACAATCCTTCGCCGAATTAGGATTAACCAGTGGTCAAATTAGCGATCGCATTTTGGCAGAAATCCAACCTGAAGGGGCAAAGCAAAAAGCTGATTTAATTCAAAAATAAATTTGGATGCTCCATAAATGCCTAGCAAATGGCTATCGATTGTTGGCATTGGTGAAGATGGACTAGAGGGGTTAACTCCTGTGGCACGATCGCTTATTGATCAAGCTGAGGTGATAGTAGGCGGCGATCGCCATCTTAGGATGCTTGATCCAAGGTTAGATCACGACTTAAATCACAGATCAAATCAGCAAGAAAGACTGGTTTGGTCAACACCAATTTCAGACAGTATTAAGCAAATTCTGAGTTATCGGCTAGAGCGATCAGTATGTGTAATAGCTAGTGGTGATCCGATGTGGTATGGCATTGGCGTAACCTTAACTAAGCAAATTCCCATAGAAGAGATCACAATTATCCCTGCCATCTCTACCTTTAGTCTTGTTTGTGCGCGGTTAGGATGGTCAATGGCAGAAGCTAAAACCTTGAGTCTATGTGGTCGCCCCGTTTCTTTACTTCAAGCTTATATTTATGCCAATGCTAAACTTTTAGTCCTGAGTAGCGATCGCCATACCCCAAAACTTGTGGCAAAGATTTTAACTGAGCGGGGCTTTGGTCATAGTAAATTTACAGTTTTAGAGCATTTAGCTGGAACTAAAGAACGGATAATTTTTGAAGTTGCTCAAGATTGGATTAGTTTGGATTATGAGGTAGCAGATTTGAATGCGATCGCCATTGAATGTATTTCTAATTCACCGTATCCAACAAAAAATTTCTCCCGTACCGTAGGCTTACCCGATCACGCCTATCACCACGATGGACAGTTAACTAAACGAGAAGTCAGAGCTATAACTCTATCGGCACTTGCTCCTTTTGCAGGGGAATTACTTTGGGATGTGGGGGCAGGCTGTGGTTCCATTGGCATTGAATGGATGCGAACTCATCGCAACTGTCGAGCGATCGCCATTGAAAAATCCCGTACTGCCTACATTGCTGATAATGCCATGAGCTTAGGCGTACCAAATTTAGAAATTATTGAAGGTTCTGCTCCAGACGTATTAGCAGGCTTACCCACGCCCGATGCCATTTTTATTGGTGGGGGAATTACAACATTAGGAATGATAGAAACTTGCTGGAATGCTTTGCGATCACAGGGACGTTTAGTCGCCAATGTCGTTACCCTTGAGGGTGAACAGAAACTATACCAATGGCAGCAACAATTAGGCGGTACCTTAACCAAAATTTCCATCGAACGAGCTGAACCCGTAGGTAATTTTTTGGGTTGGAAGCCGATGATGCCCGTTACCCAGTGGTTAGTTTATAAGCCGTAAATGTTTAAGAATCCATGCGATCGCTTCATCAATTTCACTTACTTTCTCACCATCGGGCATAGGAGGACGTTGAATCATCACCACGGGTATATTTAGCTCTCTTGCCGCAGTTAACTTAGCCGCCGTAGCCTCGCCCCCACTATTTTTAGTCACGATCGCCTCAATTTGATAATTCTTTAACAACTGCCGTTCTGACTCCAAACTAAACGGACCTCGATCTAGCAACACTTCACTATTGGGGATTACCAGATCAGGTGGGTCAATGGAGCGCAATAAAAACCATACTTGGGGATGGGATTTGGCTAACTTTAAAAATGGTTCCAGTTGTTGTCTTCCCGAAGTAATAAAAAATCTCGTGCCGAGTTCAGGAAGTATGACCGCAGCAGCTTCTACACTTGCAACCTCAATCCAGCGATCGCCCTTGACTTTTTGCCATTGTGGACGCACCAAAATTAAATGGGGAATTTTAGTAACTTGACAAGCGATCGCCCCATTTCCAGAAATTTGTCCCGCACAGGGATGGGTAGCATCAATAACCACATCAATTTTTTGCGCCTGTAAATACTCTATTAGTCCAGCCACCCCACCAAACCCACCTATTCTCACATCTCCTACCAAAGCAGCAGGTTTACGAGTTCGACCCGCCAAGGAAGAGATGATTTCCAGTTCGGGAATATGTGCCAACTTCGCCGCCAGTTTTACTGCATCACCAGTACCACCTAAAACTAAAACCTTCATGCCCCAATCCTTTAACCAACATTTAACCTGAAGTGTCCAAGTCTGTCTGATACATTAAACCCTAGACTTAAATCAAAAAAATTTAAAAATTACTAAAAAATAACTAATTGGGAGTTTATATGCTGACAGAGTTGCAAAAACGTAAATTAATGAAGTTATTTTCTATGTATGATGCCTGCAACTTAGGTGTATTAAAAATTTCTGATTTTGAATGCTTAGCAGAACGTCTTGGCAATATACGCGGCTGGGCAACTGATTCCATTCCCTACGAAAACATTACTAGTAAGTTTATATATCTGTGGAACCGTATCCGCTCAGAAATTAAGAAAGTTTATAATTCTCAGCCTGAAATTCTCAATAATCCTGACGCATGGAGTACTCAAATTCGGACGCAGATTACTTTAGAAGAATGGCTAACATACTTTGATGTGGTTTTAGCAAATCATGAATATCATCAAGAAATTTTAGACTTAAGTGATGCCATATTTACGGTTGTAGATAGCGATCAAAGTGGACATTTAGATAAATCAGAATGGGCAGATTTATTTCGAGTTTATAATATTCCCGTTATTTATGTGGATGAAACCTTTAGCAAAATTGATCTGAATGGGGATGGTACTTTAAGCAATGCCGAAGTTATGTCCATGATTGAAGAATTTTACTTTAGTAGCGATCCCAATAAAGCTGGCAATTATATGTTTGGTCCTATTTAAGATGCTAGTTTCCGCTTTATAACAGTGTTAAAATTTCTTTAAAATCCGCCTGAAACATAGCTATGACATTGCTAAAGATCAATGAATTATTGATTTATAAAAACTGTACCGATCAATCTTTTCAGCGTGGTCAAGAATATATGCGATCGCTAATTTAATCTCTACTAGGGTGTTCATAAGAGAATTAAGTGAGTACAGGTATATTTACTTCGTTAAATATTAACATGATGTAAAGAGAGCCCCCCTCCACAAAAATCTAACAGCGATCGCATTCCTCAAAATCTAAATTCTTATAAGGGTGCTGGTATGATACAAGTGGGTTACAGGCAAATCTTGTTTATGAAAAACTATCGCGATCGCATACGCATCAATCCGAATATTCGCAGTGGTAAACCATGTATAGCTAACACACGCATTACTGTATCAGACGTGTTTGATTATCTCGGTGGTGGAATGAGTGTTGAAGAAGTATTAGATGATTTTCCAGATTTAACATTTGCAGATATACAGGCTTGTTTTGCGTTTGCTGCCGATCTCGATCGCCGTTTAACAGTTGTTCCCTATGAAGTTACTGTTTGATCAGAATTTATCGCCAATAAAACCAGTATCAGCTAGTGGATAGGGCTTCAAAGCTTGCCTTCAAGTTTTAAAAGTTCTTCAGCAGAAAATTCTTCGGTATTTATAGATGCGGTTGGAGATAGTGCAAACATTCCTACCAATGGGTCAGATTCATCTTCAGGAGTATGATTTACCCGAACTTGCTTATCCTTTTTGAAGTAATGCTCTTGGATATATCGCTCAGCATACATATATTCTTGATTTCTGCGGAAAAGGCTACCAGTTTCTTCATTAGAAAAACCGATTTCTCTCAAAAGGCAAGCTTGAAGCATATATCCTAAAATTCTTGTTGCCCAAAATAAATCTCTACCTCGAAAAAATTGGTCTTCGGGCTTGTTATTAAAATGTGTATTGTGATTTCTTGTGTTAACAACCGTTTTGATAAATTCATTTCTATCTTCTACCAATGGATTAACTACTTCTGTGACAAAATCAAAAATATCATGTAGTCTTTCTTTAAGTACAAACTTTTTTTTATGGTTAAACTTTTCCGAACGCCTGTGATAAGACTCTAGTGCTTGAACAATCGGTAAAAATTGATCTTCAACATATAAGCTAGACGTATATTTTGTACTAAAAAATAGGTTGCATACACTATCAAATTGAGAACTAATAGATAACCAATTTTTTAAGAAGTCACAAAATTTGTCCTTAACATCTCGCATTGTGAAAAACATATCGAAAAATTTAATATTTTTTGAGGTGTCCCCTTTAGTTTTAGCGAAGAAAACATCAATTATTTCATTTTCTTTTAAAATCCCTAAAGTTTGAAGATGACACAGTTCCCCAGTTGCTAAAGTCATAAAGTTTTGCCAAGGATATATAAATTTATGATTCCATTCACGCAGAGTCATACCCTCATGACTATGTAGAGAAATTGTTCCATATTGCTTAAGCTCAATATTCCTTGGGAAGGTTCTCATCATATTATGCCCGTAAAAAATTGAGATATTGAATTCCTCAAAATCCACATTTATAGGTTTAGGAGTTCTGTAGCTAAAGTCATAACCCAAAAGCTCTCCTGATTCATCATCTACAACATGTTCGGTTTTAATAGAGGGAATACATAACCACTCGTCAAAATAATCAAATTTAAGAATAATCTTACTAAGCTTTGCTTCTTCAGGATTTAAAATATGTTCCCCAATAAAAGCAATATGAACAGATAAAATCTCAGTTTTAAATCCTGGGAAACTAACCCTAGAACCTATAACATAGCAGCTTCCTAGACTAACTAGCTTCCCGTGTACTATTCCTAAAATAGTTGGGTAAGTAACAGATTTTATGCCGAAATCTATTGATGTTTCTTGAAGCTTGCCAAGCAGAGATAGCTTTAAGTCTCCAGTTTTTATGCCTGTTAAAGTTCCAGCTACCTTATGATCTGGGAATTGTGGAAGCCACCAGTAGCCTTGATATTCAGTCCCTTCTTCTTGTGTACTCATATATTTCTATTGGCTTTACATCCTAATTTGTATCCTAACATTAAGTATTTGGGGCTAAAGTATCGATCAAACCTAAGTACATTGGTATTCTAAGCTTCCTCAAAATGTTTATGCTTAACACCCAGACTGTGATGAATCATGAGATAATCGAGCCTAAATCTAATCTTCTAGCCATGACAAACACCCCCCAGCCTTGGAGTCAACGTTTTGAGACTGCACTCCATCCTGCGATCGCCCGCTTTAATGCCAGTATTAGTTTTGATATAGCTTTAATTGAATACGACATTACTGGATCACAGGCTCATGCCAAGATGTTGGGGCAAGTTGGAATCATTAGTGAATCTGAAGCCGAAGCGATCGTAACAGGGCTGGAGCAAATTCGCCAAGCATATCGTTCAGGGGAGTTTATACCGGGGGTAGAAGCAGAAGATGTTCACTTTGCGGTGGAAAAACGCTTAACCGAACTAATTGGAGATACGGGCAAAAAGCTACATACAGCGAGGTCTCGCAATGATCAAGTTGCTACGGATGTTAGGCTATACCTAAGAGAACAAATTAATTTAATTAAATCTGATTTGCGGAATTGGCAGGCAGCAATTGTTACCCAAGCCGAACAAAATATTGATACCCTTATTCCCGGTTATACCCATTTACAAAGAGCGCAGCCCGTAAGTTTGGCACATCATCTGTTAGCATATTTTGAGATGGCACAAAGAGACTATCAACGGCTGGGAGAAATTTATAACCGTGTTAATGTCTGCCCGTTGGGTTCTGGAGCTTTGGCGGGAACTCCTCACCCCATTAATCGAGCTTTGAGTGCGGAATATCTGAACTTTGGTGCCGTTGGTAATAATAGTTTAGATGGGGTTTCTGATCGAGATTTTGCGGTGGAATTTCTCAATGCTGCCAGTTTGATTATGGTGCATTTAAGTCGCTTTTCCGAAGAGATTATTTTGTGGTCATCTCAAGAGTTCAGTTTTATCGGTTTGAGCGATCGCATTAGTACAGGTTCAAGTATCATGCCGCAAAAGAAGAA